>JAEZCC010000049.1 GCA_023412715.1 Bacillota bacterium
GATACAGGTGTGCGGTGCAGATCTGCATCGGCAGTTCGAAGGCGGGATCGGCCAGCAGGCTTTCCGGCAGCTCCATGGCCAGGTAGTCGGCATGCAGCTCGCCGCCAATAAAGCCCGGGCGGCTGCGCCAGGCGGTCTGGCCGATGATATGGCAGTCCGTCCCGAGTGCCGCCTCGGCCAGTCCGATCACCCCGGGCAGATCGAGAAAGCGCAGCCAGAACGGCGAGCGATTGAAGACGCACTTGTAGTGGTCGTCGACCAGGCCCTGGTAATCCCAGTGGATGGGTTCGAGGCCATCGATGGCTTCGCGCAGCGTCGCGATGCCCGCGGGATCGAGTACGGCAGGCAGCAGCACGAAGCCCTGCTGATGCAGGGCGGCGAGCTGTTGCCGAATGGTGACGGAGTCGGTCATGGCATCGGCCGGGTAGAGCGCCAGACTCCAGCATAGGCAGCTCGGCCGCGCGTTGAAAGCCGGTTGAAAGCTTGCGGCGCTACTGTGCCGGCGCTGCTGCGGCAGCCAGTCGCGTGGTCACGAGCCGCGCCTCTGCTCTCTCGCTCCGGCGCATCCGGCGGCGTCGCCAGAAGCGGCGTCACCGGCGCGCACCTTCACATCGTTCAGCCCTGCACCACCCGTGCAATGGCCCTGGCCAGATCGTCCAGGCGCTCGGCATCCAGCCCGGCGACGTTGGCGCGACCGCTTTCCACCAGATACACCGAATCTTCGGCGCGCAGCCGGCGTACCTGCTCGGCGGTCAGGCCGGTATAGGAGAACATCCCCCGCTGCCGGGCGATGTGGGAGAAGCGCTCGGCCAGCCCATAGGGCGTCAGCGCCTCGACCAGCCCCTGCCGCAGGCTGGCGATGCGTCTGCGCATGCTCTCCACCTCGTCCTGCCAGATCTGCCGCAGCGGCTCATCGGCCAGGATCGTCGCCACCACCGCGGCGCCGTGGGCCGGTGGCGTCGACCAGAGGTTGCGGGCCAGCGACGCGAGCTGGCTGCGCACGTCGAGCAGACGCTCGGCATCGCTGGTGACGGCGATCAGCGCTCCGGTACGCTCGCGGTAGAGGCCGAAGTTCTTCGAGCAGGAACTGGTGATGAGCATTTCCGGCAGCGTCTCGGCGAACAGCCGTACGGCCCAGGCGTCCTCTTCCAGTCCGTCGCCGAAGCCCTGGTAGGCGAAGTCGAACAGCGGCAGCAATTCGCGCGCGCGCACCACGTCCAGCACCCGCAGCCAGTCGTCGTGATTCAGGTCGAAGCCGGTGGGGTTGTGGCAGCAGGCGTGCAGCAGCACCACGTCGCCAGGCGGCACCTGTTGCAGCGTGGCGAGCATGCCGTCGACATCGAGGCGGTTGTCGGCGCCGACGTAGGGGTAGTGCTGCACGCGCAGGCCGGCGGCGGCGAACAGGGTTTCGTGGATCGGCCAGGTCGGATCGCTCAGCCAGATGCTGCGCCCCGGCAGGCATTTGGCGATGAACTCGCCGGCCAGGCGCAGCGCGCCGGTGCCGCCCGGCGCCTGGGTGCAGCCGGCACGCTGCTCGCCGAGGGCAATGGCGCGGCTGCCGAGCACCTGACGCAGCAAGAGGGCACCGAACTGGGCGTCGCCGTGGCCGCCGATGTAGCTCTTGGTCTGCTCACTGTCCACCAGGCGCTGCTCGGCCAGCTTCACCGCGCGCGGGATCGGCGTCAGGCCCTGGGCGTCCTTGTAGACGCCGACGCCGCGGTCGAGCTTGGCCGGGTTGGTGTCGGCGCGATACAGGTCCATCAGGCCGAGGATCGGGTCGCCGGGCACGCGGGGAATCTGGCCGAAGTGCATTACTTGCGGCCCTCCGCGCTGGCGGCGAGCTGGTCGGTGCGGGCGGCCATGATGAAGTCGTTGCGGTGCAGGCCGCGCATCTCGTGGCTCCACCAGGTGACGGTGACCTTGCCCCACTCGGTGAGCAGGGCGGGATGGTGGCCGACTTCCTCGGCGATGGCGCCGACTGCGTTGGTAAAGGCGAGGGCGTGGCGGAAGTTGCGGAACAGGAAGACACGTTCCAGCTCCATGTGGTCGCCGCGCACTTCGATGTTCCAGTCGGGGATCTCGCGGATCAGCTCGGCCAGTTCTTCATCGGACACCTTGGGTGCATCGGCGCGGCAGGCTTCGCATTGGGCTTGGGCGAGGGCGGTCATGTTAGTGGTCCTTTTGTTTGATGATTGGAAAGGGTAGGTGAAATGGCGAGGCTTACTGGCCGCGTGGATAAGCCTTCGGCGTTATCCACCCTACAAAGTAGGAGGCTTCGCGGCCAGGTTCCTTCCGCAGGGTTTAGATCAGCGTAGGGTGGATGGCCACCCCGTGGAAAACCGCGAAGCGTTTTCCACGCGTCGGCTTCGACCAGCGAAACGCGTGGACAAGCCTGCGGCGTTGTCCACGCTACGCCGCCTTCGGCGGAAACTTCGGCTGGTGCAGGCCCATGCGCATGGCCTCGCGCACCATCGCCATGATGTCCTGCTGGGCGAGGTCGAACAGCTGCTTGAGGTCCGGCAGGACGAAGTACAGCGGCTGCAGGATGTCGATGCGATAGGGCGTGCGCATGGCTTCCATTGCATCGAACG
>JAEZCC010000018.1 GCA_023412715.1 Bacillota bacterium
ATGATGCAGATGAGGCCGTTGCAGCCCTCGTTGATGACCCGCTCGATGGTTTCCCGGACCTTGTCGCGGGCGTCGTCGGGCATGCGCATCAGCTTGTTGTGCAGCCCCTCGTTCACCAGCTCGTGCAGGCTCTTGCCGAAGATGTTCGAGTCCCAGATCTGCGCGGGGTTCGACTCGAATTCCTTGAGGATATATTCAATCAGCTCCTGCGACTGGCGTTCGGAGCCGACAATGGGGGTGATCTCCGTCGTGATGCGCGTCTTGAGCATGTGGATGGAAGGCGCGGCGGCCCTGAGGCGGATGCCGTACTTTCCTCCCTGCCGGATGATTTCTGGCTCTTCCAGGCTCAGCTCGTCGATGCTCGGCATGACGATGCCGTACCCGTTTTCTTCCGCGTCGCGGTACGCCTGGCTGATTTTGTCGTAGGTCTTTTTCATCTCGGCCATCTGCAGCATGCAGGCCATCAGGCTGCCCTCGTCGCTGACCTCGAAGCCGGTCTTTTCGCCGAGGACCTTGTAGAACAGCCCCTGCTGAAGGCTGACGGAAATGCGCGAGCGCCCGGTGCCGAGGTCGACCGAGACGATGCCGGCGCCGCTGACGAACTCGCACTGCTGCACGTCGTTCACAATGTTCTCGACGTCGCGGATTTTGGAAAGCCGGGAAGCCGAGTCCTGGATGCAGGAAAACACCGCCGAGCGCAGCCAGTGGGTCTTCTCGAGGGAAGAGAGCCAGCGGGGCATCTCGACCCGCACCTCGCGCACCGGGAACTCGAACAGGACCTTCGCGAGGATGTTGCGGATTTCCGCCTCTTCCATGTTAAGGCAGTTCACAGGCAGCACGGGGACCGTGTATTTTTGCTGAAGGTTATCGGCCAGCGTCTGCGCTTCGGGCGTCCCGGGATCCACGCAGTTGAGCAGCACGATAAACGGCTTGTTGATCTTTTTGAGCTCGTCGACGACGCGTTCCTCGGCTTCTTCATACTCTGCGCGCGGAATGTCGCTGATGCTGCCGTCCGTCGTGATGACAAGCCCGATGGTGGAATGCTCCGTGATGACCTTTTTGGTGCCGATCTCGGCGGCCATGTTGAACGGGATCGGCTCCTCGTACCACGGCGTGCGGACCATGCGCGGATTGTCGCCCTCAATGTAGCCCAGCGCGCTGGGGACGATGTACCCCACGCAGTCGATCATCCGCACGGAAAACGTCGCGCTGTTGTCAATGTGGACGGTGACGGCCTTTTCCGGGATAAATTTCGGCTCGGTCGTCATGATGGTACGGCCCGCCGCGGACTGCGGCATCTCGTCTATCGTGCGCCCGCGCGAGAATTCTGAATCCATGTTCGGCACCACGATGGTGTCCATAAACCGCTTGATGAACGTGGATTTTCCGGTCCTGACCGGCCCGACGACGCCTATGTAAATATCACCGTTCGTCCGTTCGGAAATATCTTTGTAAATGTTGCGTTCTTCCATTTCGTCTCCCCCTCCGGCAGAGAAAATTTTGCCGCATCGGCAGCACGGCTGCGCCAGTTCTTTTCAGTCACATGGGAATCAGCAGCATCCCCCTGTTCTCAACGATTTCACCGGAAAGGCCGTTCTCGCTGCGGATGGAATCCGGCGACGTGCGGTAAGCGCGCGCAATGTTCCAGATATTCTCGCCGGCATCCGCAAAATAAATGCAGAGAGAAGCGGTGGGGTCGTTCGGCGTCGGTTTTGTTTCGTCGGCGGAAACCGAAGAAAACTCTTTGAAAGAGAACTTGGTGTAAATCTCCGCATGCAGCCGAAGCTCCGTCTTGGTCTCGATGCCGTTGCCCGTAATGCGGTAGCTGACGCCCCCCACGCTCACGCTCGCCTCACACCGCACGTCGCCGGCGGCGCCGCAGGCGCGGGAATACTCGAAATCGATCAGGCGCTCAAAATAGAACGGTGCGCCGTCGCTGTTCAGCGCCAGGACGCAGAGGCTGTATTTCCCCTTGAACTGAAGCTTGCCGTCCGAAACTTCCGCCGAGGCGTTGGCCATCTCGCTCCAGATATCCAGCACTTTCGAGACCGAATTGTCCTCCAGCGTGACGTCGCTGCGGTTCACGAAGGTGTCCCCGGCCAGCTCGGTAAGATTGTCGACCGTTTTCGGCTTCGACTCCATCTGCAGGTCAAATTTCTTCGAAAAGGCGTCGTTGACCACCGTGACGTCGCTCCTGCGGAAAACCTGCGCCGTCGCCATGACCTTGACCTGGGTGTCAAAAAAGGTCTTATCCCCGGAATAATCGTTCTTAATCTGCGCCTGAACGTCGAAGGCGTCAAGCTGGATGTCGCACAGGCAGTCCTCCGTAACGCCGTCGCAGTCGATCATCTGCGTGAAGGGGATGGAATACTCCATTGTCTCAGGCTCGGCGTTTTCGCCCGTGGGAAGATACAGGAACTTGACGCAGACCTCCCCCTTCAGCATCAGCTTGGCGGCGGCTACCTTGAAATCCTGAAGGACCGCGAAAGCGTCGGACCGCATGACGCTGTCGGCGGGCGGTTTTCCCGAGGCCAGCTCGAGGACCTCGTCGACGCTGAACTGCTGCTGGGCAAGCCCGGCAAGCTGATTCAGCGGAACGGTTTCTTTTTTCTGCTCGATGTCGTCGCCCGCAATATTGCCGACCAGTTCGTCCTGGCCCGGCGCAACGACCCGGGCGCACAGTGAAAAAGCGCCGTGAACATCCAGCCGACGCGGGCTTGTGGCCCGGCAGTTGATGTATTCCACGCGCGCAGAAGCAAGGACCTGTGCATTGTCGGCCGGCTGTTTCAGGGCGATTTCGGACGAAAACGAATCGCCGGAGTCACAGCTGCGGACATTCTTGCCTTCCGGGTCCAGATAAAAGATCTTGACGCTGTAACCGCCGTCGAGCATCAGCCGGTCGCCCATGACGCTTCTCGACGTGATGCGCGGATAGACCTGGCATTTCAGAATGCGCTGTATATCCGGGCAATAGTCCGGCAGGTTGATATCCATGTCGACGGGCTGTTCCTGGCTGCCGTCATAGATAACCTCTCCCGCGGCGATCCTTTCGCGTTCAAGCATATAATCCATAAAAGGTCTCTCCTTTTCGTCTTTCTACGTAATGGTATTCCGGTCTTGTCTTATTTATGCCAAAGAGACACAAAAAAACGGGCGGCGGTTCCCCTTTTGGAGAACCGCCGCTCGCGCTGCGCCGGGATAAATTTGACTTGCTCAGCAGTTTTGCTCTTTTTTTATGTTGAACGTTTTGCGCAGGATAAAGCTCCAGAATTTTGAACTTTTTACAACAACGACCTTCATGACGCAGACCTCCCATTATGTTCAGCACTTGTTGATGAGCGCTATGCCCAGCGCGACCAGGATGACCGCTACAACAAACAGGACCAGTCCCGGCGGGCAAAAGCAGGACAGCGCCAGCCCAAGGCCGAAAACGACGGCGTAGCAGGCCCAGGAAGGGCCGCGCCCGCTCCGGTTCTTCCACATTTTCCGCCACCGCCTTTCTTCGGTCTATGGGCTGTATTCATTACAGTATATACAGCCGGCGGAATTATGTGCAGCCGGAACTATTGCTGGACAACAATCAGCGCAGAACCGCTGTGAACAATAATCTGCGCCTGATCCTCCGAAACACAGTTGCTGACGCCGAGCGGGAACTCGGACGAAAGCAGCGCGTGCGTAAGGGGGTACTGCAGGCCGGTATAGCTCACTTCGCAGGAAGCGCAGCCGAACGGAAAAACGGAGACCGTGCGGCCCTTCTCCCCGCTCAGGGTCAGGCGGCCGCTCCGCAGCAAAAACACGCGGCAGCCGTCCTGATCAATTAAGGCCCTGCAGCCCTGCGAGCAAAGATACTGCAGCACGCAGAGGTTCGCAACCGAGTGGTCGAACCGCTCTCCGCCCAGCACCCCGGTCAGGACGAAGCGTTCGAAGCCTCTCTTGATTCCCTCTTTCACGGCGGCCATCAGGTCGGTGTCGTCCTTCTCCACCTTCAGGCGGATGGTCCCGACGTCCGAAGGCAGGGAGCTTTTTATGGAATCGAAATCCCCAATGAGCAGATCGGGGCGGATTCCGAACCGGACGGCCGTATCGTATCCCCCGTCGGCGCAGATGACGAAGCAGCCGTCCCTGCCGAGACGCTCAAACAGGTTCTGCCCGACGGGCGCGGAACCGATTACCACGCAGATTTCTCTTTTTTGTTCCATTCCTTTTTCTCTTTCATCTCCCGGTACATAGACACGTAGCTCTCGTGCCTGGAACCGCTGACGTCGCCCCTGCGGACCGCTTCGATGACGGCGCAGCCCTCCTCGCAGGTGTGCGTGCAGGAAGTAAACCGGCATTGCCCCACGTACGGAGCAAAATCCGAAAAGCAGCCGGCAAGGTCTTCTTTTCTGATTTCGGCGAACGACCTGGAATCGAACGACGAAAAGCCTGGGGTGTCCGCCACATAGCCCCCGCCCTCCAGCTTCAGAAGCTCCACCTGGCGCGTCGTGTGCCGGCCCCTGCCGAGCTTTTTGCTGATTTCGCCCGTCTGCAGGTGAAAGCTGCGGAACATGCTGTTGAGCAGGGTGGACTTGCCGACGCCGGAATTGCCGGTGAAGACCGTCGTTTTGCCCGTAAGGATTTTCTCAAGCTCTTCGACGCCCTCCCCCGTCACGGCGGAAACGCTGAAAAAGAGGACGCCCGCTTTCCGGTAGATTTCGGAAAGCGGGCCGGCGCTTTCTAGATCGGTTTTTGAAATGACGAGGACCGGTTCAATGCCGCAGAAAACAGCCTGCGCGATCATCCGGTCTATCATGAGCGTGTTGGGGTGCGGCTCGCGGACAGACGCGACAATGACGAGCGTGTCCAGATTGGCGACGGGCGGCCGTTCCAGAAAGTTTCTGCGCGGAAGAATCTCTTCCACCGTCCCAGTCCCGTCTGGAAGGACGGAAACGGAAACGCGGTCGCCCGCAAGCGGCGTGATCCCATCCTTTCGGAAAAGTCCCCTCGCCCTGCACTCGTAAACGCGCTCCGGCGTCTCCACATAGTAAAAACCGCCGATGCCTTTCAGGATGTGTCCTTCCCGCACGTTTTCCATACTTTGTTCAGTCACCGCGTGTGACCTGGTTGCCGCCGGTGCCGGAGCCCCCGTTGCTGCTCGGGTTGCCCGAGCTGGGGGAAGAGCTGGGCTCCACGTAGGGGTACGACTCGTCACGGCGGGGCTTGCTGGTTTCAAAATCCAGCGTATAGACTCTGTATTTGCTGTCGTCCAGCGTAATGACCAGCGTATGATTGCTGCCCTGGCCCGTAAAGGTCAGCGTGGGGGTCGGGTTGTACAGCGCATTGACGGTCTTGGTCGTCATCAGGCTGCCGTCGAGGTAAGCCTTAAGCACAATGTCATGGGTCACATTCGCCGGCAGGTCGACATAGACGTCAACCGATTTGGCGGAGGTTTTCCCGGAGCTGAGCGTCAGGTCTACCGTGCTGCCCTTTTCAACCTTCACGGTCGGAAGAGGAGTGGTCGAGACGACGATGTCCTTGTCTTTCCCGGTGTCGTCCTGGTAGTTCTTTTCCCCCACCGTAAGGCCGACCGCCGTAATTTTGGCGATGGCGTCCGTCAGGGTGTCGCCCGTCACGTCGGGCACGGCGACCTTCTGGTCCAGCTTGCCGGTGCTGACATAGACCTTGACCTCCGTCGAGCCCACCGTCACCATCGTCCCGGCCGGCGGGTCGGTGCTGACGACGCTCCCGGCTTCGACGTTGTCGTCCGCGACGGGCATGGGCTTATACTTGATGCCCTGCTGCGTCAGCATCGCCGCCGCGTCGTCCTGGGTCTTGCCGGTCACATCGGGCATTTTGACCTGCTGGCCGCCCGTGCTGACGACAAGCGTCACCTCGGCGTTCGACTTCACAATGGTGTCGGCCTTCGGCGTCTGGCCGATGATCTGCCCCGCCGGGTGGCTGGAATCGCTTTTCTGCTCCTGCGTGAACGAGAACTGATAGTACGGGGTGGAAGAGGAGGTCTTGTTGACGACGCTCGAGTACTGCTGCCCCACATAGCTCGGCATGGTCACGTCCGTCGGGCCGGAGTTCCAGTTGCGGATCAGCGCGGCGGTGCCCACGGCGATCACCGTGATCAGAAACGCCGCGAGAATGCCAGCCACAATCAGCAGGGCGACCGGCTTCTTCTTTTTCGCCGGCATGCGCTCCGCCTCTTCGACGTACTCATAATTGTCGTTGTAAAGCGGCTGCTCCGTCTTTTTGACGTTGTTGATGGCGTCGATATATTTGGTCGGCTTTTCGTCGATAAAATATTTGTACTGGAAACGGGCGCTCGGGTTGTGCCGGAATTCTTCAATGTCGCGCAGCATGTCGGCGGCGGACTGATAGCGGGCGGAAGGATCCTTCTGCATGGCCTTCAGCGTGATTTCTTCTAGGCCCTCCGGAATGGTGGGGTTGATTTCACGTGGGGGCTTCGGGTCGGTCTGCAGCTGCATAATGGCGACAGAGACCGCATTGTCCGCCTCGAACGGAAGCTGGCCGGTCAGCATTTCGTACAGCATGACGCCGACGGAATAAATGTCGGTCTTTTCGTCCGTAAAATCGCCGCGGGCCTGCTCGGGCGCAATGTAATGGACGGAGCCGATCGCCTTGTCCGTCATGGTGCGGGTCTCGTTGTGCGAAAAGCGTGCAATGCCAAAGTCCGTCACCTTGATGGTGCCATCCTGCAGCAGCATGATGTTCTGAGGCTTGATATCGCGGTGGATGATGCCCTTGCCGTGGGCGTGCTCAAGCGCGCGCAGGATCTGCACGGTGAAATGGATGGCTTCTTTCCATTTAATCTGCTTCTGCTGGTCGAGATACTCCTTCAGGGTGATGCCGTCGATGTATTCCTCGACAATATACTGGATCCGGTCCCCGAAGCTGACGTCGAACACCCTGACAATATTGGGGTGCGACAGCACGGCGATCGCTTTCGATTCGTTGCGGAACCGGCGGAGGAATTCCTCATTGCTGGAAAATTCGTCCTTCAGGATTTTGATCGCGACCGTGCGGTCGTCAATTGTGTCATAAGCGCGGTAAACAACAGCCATGCCGCCCACGCCGATAATTTCGTGGATCTCGTAACGGCCGTCCAGCCGTTTGCCAGTATAATTATCCATGCTGTCAGCTCCTTAAACGGCTTGATCTTCCAGGACGACGACCGTGATATTGTCGCCGCCGCCGGCGCTTTTTGCGAGTGCAACAAGCTTTTCGGTCAGCTCCTGCGCGCCAAGCTCCTGGGAAAAACGGAAAATCTGATCTTCGTCAAGATAATTTGTCAGGCCGTCGGTGCAGATAAGAAGCCGGTCTCCCTCCCCGACCGGGATCTCGCTGAAATCCACCCGGATGGAAGGCTCCACACCGAGGGCGCGCGTGATGATGTTCTTCTGCGGATGCGTTTTGGCCTCCTGTGCCGTAAGGTCGCCTTTCTCCACCATTTCCTGCACCATGGAATGATCCGTGGTCAGCTGGCGGATGGCCTCGTGCGAAATAAGATAGGCGCGGCTGTCACCGGCGTGGGCGACATGCGCCGTGCCGCTGGCCAGAATGACAACGACGACCGTCGTGCCCATTCCGGCAAGGGAAGCGTCCGCCCCCGCCAAGGAGTGGACCGTCCCGTTCGCCCCGCTGATTGCGGAAGCAATCATCTCGCGGATCTGCGCGCCGTCCATCCCTTCCCGGTACCCGGAAAGAATCGCCTGAGAAATATTCTGGACGGCAACGCTGCTGGCCACGTTCCCGCCGTTCACGCCCCCCATGCCGTCGCAGACGACGGCCCAACCCGCATGATCCGAAAAAGTCCCGCAGCGGCAGGCGTCTTCGTTGGATTTTCTGACAAGGCCGATATCGCTTTTGCTAAAGACCCTCAACGCTGGTCCCCTCTTCCTGGTATCTGCGCCGAAGCTGTCCGCAGGAAGCGTCAATGTCCGCTCCCAGGGTCCTTCGGACTGTGGCAGAAATCCCATTCTTTATCAGAACGGAAAGAAACTTCTGCAAAGCTTCTTTCCTGCTTTTTTCAAACGGAGAGCCCTGCACGCGGTTGACCGGAATCAGATTGACGTGGCACAGCATCCCGTGCAGGCGCCCGGCAAGCTCCTGCGCGCAGCGTTCGCTGTCGTTGACCTCGTCTATCATGGCGTATTCGAACGAAATGCGACGCCCCGTCTTCTGCAGGTAAACCCGGCACGCGGCCAGAAGCTCTTCCACGTTCCACCGGCGGTTTACGGGCATAAGCCGGGAACGGATGCGGTCGTTCGGCGCGTGGAGGGAAACCGAAAGCGTCAGCTGATAGTTTTTCTGCGCAAGGTCATAAATGCGGTCGACGATTCCGCACGTGGAAAGGGAAATATGGCGCATGCCGATATTCATGCCGTCTTCGGAAGAAACAAGGTCCAGAAAGCGGGTCACGTTTTCGTAATTGTCAAGCGGTTCCCCCATGCCCATCAGAACCACATTGGAGATGCGGACGCCCATGTCCTTCTGGGCCGACTGGATCTGCGCGAGCAGTTCGGAGGCGGAAAGATTCCTTGAAAAGCCGCTTTTCCCCGTGGCGCAGAACGAACAGTCCATCTTGCAGCCCACCTGCGAAGAAATACAGATGGTCCACCCGTATTTGTAGCGCATCAGCACGCTCTCCACCAGCTGGCCGTCGTGCATGCGGAACAGGTATTTCACCGTGTCGTCCAGCCGGGAACAGAGTTTCCGCTCGATGCGGGCGGAAGCTATGTAATTTTTCTCCGCCAGCGTGCGGCGAAAAGACGCCGGCAGATCCGTCATTTCATCGAAGGAAGCCACGCCGCGCGCAAGCCAGCGGTAAACCTGAAGCGCGCGGAACGGCGGCTGGCCTTCCGCGGCAAAACGCGTTTTCAGTTCTTCGAGCGAAGCCGATTTGATATCCTCAAGGCCCAACGGCATTCTCCCTGCTTTCTTCAGAAAAAATCGCATGCTGCCCGCCCGGGGCGTTCCCCTGCAAAAGATAAGAGCCTAAGGGCGAGGCCTGCGGAAAGCCGAGATAAAAAAGCCGTCGGTCCCGCATGCCTGAGGGAACAGCGTCAGCTGATTGTCCGGCTCCGGGGCCAGACGGCCCACCGGCCCCGGCAGCGGCAGCGGCAGCGGAAGAGGGGAAAACTCACTGTGTTCCGTCAGAAAACGCCCAGCCACGCCGGAATTTTCCGCCGGATTCAGCGTACAGGTGGAGTACACCAGCACCCCGCCGGGTTTGACAAGGCGGGACGATCTACAGAGTATACGGTACTGCAAATCGGGCAGGCTGTCAAGTGCAGATGGAAATTTATAGCGTATTTCGGGCTTCCTGCGCAGGACACCCAGCCCGGAGCACGGCACGTCGCACAGCACGCGGTCCGCGGGCGCGGGATCGTTTTCCTCCGCCTCCGCCGCGGCGTCCCGGACCTGCGCGCGGACTGCGGAAAGCCCAAGGCGCGCCGCGCCCTGCCGGATCAGCTCCGTCCGCGGCTCGTATTTGTCAAAAGCGAGGACCTCGCCCCGGTTTTCCATCAGCTCCGCCATGGTGAACGATTTCCCGCCCGGCGCGGCACAGACGTCCAGGACCCGCTCGCCCGGCTTCGGGCCGAGAACGCGGCAGCACAGCTGCGAGGAAAGATCCTGCACATGGAACAGGCCGTCCCGGTAGGCGGCCGTGCCCGGCAGACTGCCCGGCGTGTCGAGGCGGACGGCGTTTTCCGGGAACGGCGCCGGAGCAGCCTTGACGTTCTCCCCGGCCAGCCGTTTTATTAATTGTTCCTCTGAAATCCGGGTATTATTCACCCGCGCAAAAATAGACGGCCTGCAGAGCAGGCTTTCGAGGATGCCGTCCGCAATGGATTCCCCGTACGCGCCCTGCCAGAAAGCGATCAGTTCCTCCGGGCAGGAATAGAAAACGCTGCGGTACCGCAGGGGCTCCCGCTCCCTGTCGGGGAAAGCGGCGCGGCCTGGGTCGCGCAGATAGCTGCGGAGAACGGCGTTGACAAAACCCGCGGAGCGGGCCGCGCCGTGCCTTCTGGCCAGGTTGACCGATTCATTCACGGCGGCGGAAGGCGGGATCTTTTCGAGAAAGCGGATCTGGTACAGCCCGATCCGCAGAATTTCACGCACGGCGGGGGACATCTTCCGCACAGGAATTTTGGAAAAGAAGCCGATGACGTAATCCAGCGTCAGGCGCCGCTCCAGCACCCCGTAGAAAATCGCCGTGGCGAGCGATCGGTCAAGCGGATCCGGGCCCATGGCGTCAAGCTCCGCATTCAGCACAAGGTTGGAATAGCCCTCCTGCCCTTCCACGCGCAGAAGGGCCTTCAGCGCCGCCGCGCGCGCGTTCGGCATCAGTCGCTGTTCCGCCGGCTGCCGGCGAGGAACAGAAGCCGCAGCAGCATCAGGATGGCGGTAAAGCTTGCGGCGAGGTAAGTCATGGCGGCGGCGGCCAGCACGCGCCGTGCGCCCTCGAGCTCGTCAGGGTACAGGATGCCCGTCTCGTCCAGCGCTTTCAGCGCCCTTGAGCTCGCGTTGAACTCCACCGGAAGCGTGATCAGCTGAAACAGCACGGCAAGGCAGTACAGGGCGATGCCGGCATAAACGACAAAGTCGTAGCGCGTCGGGAGGATCAGCCCGAAAATAACGATCGGGACCGCAAGCCGGGAACCGATGTTGGTGACCGGCACCAGGGCGGTGCGCAGCTTGTTGGGAAAATAACCGGCCGCTTCCTGCGCGGCGTGCCCTGCTTCGTGCGCCGCGACGCCCACGGCCGCGACGGAGGTGGAGCCGTAGACGTCCTGCGAAAGGCTGATGACCCCGCCGCGTGGGTCGAAATTGTCGGTCAGGCTTCCGGCGATCTGCCGGATGGAAATGCCGGAGGCCCCGCCGTGGCGCGCGACGGTCTCGGCGGCCTGGGCGCCGGTAATGCGGCGCGCCGTGCCCATCTTCGAATATTTTTCAAAGGTGGATTTCACGCGGTACTGCGCGAACATGGTGACGATCAGCGCAGGGATCATGAAAATGAAATAGGTATAGTCAAAATAATAAAATCCCATTGAAAGCCTCCGTTTTATCCGGGCAGGACGACCCCCTGCGCGGAATGCCCGCGCAGAAACTCGCCGCCGCGCATTTTCTTTCCGCCTTCCGGCTGCACATCGAGCAGTTCCAGAACAGTCCCTTCGCCGCAGATGACGAGAAAAGCGCCCTCTTCCGAAAAGATCATCCCAGGCAGGCCGGCTGCGGTCTGCGGCGCAACGCGGGTGCGGCAGATTTTGAGCGTCCGCCCGCGGAATACCGTGCTGGCGCCCGGCCACGGGAAAAGGGCGCGCACCTGGTTATGGATCTGCAGCGCCGTGCGGTTCCAGTCGACCGGGGACATCTGCCGCGTGATCATGGGGGCGTAGCTCGACTGGCCGTCGTCCTGCGGGACCGGGTGCAAGGCGCCCTCTTCCGCGGTCTGGAGCGTCCGCACAAGAAGCTCCGCGCCGAGATTGGAAAGCCTCCCGGTCAGCTCCTCCGCGGTCTCCTCCGGGAAAATGGGGGTGGACATCTGCAGAAGGATGTCGCCGGTGTCGAGGCCCGCGGCCATCTGCATAGTCGTTACGCCGGTGCGCGGCTCCCCGTTCAGAACAGCCGCCTGAATGGGCGCCGCCCCGCGGTATTTCGGCAGAAGGGAGGCGTGCACGTTGACGCAGCCGAACTTCGGCGCGCCGAGGATGCCTTTCGGCAGGATCTTGCCGTAGGCGGCGACAGCAATCACGTCGGGCGCAATCTGTTCAATCTGTCTGAGGGCGGCGCCGTCTTTCAGAGTCGCCGGCTGGTAAACGGGAATCCCCTCCATGCGCGCAAGGACCTTGACCGGCGGGGGCGTGACCACCATCTTCCGCCCCTGCGGTTTGTCCGGCTGCGTGAAAACCGCCGCGACCTCATGGCCCTCGCGGAGCAGGGCCTGCAGAGGCGGGACGGCAAAGCTGGGGGTGCCCATAAAAACGATGCGCATTATTTAACTTCCTCCGACGGTTTTGAAGAATTCAAACGCTCCAGTTCCTCTTCCGTGAGCATATGCGTCACATGCTCCAGGAACAGGACGCCGTCCAGATGGTCGATCTCATGGCAGGAGGCGACGGCGAGAAGATCCTCGGCGTCGTATTCGAAAAACTTGCCGCTGCGGTCCTGCGCGCGCACCCGCACATGCTTCGGCCTCACGGTTTTTCCCCATTTGCCGGGAATGGAAAGACAGCCCTCCAGGGCCTCCTGCTCCCCGTCTTTTTCAAGGACGACCGGGTTGACAAGCTCCTTGATTCCGTCGCCCACATCGACGACGACGGCGCGGCGCAGGACTCCGACCTGAATTGCCGCCAGGCCCACTCCGTTCGCCTCGTGCAGCGTGTCGGCCATATCGTCCAGAAGAACGGCAAGACGTCTGTCGAATTTTTCGACCGGGCGGCATTTTTTGCGAAGAAAGGCCCCGTCTTTGTCCTCCGTCAAAATATTTCGTGTGGCCACTCTAGACTCCTCCTGTCACAGATAAAATCACAAAATCGACTCAGGGTTCATATCGGAAAAAGCGGTGACGCCGGCATGCTCTCTTCCGGACGGAAACCAGACCAGAAGCCTGCGGATCATCTCGCGCAGCTGCCGGGTATTCCTGCATTTTATCATCAGCTTATAGCGGTATTTGCCGCTGACCCTGCCGACAGACGCCGGCGACGGGTTCAGCACGCGCATCGGCTGACCGGGGTAATCCCGCTGCGCCGTCTCGCGCAGCTTCTGAAGAAAATCCACGCTGGCGGCCCGCACCTTCCTTTCATCCGTGCCGACGAACCCGACCATGCAGATATCGGCGAACGGCGGGTACAGCAGCTGCCGGCGCAGGGCGATTTCCCCATTGTAAAACCCGGGGTAATTCTGCTCCGCGGCCAGGCGGATGATTTTGTTCTCCGGCGTAAACGTCTGGATGATCGCCCGCCCGCTATACCGGCCCCTTCCGGAGCGCCCCACCACCTGCGTCAGAAGGTCGAACGCCCGCTCGTAGCTGCGGAAGTCGTCGCCGTAAAGCGCCTGGTCGGCGGAAAGCACGCCCACGAGCGTGACGTTTTCAAAATCCAGCCCTTTGGCAACCATCTGCGTGCCGACGATGATGTCATACTCCCCGTCGGCAAACTGTTTCAGCTTTTTGTCGTAGGCGAAGCGGGTCATGGTCGAATCCGCGTCCAGCCTCAGGATGCCGGCCTGCGGCAGCAGCTCCGAAAGCTGCTGCTGCGCCCGCTGCGTGCCGAACCCGGAATAGCTGACGGCCTCTTCGTGGCAATAGGGACATTCCTTTGTAAAAGGGATGGAAAAGCCGCAGTAGTGGCACATCAGCCGCCGATTCGCCGCGTGATAGGTCAGCGTGATGCTGCAGTTCGGGCAGGTCAGCACGTGGCCGCACGCGCGGCAGGACACAAACGTGTTGTACCCCCTCCGGTTCAGCAGCAGGATGGACTGCTTTTTGCAGGCGAGGTTTTCCTGCAGGGCCTCCAGAAGCCTGGAACTGAAAATCGTGCGGTTGCCCTGCTCCAGCTCGCCGTTCATGTCCACGACATCGACCTGCGGCAGCCGGGCCTCCCCGTAGCGGGCGGGCAGAACGTTAAAGCTGTACCGCCCGCTCTGCGCAAAATAGTAGCTTTCAACGGACGGCGTGGCCGAGGAAAGGACCAGAAGCGCCTTGTGGTAGGCGCAGCGGTATTTTGCAACGTCGCGCGCATGGTACCGGGGCGACGACTCGGACTTATAGGTGCTTTCCTGTTCCTCGTCCATAATGATGATCCCGATGCTTTTAAGCGGCGCGAAGACCGCGGAGCGCGTGCCGACCACAATCGACGCGTCGCCGGCTTTGACGCGCTTCCACTCGTCCATGCGCTCCGCGAGCGTGAGTCCGCTGTGGAAGACGGCGACGCACGCCCCGTAACGCGAGCGGAACAGCGAAACCGTCTGCGGGGTGAGCGAAATTTCCGGCACCATGACAACGACCCCGCGGCCGTCTTCCCTCGCCCGGTCGATCAGCCGCATGAAGACGGAGGTCTTGCCGCTGCCGGTCACGCCGTAAAGCAGGGCGGTGCCGCCTTTCCCGGCCCGGTACTGGGCCAGCAGGTTCCGGTAGGCCGTCTGCTGCTCGTCGGAAAGCTGAAAGTCACTGTCGCGGCTCTCCGGCGGCACGGACGCATACGGATTGCGGTATACCTCAACATCATAATACTGCGCGAGGCCCTTTTTGACAAGCGCATTCACGACGGATGCGGTCACTCCGGAAAAATAGCACAGCTCTTTGAGGGAAGCGGAACCGGCGTCCGTCAGAATCTTGACGACGGCTTTCTGCTTCGGCGTCAGCTTCTGCGCGCCGCCCGCGCCGGAAAGGCGGACCATTTTCTGCGTGGCGTCGCGGATATGCCTGACGGCCCCGCTGTTTTTCAGCAGGATCCCCTTGTGCAGCAGCCGTTCGGGGACGTCGCTTTCCGGAACGAGGCCCATCCGCCGCAGGAGCGTATCCCGGCGGACGAACCCCTTCGCATCGGCAAGGAAGCGGACGGCCTGCCGCTCTTCGCCGTCAAGGCCGGACAGGTCCAGCTCGTTTTCCGGCTTTGCCAGAGCGTACTCCGTTTTCAGCTTCAGCTCGACGCCGGAAGGGAAAAACAGCCTTGCAGCTTCAAAAAGGGTGCAGAACGTGTGTTCGGAGATCCAAAAAACAAGGCCCACGGCTTCCGCAGACAGAAGCGGGGCCCGGTCGAGGACCGAAAGCACGTTTTTCAGTTTTTCCCGCTGCACGTCCGGCTGCTCTTCCAGGCCGAGCACGACCCCCACGCGCTTCGCGTTGGAGGCGCCGAACGGCACGACGACCCTGCAGCCCACAAGCCCGCCGGAGCGCAGGGCATCCGGCACAAGGTAGTCAAACGCCCTGTCAAAGTGATAAACGGCGTTTTCCACCGCGATCTTCGCAACGGCCGCCACATTCATCGCCTCTTGCAAGCGGTCAGGTGTCGGTGTCGTCGTTGGGGTTGTTCTGTTCAACCATCGTATATTTATGATGGACGTATTCCTGAACCGCCAGCTCGACCGGTTTCTCGTCCAGAATGTCCCGGTTCTTTTCCGCGTCCTCCGCAATCTGCCTCGCGCGTTTGGAAACGGCGATCACAAGGGAATAGCGGCTCTGCTTGGGGGTCAGGATCAGGTCTGCAATCGGTTTAATCATGTTCAAGCATCCTTTCAATCAGTTGCGCATTCCGTTCTGTGCGGTGCTTTTCCGCATGCAGAATCTCGCGGATGCGGGCCGCGGCAAGCTCAAAGGAATCGTTCACGACGACGTAATCGTAATTTTTGGCCTCCGGAATTTCCCGGCGGGCCGTCTCGAGGCGTTTGCGGACCGTCTCGTCGGACTCGGTCCCGCGCTTGTGCAGGCGGCGCTCCAACTCCTGCATGGAAGGGGGCAGGATGAAGATGCCGACCGCGTCCGGGCACTTCTTTCTCACCTGGGCGCCGCCCTGGACCTCGATGTCGAGAATCACGTCGATCCCCTGCGAGGTCCACTCGCGGATCGGGGCCGCCGGCGTGCCGTAATAATTTTCGCAGTATTCCGCGCTTTCAAGCATTTCTCCGGCGTCTACCATCCGTTTAAATTCTTCCCGGGATATAAAATAATATTCTCTGCCGTCCTGCTCGCCGGGCCTCGGCGCGCGCGTCGTGGCGGAAACGGAAAACCGGATGGGTCCGCCGCCCGAGAGCAGCGATTTCAGCACGGTCCCCTTTCCCGTTCCGGACGGGCCGGAAAGGATCACCAGCAGGCCCTTATTCGCCATCGTCTTCGAGTTCCTCCTCGTCGATATCGCCGCGCTCGTCGTTCAGGCGGTTGGCGACCGTTTCCGGCTGGACCGCCGACAGAATCACGTGGTCGCTGTCGGTGATGATGACCGCGCGGGTGCGCCGCCCGTAGGTCGCGTCGATCAGGGTGCCGCGCTCCTTCGCGTCCTGGATGATTCGTTTGATGGGCGCGGATTCCGGGCTGACGATTGCAACGAGCCTGTTTGCGGAAACCATGTTTCCGAAACCGATATTGATCAGTTTCATATGATTTCTCCCTTTTGCTTCTGTTTTTCCTTACTCGATGTTCTGTATCTGCTCGCGGATCTTTTCGATTTCCGCTTTCATGTCCACAACGATGTGGGAAATCTCGGCGTCCACGCACTTGGAGCCGATGGTGTTCGTTTCGCGGTTCATCTCCTGGGTCAGAAAATCGAGCCTGCGTCCCACGGCGCCGCCGGACTCCATCAGCCCGTCGAACTGGGAGACGTGGCTGCGCAGCCGCACGGTTTCTTCCGTGACGGAAACTTTGTCGGCAAAAATGGCCGCTTCCGTCAGGATCCTCTGCTCGTCGACCCCGGCGCCGTCAAGCAGCGCGCTGAGGCGTTCCGTAAACTTTTGCCGGAATTCCTCGACCGTTTTCGGCGAACGCTCCTCGATTTTCGCGACGGCCTGCAGAATGGCCTGCGTGCGCGCGGCGAGATCTTCCTTCAGACGGGCGCCCTCGGCTTCCCGCATGGCCAAAAGCGGAACGACCGCCTTCCGGAGGACTCCGCCGACCTGCTCCCAGACTTTTTCTTCGTCTTCCGGGGCATGGCGGACGGTGAAAATATCCTGATACCGGGCGACGGCGCCGACCGTGATGTCGTCCGGCAGGCCGTACGCGTCTTTCAGCTCGTGCAGGGCGGCCAGGTACCCGGCCGCCAGGGAACGGTTCACAGTGACCTCGGCCTGCGTGTCGTCCATCGTCTCAAGAGAAACGAGCACGTCTATTTTACCGCGCGTCACGTTTTTTTGCAGGTATGTTTTGACCCTGTCTTCCAGAAAGCCGTATCCGCGAGAGATGCGGGCGCTGAAATCAAAGAACCTGTGGTTGACGGATTTGATCTCGACGAGGATATCGCGTCCTTCGACGATCTCTTCGGCCCTGCCGAAACCCGTCATGCTTTTTATCATCAACAATCATTCCTAAAGCCATAAATTCAGACAGACGCGGGGATGCAGCGCAGTCCGCGTGCGGAAGTTCCCGCACAAAACCGGCCGGCACGGCAGCCGCAGGCGCATTCCATAATAGTATCCTTTATTGTAGCAGGATTGGGGGCTCATTGTCAAGCCGCTCAGACGGGGTGGATTCGCTTCTCCGCGTCGGCGTGCCGGCCGTCGATACCGTATTTTTTCTGCGCGCGCCTCTTGAAGAAATCGGCCGCGACCTTCGGGAACTGCGCATAAGAAAGCACGTCCTCCTCCTGCTCCGTCCACTCGGCGCACTCTTTGCGCAGCGTCTCGAGCTCCGGCTTCAGCAGGTCGGCGGGGCGGCAGGTGATGCGAGGCGCGTCGCCGATGATTTTTTTCACGAACTCGTCGCTGATGGGCACGGGCGTGGTGCCGTATTTGCCCGCGACGAGGTCTTTGAATTCGTTGGTGCACATCTTGTAGCGCTCGCCGGTAATCACGTTGAACACCGCCTGTGTGCCGACGATCTGGGAGGTCGGCGTGACGAGCGGCGGATACCCGGCGTCCTTGCGCACGCGGGGGACCTCCTGCATGACCTCTTCGAGCTTGTCTGCCTTGCCGGCCTGCTTGAGCTGCGAAAGAAGGTTCGAGAGCATGCCGCCCGGCACCTGGTAGATGAGCGCCTTTGTGTTGGCCGCGAGCATCTTCGGGTCGAGCAGGCCGCTCTTGATGTATTTTTCGCGCAGGGTCATGAAATACTCGCGGATCTCGTTGAGAAGCACAAGGTCGAGGCCCGTGTCGTACGGCGTGTCCTTCAGCGCGGCGACCATCGACTCCGTCGGCGTGTGGGAAGTTCCGAGGGCCAGCGGCGACATGGCGGTGTCGAGCCAGTCGACGCCCGCCTCGACCGCCTTGAGCTCGCACATGGAGGCGAGGCCCGACGTGTAGTGCGTGTGCAATTGGACCGGAATGCCCACGGCGCCCTTGATGGCTTTCACGAGGCCGTACGTGCGGTACGGGGTCAGCAGGGCGGCCATGTCCTTGATGCAGATGGAATCCGCCCCGGCTTCTTCAATCCGCTTCGCGTAGTCGACGTAATACTCGTCCGTGAACACCGGGCCCGTCGTGTAAGAGATGGCGACCTGGACATGCGCCTTCTCTTTTTTTGCGGCGTTGATGGCAACAGTGAGGTTCTTGATGTCGTTGAGCGCATCGAAGATGCGGATGATGTCGATGCCGTTCGCCACGGAGCGCTGGACGAAATACTCGACCACGTCGTCGGAATAATGGCGGTAGCCGAGGATGTTCTGCCCGCGGAAAAGCATCTGCAGCTTTGTGTTCGGGCAGTTCTTGCGGATGACGCGCAGGCGCTCCCACGGATCTTCGTCAAGGAAGCGCAGGCAGGCGTCGAACGTCGCGCCGCCCCAGCACTCCAGAGAGTGGAAGCCCACCTGATCCAGCTTGCCTAGGATGGGCAGCATGTCCGAAAGCGGCATGCGCGTCGCAATCAGCGACTGGTGTGCGTCGCGCAGGACCACTTCGGTGATTCCGATTTTCTGTGCCATAATGTCCGCGCCCCCTTAGCCGAGGGAAACAAGGGGATCGCCGGAGTTCACGTTATCCCCCTTGTTCACAAGGACGGCGGCGACGGCCGCGTCGTGCGGCGCCATGATTTCGTTTTCCATCTTCATCGCTTCCAGAACGAGCAGTACGTCGCCTTTTTTCACGCTCTGGCCGGGTTTGACCGCCACGCTGACAATGGTGCCGGGCATGGGGCTGGTGATTGTCTCGCCGTCTGCCGGAGCGGACGCTTTCGGCGCAGACGGGGCCGCAGGAGCCGGAGAAGCGGCGGGCGCCGCGGCTTTTTCCGGTACGGGCGCCGCGGCCGGAGCTGCGGCTTCTTCCACCTGAACGTCATAGACGGTACCGTTGACCGTAACCTTCAAATGTTTCATCGTAATAAGACCCCCTGTAAATTTGGATGGAGCGTAACGTCAGAGCTGGATGTCCGCGTGCTTTTTCGGGAGCGTCGAGACGCGCTTGCCCGAAAGCATGTCCAGACAGGAAAGAATCTTCTTCCTGGTCTGTTCCGGCTCGACGACATCTTCAATCATGCCGCCGGCCGCAGCCGCAAGGGCGCCGGCCCGCGTGGTTCTGTATTCTTCGATGAGCTTTTTCCTGTCCTCGGCCGGGTGTTCGGACCCTTTGAGGCGGTCGTTCCAAAGGAAGATGGCCCCCGTCTCCGGCGCAAGGGTGGAAACGGCCGCGGACGGCCACGCAAACGCATAATCCGCGTTCGCGCCGCGCCCGGCGACGGCGATATAGACCGGCCCGCAGGCTCTGCCCGTCACGGCGGCGATTTTTGCCGTCGTCGCTTCGGAGTAGGCGCTGGAGAGCTTGGACGCTTCTTTCACCGTCGCGAACCTCTCCGCGTCCACAAAGGTGACGACGGGCAGGGAAAACGAATCGCAGAAGCGGACGAACCGCGCCGCCTTCGAGCAGGAATCGGCGTCGATGACTCCGCCGAGCGCCACGGCCCCCGCGGCCGTTCCGCCGAACCGGACCAGCGCGATCACCGCGCCCGCGCCGAACGCTTCGCCAAGCTCCAGAAAGCTGCCGCCGTCCGCAGCCGAACGGATAATATCGCGCGGCGACGACGCCCGCCGGATATCCGCGTCCGGCGACAAAGCGTCGAACAGCGGGGCGACGGCGAGGTTGTTCGCGGGCAGCATTGAGAGAATCGTGCGGACCGTGCGCACCGCATCCTCCTCGCCTTTCGCAACGACGTGGCAGACGCCGAGCTTTTCCGTTTCCTGTGCGGAGCCGCCCTCCCCGTCCGTCGCGACCGTCAGCTCCGCCTTTTCAGACATGACGACAAGGTCCGCGCCGGCCGCCATCATCGCGAGAGTGCCGGTGCACGGCCCCAGCACGAGAGAAACGGTCGGCACAACGCCGGAAAGGCTGTTGGCGGCCAGCAGGATCTCTCCAAACGACGAGAGCATATCCGCGCCTTCGTCAAGCCTTCCCCCGATGGAATCGTAGATCCCCACGACGGGAACCCCCGCTTTCAAAGCCAGCTGAAAGGTTTTTCTGATTTTGGAGGCCTGCGCCTTCGACATGGCCCCGCCGGCGACGTCGCTGTTCTGCGAAAAGGCACAGACCGGCGAGCCGTTTATCTTCCCGAACCCCGCGACGGCCTCCGCGCTGCCGCCGCCGGACGCCGCATACGCATCGATTTCGTCGAACTCCGCGCCGTCGAACAGCAGGGCCAGGCGGCGATAGCCCGCCGTCTGCCGCACGCTGGCGCGCAATTCCTGCAACTTTGCCGCATCGTCGGCATTTTTCATGATTGATTCCCCCGTTATGCGCACTCCGTCCGCACAGTATTTTCATATTCAGTTCGATTATAAACAATTTCGGCAATCTTGACAAGCAAAATTGCCGACGATGTAGAAAAGTGATTCTTTTTAAGTACCGCGGCCGCCGCGGCTGTTCCCGGGCCGCCGCACGCTTTCCGCGGCCGGTTTTTCCAGCCCTGCGGCCGCCCGCAGGGACGCGGTTTCTTCCGGGGAAAGCCTGCGCCATTTGCCCGGGGCCAGCATGCCGAGGCGCACCGGCCCGAACGCGGTGCGCTTCAGACGGGCGGTCTCAAGGCCCAGGGCCTCGCACATTCTGCGGATTTCCCGGTTCCGGCCTTCGTGCAGGACAATCTGCAGCACGACGCGCCCCGGCTCTGCGGCGAGCACGCTCACCCCGGCGGGGGCGGTCTTCCGGCCCTCGATGACAATCCCCTGCTCCATCTGCTGCAGCTGCTCGCGGCTGACGCCCGGCCGCACCGTGACGCGGTACGTCTTCTCGACGTGGCGGGAGGGGTGCATCATCGCGTTGGCGAAGGCGCCGTCGTTCGTCATCAGCAGAAGGCCCTCCGACTCGCGGTCCAGCCTTCCGATCGGATAGACGCGCTGTGGGATCGAGCGGACCAGCTCCGCGACGCATTTGCGCTCCATCTCGTCGCTCATGGTCGTGATATACCCGCGCGGCTTGTTTAGCATGATGTACAGATTCTCCGTCCGCACCGGGCGGCGCAGCAGGCGCCCGTTCAGCGCGATGCGGTCGCGGGCGGGGTCGGCCTTCATGCCGACGGAGGCGACGGCGCCGTTGACGGTGACCTTGCCCTGCCGGATAAGCTCCTCGGCCGCCCGCCGGGAAGCGACGCCGAAATCGGCGAGGATTTTTTGAAGTCTGATTTCTTCTGACATTTTTTCACCTTTTTCCGGCCGCGCTATCGGAAGGAAAACAAATTCAGAATCCAGTCCCACAGCTTTTGCAGCCAACTTTTCCGCGCGGGAGGCTGCGCGATGTTCTCGGAGGCCAAAAGCTCCGTCTGCGCCACGGTCTTCCCGGCGCAGGTATAGCGGACGGCACCCAGCACCTGTCCCTCCCGGACGGGCGCATAGGCAAAGCGCGGCAGCTCGACGGTCCTTGTCAGCGGCTGCCCGTAGTCGGTGACAACGCTGTCCCCCGCCGTGCCGCAGACCTGCACGCTGTCTTTTACCCCGCCCACGAGGGGAATGGAAACCCGGTAGGCGGAATCGTCGATTCTGTTGCTCACAAGCCGCGAAAAGCCGTAGTCGAACAGCGCGGCATGATCCTTCCAGTCGTCCGGGTCGCTGAGCGTCACCGCGACAAGGTGCACGCCGTTCTTCTGGGCGGACGAAACAAGGCAACGCCCGGCTTTGTCGGTAAAGCCGGTCTTCACCCCGTCGCACCCCAGGTACATGGTGAGAAGCTTGTTGTGGTTCGTGAGGATGCACGTCTGCGCCGGATTCAGGAACGTGACCTTCGCCTTTTTCTGGCACACCAGCTTCGCAAAACCCGTGTTCTTCAGCGCCGCCTGCGCCAGAATGGCCATGTCGCACGCGGTGGAGTAATGCTGCGCGTCGTCAAGGCCGGAAGGCGTGACGAAATGCGACTCTTTCATGCCGAGGGCGGCAGCCTTGGCGTTCATCTTCGCGGCGAACGCATCGAGAGAGCCGCCGACGGCGATTGCCGCGGAATTGGCGGCGTCGTTGCCGGAAACCAGCAGCATACCGGCGGCAAGGCTGCTCAAAGTCAGCCTGTCGCCCGCGTGCAGGTTCATGGAAGAGCCTCCGACCCGCACCATCTCGGGCGTTATGGTGACCGCCTTGTCGTTTTTTTTCGCTTCCTCCAGTGTGAGAAGCGCCGTCATGATTTTGGTCGTACTGGCCATGGCAAGCTTCTGATGCTCATTTTTGGCATAAAGAACCGTACCGTCGTCCGCATTGACCAGAATGGCCGATTTTGCAGAAACCGACGGTACGTTCGCAGCCTGCGCCGCAGACGGCCAGAGGGCCGCCGCGAGCACTAAAAGCACGACCGGGCCCGTTTTTTTCCATTTCAACGCAACCACCTGCCCGCTTTATTTATATGCGGGCAGGGCCGTTCGTCATGAGTTGTTTTCCGTACCTTCAGAGGTTTTCGGAGCGGCGGCATTTTCAGGCTGCTGCTTCTGCTTTTTGCCCTTCCCGAAAAGCCCGGCGACCTTGTCAATCATTTCCGGGGCCTGTTCGATGACCCTGTCGACCGAGGTGCTGCCGGGGTCCACCCGCAGCAGCTTGACTTCGCCGTTCGAGATGGTCAGAAAAGCGACGGGGCTGATCGAGACGCCGGCGCCGGTGCCGCCGCCGAAAAACTGTTTTTCCGGCATGGACTTCGCCGCAAAGTCGGAACCGCCGGAGGCGAAGCCGTAGCTGACCTTCGAGATCGGCACGATTATGGTCCCGTCCGGGGACGTGATGGGGTCGCCGATGATGGAATTGACGTCCACCATCTGTTTGATCTTTTCAAGGGTCGTTCCCATAAGCCCTTCGATTGGATGATCTGCCATAGAGAGCACCACCTTTTTTTATTTCCAGCAGTATTCTTTCCCTGTTTTCCGGAACTTACGCCCCGACCTGCCTTTTCAGCTTCTTTGAAATCCTCACAAAACGCACCAGCCCGTAAACCGCGGCAATCAAAAGGAAAATCAGGCGGATTCCCGCCTTCATCTCGAACCGCACGCTGCTGTCCCGGCCGCTGAAATCCGGGTCGACGGTGATGGACCATTTTTTGCATTTCACCTGCGACAGAACAGCCCCCGCCGCCGTGCCGACGGCGGCGCAGACGGTCCCGTATTCCACCGCGGTCTGCGCGGCGTCGTCGCCTCCGACGGAGATGGTCAGCAGGAACCTGCCGACACGGAAGTGGGCAAACAGCTTTTTCGCCGTGCCGGAAGCCGCCGACGCGGTCTCCTGCAGGACGGAGAGAAATCCCGAAAGGCCGCGTTTTTCCAGAAGGCCGCGGAGCTTCGCACCGAGGCCCGCGGGAGCTTCCTTTTCGGCGGCCTGCTCCGTCTCCCCCTTCTTCTCTTTTTCAGGGGGACGCGGAAACACCGTATAGTGGAAAAACAGATATCCCACGCGCAGGAAAAAACTCCCGTCGAACCGGACGAAACAAGTCACCCGGCTCAGGTTCAGCAGCAGAAGGAGCGCCGCCGCCAGCGCAGAAAAAAGCAAAGCGTTCATCCGGCGTCCTTCTCCGCTTCCGGCTCCGCCGCCTGTGCCTCGTCTTCTTCCCCGCGCTCCAGCGGAGGCAGCTCGTCCAGGGAAGAAATGCCGAGACACCGCAGAAAATCCGGCGTGGTGCGGTACAGAAGCGGGCGGCCCGGCAACTCCAGCCTTCCGTGCTCCTCCAGAAGCCCCTTAGCCGTCAGGCTTGAAATGACGCCGGAGCAGTCCACCCCGCGGACCTGTTCGACAAACGATTTCGTTACGGGCTGGTTATAGGCCACGACGGCCAGAACCTCCAGCGCGGCCTGCGAAAGGGGCATGTTCCGCCTCATGTCGAGCGCCTCGCGCACCTCGGCGGCGTATTCCTGCCGGGTGCACATCTGCCAGCCGTCGTTCAGGCGGACGATCTGCACGCCGCCGTTCGTGCTGTTGAACCGGTCCGCCAGGTCGTTCATCACCTTTTCCGCCGTGGGCCTGTCCATGCCGAGGACGGCGGAAATGCGGTCGAGGGTCACGGCCTCGCCGCTCGCGAACAGGATGGCTTCGATTGCGCCCTGAATTTTCTTGATTTCCAAAACATTCACCGCCGCTTCAATAGCTTTACCGTGCCGTCGTTCTCGCCTTCCAGGCGGATCCGCCTGCCCTTGACCAGCTCCAGCACGGCGAGGAAGGTCGCCACCAGCTCGGACCTTCCCCGGCAGCCGCGGAAAAGCTCTTCATATCTGGCCGCGCCGGAAGCTTTCAGGCGCCTGAGCACATGGATGATGCGCGAGGTCACGCTTACGATTTTATGCGACACAATGCCGGAAAACGCCTCCGCAGGAGGCGGAAGGAACCGCTTGCCCCGTCCCATGGCGCTGCGGAGGGCTTCCAGAAGCTTCTGCGGGGCAATGCGCCCGCGGTAAGAGGTATCGAATTCGATCGGAAGCGGTTCGCGCGTGAGGGCGTCGAAGCTGACGCGCCCGGAAAGGAGCGCCGCCACGCGCCTGCATTCCTGGTATTCCAGCAGCTGGCCGGTCAGCTCCCGGGTCATCTGCTCCGCTTCTTCGGGCTTCGGAAGAAGCGACACCGTCTTGATGTAGACAAGGCGCGCGGCCATTTCGAGAAATTCGCTCGCAACGTCCATACTATGCCGCTGCATCTGCCCGACCTGCTCGAGGTACTGGTCCACAAGGTCGGTGATGCGGATTTCACAGATGCTGAGCTTGTTTTTCGCAATCAGGGCAAGCAGAAGATCGAGCGGGCCCTCGAACGTCCCCAGCTTGTAACTTAGCTTTTCCATTTTTCACCGTTTCATGACAGAAGGCCGAACAGCTCAAACGGCAGGCTGCCAAGCCACATGACCGCATTGTAGCACGAGCTGTTAAGCCAGTTCAGCGGCACGCTCAGCGCCCCGCTGAACAGCACGACGAAAGCGACCATCACGATGATGTTCTGGTACCGGTAATAGTTGTACAGCGCGCGCGGGGACAGGAACGCGCCGAGGATCTTCGAGCCGTCGAGCGGCGGAAGGGGAATCAGGTTGAACACGGCGAGCGCCACGTTGATAAAAATATAGTACTGTAGAAAATAAAGCACAAAAGTCAGGACTTGCGTCACGCTGCGGTCCGAGCCCGCATACACGCCCCAGAAAATGACGGCCCCGACCACCGCGGCGAGAAAATTGGACAGCGGCCCGGCAAGGGAAGAAAGCGCGACGTCCCTGCGGGGATTTTTAAAATTGCGCGAATCAATCGGCACAGGCTTGGCCCACCCGAAGCCGAACAGCAGAAGAAACAGGGAGCCGGCGGGGTCGAAGCTCGCCAGCGGGTTCAGCGTCAGACGGCCCTGGTACCTGGCCGTGTTGTCCCCCAGCTTGGAGGCCGCCCACGCGTGGGCGCACTCGTGCAGAGGCAGAATGCAGAAAATAATAAACAGCGTCGCAAGAATCTGCGGAAGCACCTGACCCAGATTCACCTGCTGGCCGTTAAATATATTCCGGATGATATCAATCAGCATACAGCGCTCTCCTTCGACCGGCCTTTGTGCGGATGCTGCGCCTTCCGCCAAAAAACGGTATATTGCTCATGATATTGATTATAATACGTTGCATTAAAAAAAACAAGCGGAACGGCGCCTCCCGCCCCGCCCGCCGAATCCGGGCGCACAGGGAAGGCACAGAAAAAAGTTCTTGCAATTGCGGCCCCAATCTGGTAATATAATTCTGTTACTGTGTTGGACGTAAGCCTTTTGAAGGAGGTGCAGATAAATGGCAAAATGCGAAATCTGCGGTAAAGAAGTTACTTTTGGAATTCAGGTTTCCCACTCGCACAGGCGTTCTTCAAGGACCTGGAAACCGAACGTCAGACGTGTCAAGGCGGTTGTGAACGGTTCCCCGAAAAGGATTTATGCCTGCACCCGCTGCCTGCGTTCCGGAAAAGTCACCCGCGCGGTCTGATTTTTCCGAACTGTTCCTGCATAAAAAGGCGAAGTACAGTTTTGTACTTCGCCTTTTTGCATGTCTTTTGAGGGAAGCGCCGGCGGAACCGGAAGGGCTTTCGTCTGGGGCCCGGCCTTTCCGGTTCGGCTTTCTGGGCTCAGACAAGCCCTTTCGCCGCCTCGGACACCGCTTCCGCGGCCGTGGGGTGGGCGTGGATCGTTTCCGCCACCTGCCCCGCCGTCAGGCGGTTCGAAACCGCGAGCGCGATCTCGGCAATCAGCTCCGACGCGTGCAGGCCGACGATGCCGCCGCCGAGCAGCACGCCCGTTTCCGGGTCGGCAATCAGCTTGACAAAGCCCCTGGAGTCGCCGGAAGCGACCGCCCTGCCGTTCGCGGCAAACTGACATTTTGACACCCTGATCTGCCTGCCCCGCGCTTTCGCGGATTTTTCAGACAGGCCGACCTGGGCGACCTCCGGATCGGTAAAAACGGCGCTCGGAACGGCCGTTTCGTCTAACTCACAATCGCGGCCCAGCATGTTCCGCACGGCGACGACTCCCTGCCGGGAAGCCGCGTGCGCGAGCATGACGCCGCCCGTGACGTCGCCCGCGGCATAAATGTGCGGCGCGCTCGTGCGCATCCTGCCGTCGATGCGGATGCCCCGGCCGTTCGCGTTCCGCTCCACGCCGGTTTTTTCAAGGCCGGGGACGCCGGCAGCAGGCGTCCTGCCCACCGCCATCAGGACTTTCTGCGAAAAGACGGCCTGCTTCCCCTTTTTGTCTTCAAAAGCCACCTCGCAGCCGCCGTTCTTTTCAAAGATGCCCGTCACCCTCGCGCCGCGGTACAGTGCGATCCCCTGCTGCTTCGCGTACCTTGCGACATACGCGCACACGTCGGAGTCGAAGCCGTTCAGGCATTCGCCGAAATACTCCACGACGTTGACCGGCACGCCGAACGCCGCGAAAAGGCAGGCGAACTCCAGCCCGATTACGCCCCCGCCGACGATCGTCAGGCTCTCCGGCATTTCGGAAAGCGAAAGGGCCTCGTCGCTCGACAGGACCCCCTGCAGGTCCGTTCCCGGAACATTCAGCGAGGCCGGCCCGGAGCCCGTCGCAAGCAGGAGGTCTTTCGCGCGGACGCTCACGGGGCCTTCGCCGGTCCGGACCAGAAGCCCGGTCCCGCCGGTCAGCTCCGCCGTGCCTGCCAGCGTGCGCACGCCGGCCGATTTCAGAAGGAACCGGACGCCGTCCGTCAGCTTCCGGACGGCGTTGTCTTTCCGCTGCATGACCTTTGCGAGGTCGACGCGGACGTCCTCCGCGCGGCAGCCGAATTCCGCCGCGTTTTTCATGGCGCGGAACGCCTGCGCGCTGCTGATGAGCGCCTTTGTCGGGATGCAGCCGCGGTTGAGGCACGTACCCCCCACCGCGTCCTTTTCCGCCAATACGACGGAAGCGCCGAGCCTCGCCGCTTCCAACGCCGCCGTATAACCAGCGGGGCCACCGCCGACCACGGCGACGCCGCAGACGAGTTCCCTGGCCGCGCCCAGCCCGTTCTGTCCTTCCATATTCCGTCCTCCCATGCCGCCGCGCCCCGTCACAAAAGGCGCAGCCGCGCCTTCGCCAATCCTAAAGTCTGTGCAAAACGAGCCGGCCCGCTTACGTATTGCAAGGCCGGCCCGCTCTGCAAACCGGAATCTGCAAGTCTATTCTTTATCTTACGCCGATATTTTTCAGCCGATCAATCGCTTTCGCATTTTTTGCCGTGTTTTTATAGCAAAAATAGAAATCAGTGTGATTGGCAAAACCGATTTTACAGATCATACGGTCATTTACGAATTTTGGAAGACGTTTCGAGGTCGAAATGCCCGCCATGTTTCTTACGATATACTTCGTTTCGACATTTTCAGGGATAAAGTCCGTAAAATCATTTTCATGGTATTCCGAGACATGGAAGCTGAGGATATCGGAAAGCTTTTCTTTCAGACAGGCTGCGTCGTCCCGGAAGCGGGATCCGAAAACCCATTCGTCCGCATTCGCGCCCAATAAGCCTTCCGTGATTAATATGGTTTGTTTGGTTCCTTTTTTCCCGTCTTTTTTTAAGATTGCATAACCTGTTGCATAAAAATCAAGTTTATTTTCCTTTGCGGTCTTTTTGCATTTCAATATCCAATCGATCCAACCCAAAAAGATCAGGAAAGCCGTTACGAAGACAAAAATGATTAAAACAGATAACCAGGCTCCCATTCCATTCATCTTCTTCCTGTAATCCGCCGCAGCCCTGCGGGTCGGCGCGTGCTCCAAAGGGATTATACCATATTCCCCGCTTTTTTTCATCAATTTTTACGAGTAGGCCGCCGCCGTGCAAAAATGCCGTTTTTTTACTCAAATCCTTTAAAGTGACCATTCTTTGAGATATAATATATGGTAATGTGACAGAGAGGGATGAAACAATGCCTACTTCAACATACAGCGTCGCGCTTTCAAAAGTGATCAAAGAGCTGGCCCTGAATCCCATCACCATGCCCGCGGACGCGGAAACAATTATGGTTTCCTCCACGGACGTCAACCGTCCCGGCCTGGAGCTGAACGGCTTCTACGAATATTACGACACCAGCCGCATCATCATCTTCGGCAAAGCCGAAACGGCGTTTCTCGATTCCATCACCCCCGAACGCCGGCAGGACGTATTGAACGCCATGTTTTCACAGAAACCGCCGGCGGCCATCATCGCAAGGAACCTCAAGCCGGTCCCGGAGCTGGTGGAGGCCGCGAAGCGCTACGGCATCCCGCTTCTCAGCTCGCCGGACACGACCTCGGCCGTCGTCGCGAACCTCGTCGCCTACCTCAACGTGGAGCTTGCGCCGCGCATCACCCGGCACGGCGTGCTGGTGGAGGTCTACGGCGAAGGGATCCTGCTCGTCGGCGACAGCGGCGTGGGCAAAAGCGAAACCGCCATCGAACTGATCAAGCGCGGCCACCGGCTGATTGCCGACGACGCCGTAACCATCCGCCGCGTTTCCGCAAAATCGCTCGTGGGCGAAGCGCCGACCAACATCAGGCATTTTATCGAGCTTCGCGGCATAGGAATCATTAACGCGCGGAGAATCTTCGGCATGGGCGCCGTCAAGCTGACGGAAAAAATCGACATGGTCATCAATCTTGAAATCTGGGACAATCAGAAGACATACGACCGGATGGGCATCGACAGCGAATACACCGAGATTCTCGGCATCAAGGTGCCCGTTCTGACCATCCCGGTCAAGCCGGGCAGGAACCTCGCCATCATCATCGAGGTCGCGGCCATGAATAACCGCCAGAAGAAAATGGGCTACAACGCCGCGGAGGAGCTTCTTAAAAATCTCGGCATGGACATTTCGACCATGCAGCAGACGGAAAAGGAAACCAAGCTGAATTTTTAAAAGGATTTTCGGAAAAGCAGCGAAAACGGAGACAGAGAATATGCAGCTGATAGCGGATATGCACATGCACACGGTCGCTTCTTCCCACGCCTACAGCACGGCGGGTGAAATGATCCACGCCGCGGCCCAGCGGGGCCTTTATGCCGCCGCCCTCACCGACCACGGCGAAAAAATGCCCGGCGCGCCCGGAAAATGGTATTTTGAAAACCTGCGGGTCATCCCCCGCATCCTCGAAGGGGTGCTCGTCCTCCGCGGCCAGGAAACCAACGTGCTGGACTGCGACGGCCGCGTCGATCTGAGCGAACGCGACGCGGAAAAGCTCGACTGGGTGGTCGCTTCCATCCATAAATCCATTTTCGAGGGCAGCCGCGGCGACGCCGTGACAAGCGCCTGGCTGAACATTGCCGGGAACCCGAAGGTCAACGTCATCGGGCACAGCGGGACCGTCGGGTACGAATACGACTACGACAGGGTGATCCCGGAATTCGGCCGAGAAGGCAAGCTGGTCGAAATGAACGAGGGCACGTTCACCTCCCGCCCGGATTCCGTCACGAACTGCGTGAAAATCATGCGGCTGTGCAAAAAGCATCGGGTCCCCGTCATTGTCGATTCGGACTCCCATTTTTACACGCACGTCGGCCGCTGCGAAAACTGCCTGAGGATTCTGAAGGAAATCGACTTTCCCGAGGAGCTTGTGGTCAACGCGGACGTCGGCCGCCTTCGGGAATACCTGAAACGGCACACGCGCGTTTTTGACGATCCGGCGGCGGGGCCCGCTTTGTAAATACAAAAACCGGAGGACAACATGAATCACCTGGATGAACTGGAATCGTTCGCGCTTTCCCTCGGCTGCGAAGTCCGCAAAAACGAACCCATGAGCCGGCATACGACGTTTCAGATTGGGGGGCCGGCGGACCTTTTCGTGACCGTCAAAAGCCGCTCCGCCCTCCGGGAGCTGTGCCGGAAGGCCTGCGAGCGGGAAATCCCGCTGTTTGCGCTGGGCAACGGCTCGGACCTGCTGGTGTCGGACGCCGGCCTCCGCGGGGCGGTGGTCGCTTTCGGCGGCGACCTGAAACGGGTCGCGCTCTGCGGGGAAAACCTGCTGGAATGCGGCGCCGGGGCGTCGCTCGCCTCCGCCTGCAGCTTTGCAAGGAAAAATTCCCTCACCGGTCTTGAATTCGCATGGGGAATCCCGGGTTCCGTCGGCGGCGCGGCGTTCATGAACGCCGGCGCCTACGAGCACAGCGTCTCGGAGGTCATCGTGAGTTGCTCGCATGTTTCAAAAGACGGCGGCTATGGGGAATTCAAGGGTGAAGCGTTGGATTTCGGCTACCGGCACAGCGCCTACTCCGGCGGGAAATACATCGTGACCGGCGTGCGCATCCGCCTGAAGCCCGGGAACGCGGACGAGATCTCCGCGCGGATGGAAGAGCTCTACGCAAGGCGCAAGGCGAAGCAGCCGCTCGAAATGCCGAGCGCGGGCAGCGTCTTCAAACGCCCGGCGGGCCACTTTGCCGGCGCGCTGATCCAGCAGTGCGGCCTGATGGGCCGCCGCGTCGGCGGCGCGGCCGTCAGCGAGAAGCACGCCGGATTCATCGTGAACCTGGGCGGGGCGACCTGCGCCGACGTGCAGGCCCTGATTGCCCAGATACAGGAAACCGTATTCCGCGAAACCGGCGTCCGGCTGGAATGCGAAGTGCAGTTTGCCGGATGAGGTGGGGAAAAATATGGATTTTTTAATTGTTACGGGACTTTCCGGCGCGGGAAAAACCCGGGCCATCAACGCCCTGGAAGACATCGGCTTCTTCTGCGCGGACAACATCCCGCCGCAGCTCATCCCGACGTTTTACGAGCTTTCCCAGCAGGCGAAAAGCAGCCTGTCGCACGTGGCGGTCGTGACGGACATCCGCGGGGGCGACATGTTCCCGGCGCTTTCGAAAACGCTTGACCGCATGCAGGACGAGCATAAGGAGTTCAAGATTCTGTTTCTCGACGCCAACGACTTCGTGCTGATCAACCGCTTCAAGGAAACGAGGCGCAAGCACCCGCTGGCGGAAAACTGCCTCGGCTCCCTCGAGCAGGCCGTAAAGCTGGAGCGGGAGATGCTGCGGCAGACGAAGGAACGCGCCGATTACATCATCGACACCTCTTCCCTCTCCCCTGCGCAGCTGAAAGAGCGTATCTCGAGCCTGTTTCTGGGCGACGCCTCCGACGCGCTCCTCATCCACTGCGTTTCGTTCGGCTTTAAGTTCGGCATGCCGACCGAAGCCGATCTGGTCTTCGACGTGCGGTGCCTGCCGAACCCGTTCTACGTTGAAAATCTGAAGCATCTGACCGGGCTGGACAAGCCCGTGCAGGACTACGTGCTGAACTCCGACGCGACGCGGGGCTTTGTCAAACGGATGTTCGACCTGATCGATTACTCCATCCCGCTGTACTGCAACGAGGGCAAGAGCCAGCTGGTCGTCGCCATCGGCTGCACGGGCGGGCACCACCGCTCCGTGACGCTGGCGCAGGTCCTGTACGATCATCTGCTGGGGCAGGACCTGCGGGTCAGCGTAAACCATCGGGACATCCAGAGAAAATAAGCCGGGGGATCAAAATGTCGTTTGCTTCCGACGCGAAAAACGAACTGTGCAGAATCGAGCCGCAGCAGTGCTGCCGAAAGGCGGAGTGCTACGGCCTGCTTTTATGCGGGCGGAGTTTCTCTTCCGCCGGCGTTTCCCTTGTGACCGAAAACCAGGCCGTCGCCCGGCGGGCGGCAAAATTCGCGGCGCAGACCGCCGCGGCCGCCATGCGTGTGGCCGCTTCGGAGCTTCACAGAAAAAACGGCGGCCGTTCCTACACGGTCTGCGCCGCCGGCCCGGAAGAAACGAAAAAGCTCCTCTCTTTTCTCGGCCACACGGGGGCCGAAATCAGCCTGCGCATCAACCTCGGGAACCTTGAAAACGAGTGCTGCCGGGCGGCGTTCCTGCGCGGGGCGTTCCTCGCCTGCGGCACCGTCAGCGACCCGGGGGCGGACTACCGGCTGGAATTCTCGGTGCCCTACATGAACCTTGCGAAAGACATTGTCGGCCTCATCCGCGACATTCTCGAGCTGGACCCGCGGCCGCGTCTGTCGCGCCGCAGAGGGTCTTTCGTCGTCTACTTAAAGGGCAGCGAGAAGGTCCCGGACTTTCTCGCCTATCTCGGCGCGTCGGCGGCGGCGATGAAGATGATGCAGGTCCGCATGCTGAAAGAGCTGCGCAACAACGTCAACCGGCAGACCAATTTCGAGACGGCCAACATCGGCAAAACGGCGGCCGCGGCTGCGCAGGAGGTGCTGGCCATTGAAAAAATACGCAACTGCTCCGGGATTTCCGCCCTGCCGGAAGAGTTGCGCGGGCTGGCCGAGCTGCGGTACAAAAACCCGGAGCTGTCCCTGCGGGAGCTCGGGCAGATGATCTCCCCGCCGATGAGCCGTTCCGGCGTGCACCACCGGATGAAGCGCATTATGGAATTCGGAGAAAAAATGTCGGAAAGCAGGCGCCCAAAATGAAATATGAATGGCTGGACGGCTATTGCCTCTCAAAAAATGGGACAGAAAAGGATTATAAGGCCGAATGGCAGGCGACGCGTTATATGATCCGCGGAAAAATGTACGCCATGCGGGGCGGCGACAAAGAAGGAAAACCGATCATAACCGTCAAGCTGGAACCCATGTTCGGCAGCTTGCTGCGGCAGACCTATCGGGATATTGTACCCGGCTATTACATGAACAAGGAACACTGGAACTCGCTCTATCTTGGCGGCAATGTACCTGACGACGTTTTAAAAGACATGCTGGACAAATCGTATCGGCTGATTCTGGCCGGATTCAGCAAGAAAGTACAGCAGGAGATTTTAAAGTAAAAGGAAGGCTACGCAGCATGTTCGTCCATCTTCATCTGCACAGCGAATACAGCCTGCTCGACGGCGCCTGCCGGATCCGGCAGCTGGTCGACACGGCGGTGGAACGGGGCGACGCCGCAGTCGCGGTCACGGACCACGGCGTGATGTACGGCGCCGTGGATTTCTACAAATATGCAAAATCGCGCGGCGTCAAGCCCATCATCGGCTGCGAGGTATACGTGGCGCAGCGGACGCGGTTCGACCGGGTGCATGAGCTCGACTCCGAGCACAAGCACCTCGTGCTGCTCTGCGAAAACAACACCGGCTACCAGAACCTTGCCAAGCTGGTGTCCCTGTCGTGGACGGAGGGGTTCTATTCGAAGCCGCGCGTGGACTACGAGCTGCTGGAAAAGTACCATGAGGGGCTCATCGCCCTTTCCGCCTGCCTGGCCGGCGAAGTCGCACGCAACCTGACCGCCGGCGATTACGACGGCGCGAAAACGGCGGCGCTGCGCTATAACGGGATCTTCGGAAGGGGCAACTTTTATCTGGAGTTGCAGGATCACGGCCTGCGCGAGCAGAAGCAGATCAATCCCTCCATCGTCCGCATCGCCAAAGAAACCGGAATTCCGCTCGTCGTGACGAACGACTGCCATTACATCCGCCCGGAAGACAGCAAAATGCACCGCGTTCTGCTGTGCATCCAAACCAACCACACCATAGAGGACAAGGACGGGATGGAGTTCGGCAGCAACCAGTTCTACTACAAGACGGAAGAGGAAATGCGGGCGCTGTTTCCCAAGGTGCCGGAAGCCGCGGACAACACCGTGAAAATTGCCGGGCGCTGCAATGTGGAGTTCGAATTCGGCAAAACAAAGCTGCCCCGCTTCGACACGCCGGACGGCAGTGACAACGTGGAGTATTTCCGCAGAAAATGCTACGCCGGACTGCACGAAAAATACGGCGACCATCCGGACCAGAGCGTTACGGAACGGCTGGAGTACGAGCTTGCCACCATCCAACAGATGGGGTACGTCAACTATTACCTGATTGTGCACGACTTCGTCCGCTATGCGAAAGAAGTCGGCATCCCCGTGGGGCCGGGCAGAGGCTCCGGCGCCGGAAGCCTCGCCGCGTACTGCATCGGCATCACCGGCATCGACCCCATCCGCTATGACCTGCTGTTCGAGCGCTTTCTGAACCCGGAGCGCGTGAGCATGCCGGACTTCGACATCGACTTCGCCGACGAGCGCCGGCCGGAAATGATCGACTATGTCGTGCGTAAATACGGTGCCGACCACGTCGCGCAGATTGTCACCTTCGGCACCATGGCCGCCCGCGGTTCCCTGCGCGACGTCGGGCGCGTGATGGCGATGCCTTACGCCAAGGTGGACGAGATTGCAAAGCTCGTGCCCATGGAACCGAACATCACGCTCGACAAAGCGCTTGAAGCCTCGGCGGAGCTGAAGCAGCGCTACGACTCGGACCCGCAGGTGCACGAGCTGATTGACATGGCGCGGCGGCTCGAGGGCATGCCGCGCAACGCCTCCACCCATGCGGCGGGCGTCGTCATCACCGACAGGCCCGTGGCCGAATATGTGCCGCTCGCCAAAAACGGCGATTCCGTCGTCACGCAGTACACGATGACGACGCTGGAAGAGCTTGGCCTGCTGAAAATGGATTTTCTGGGCCTGCGCAACCTTTCGGTCATCCGCAACGCGCAGGACATGATTGAAAAGCAGAAGCCGGGCTTCCGCATTGAAGGCATCCCGATGGACGACAAAGCGGTGTTCGGCATGCTGACGGCCGGGAACACCGACGGCGTGTTCCAGTTTGAATCCGGCGGCATGCGCAGCGTCATCATGCAGCTGCGTCCGGAAAACATCGAGGATCTGATTGCGGTGATATCGCTGTACCGCCCGGGGCCGATGGAATCCATTCCCCGCTACATCGAAAACCGCCACAACCCGAAAAGAGTCACCTACCGCCACCCCATGCTGAAAAACATCCTGAACGTCACCTACGGGTGCATCGTCTACCAGGAGCAGGTCATGCAGATTTTCCGCACGCTGGCCGGGTATTCGCTCGGCCGCGCCGACATCGTGCGCCGAGCTATGAGCAAGAAGAAAAAGGACGTGATGGCGCGCGAAGAAGAAATCTTCATCCACGGGCTGACCGGAAAAGACGGAAAAGTCGAGGTGGAGGGCTGCGTGCGCCGCGGCGTGGACGAGCAGACCGCCAAAGCCATCTACGGCGAAATGGCGAGCTTCGCCTCGTACGCGTTCAATAAATCGCACGCGGCGGCCTACGCCGTCGTCAGCTACCAGACCGCGTGGCTCAAATGCCACTACCCGCGCGAGTACATGGCTGCGCTGCTCACCAGCGTGCTGGACAACACCAACAAGCTTGCCACCTATATTGCGGAATGCCTGCGCCTCTCGATCCGGGTGCTGCCGCCCCACGTGAACGAAAGCGGAAGCGGCTTCACCGTGGCGGGGAAAAACATCCGCTTCGGCCTGCTTGCCGTGCGGAATCTGGGCAAGGGCTTCATCGATTCCATGATAGCGGAACGGAAGGCCAAGGGGAAATTTATTTCCTTCTTCGATTTCTGCAAACGCATGTTCGACGGGCTGAACCGCAGGTCCCTCGAAAGCCTTGTCAAATGCGGCGCGCTGGACGGCCTTGGCGCAAACCGACGGCAGATGCTCGCCGCCGCGGAGACGGTGCTGAACTGGATTGCGGACGACAAAAAGCAGAACGTCGACGGGCAGATCGGATTCTTCGACACCGCCGCCCGGCCGGAGCAGCGCGATTTTCATCTGGATCCGGCCGCGGAACTCAGCCCGGCGGACAAGCTTGCCATGGAGAAGGAAGTGACCGGCATGTACCTCTCGGGGCACCCGATGGCGGCTTATGCCGGCATGTACGACACGCTGCACGCGGTCCGCATCGGCGAGCTTGCGGAAAGCTCCCAGGAACAGAATTCCGGCCTTTCGGACGGCAGCCGCGTCACGGTGCTCGCCATCATTACAAAGGTGAGGCTGAAGGTCACGAAAAGCAACAGCACCATGGCGTTCGTCACGCTGGAGGACCTCTACGGCGACATCCAGATGCTCGTGTTCCCCCAGGCCCTTGAGGAATACGCCGGCGACATTGTCGAAGGGAAAATCGTCAAAGCCGAAGCCCGGCTCAGCATCCGCGAAGACAGAGACGCGGAGCTGGTCTGCGAAAAACTGGAACCGGCTCCTCCGGCGAACGGCAGGCAGGCCGGGCCGCCCCCCAAAAAGAGCGGTGCCCGCCCCGGGCTTTACCTGAAGCTGCCCGGCGAAGACAGCCCCCTCTACCGAAAGGCCATGAAATACCTCGCCGTGTTCGACGGCCCGACTGCGCTTTACCTGTATTTTTGCGACACGAAAAAACTGATGCGCGCCCCTGTCTCGAAGCGTGTCGACGTCAACGACGTCCTGATCCGCACGCTGAAAGAACTGCTCGGCAGCGAAAACGTCGCGGTAATCAGTTCTGCGCAACAATAATCCATATACCGGAATCTTTTATCCATATTTTTGGTATGCCATACCGGGCGATTTACGTCTATAATAGAGATGTAGAATATCGTCGATCCCGAAGATGTCAGATTTGTTTTGGCCGCGGATTTTCCGCAGTCAAAACTAGTATGTTTCATATTTTAGGAGGGTTCTTTGTCATGGCAACAAAGTCAATTGCCGTTCTTACAAGCGGCGGGGACGCCCCCGGCATGAACGCGGTCGTGCGTGCCGTCGTGCGGACAGGCATTGCGGACGGGATGCACGTCATGGGGATTCAGAGGGGCTATAACGGCCTGCTCAACGGTGAAATCGTCGAAATGAACCTGCGCACCGTCTCCGATATTATCCACCGCGGCGGTACGGTCCTGTATACGGCCCGCAGCCCGGAATTCAACACGCCGGCCGGCGTACAGCAGGCCGCCGCGAACTGCCGCAGGCTCGGCATAGACGGTGTTGTGGTCATCGGCGGCGACGGCTCGTTCCGGGGCGCGCGCGACCTTACCAACGCCGGCGTCCCCTGCATCGGCGTCCCCGGCACAATCGACAACGACATTGCCTCCAGCGAATATACCATCGGCTTCGACACGGCGATGAACACCGCTATGGAAATGGTGGACCGTCTGAGGGATACCATGGAGTCTCACGACCGCTGCAGCGTCGTGGAAGTGATGGGCCGCCGCTGCGGGGACATCGCCCTGCAGACGGGGATTGCGGTCGGCGCGACGAGCATCCTTGTTCCCGAAGTCCCGTATGATTTTCAGAAGGATATTGTGAACCGGATGCGTTTTACCCAGAAAACCGGCAAAAAGCATTTTATCATCATTGTCGCCGAGGGCGTCGGCGGGGTTGACAAGCTTGCGAAAGACATTGAAGAGGCCACGGGCATCGAGACGCGCGCGACAATTCTCGGGCATGTGCAGCGCGGCGGCTCGCCCACTCTGCGCGACCGCGTCGTCGGGAGCGAAATGGGTTCGCTGGCGGCCACCCTGCTGTATGAAGGGAAAAGCAACCGCGTCGTGGTAATGCGCGACGGCAGAATCGTAGACCTGGACATCACGGAAGCGCTGAACATGAAGCGTGTTTTCAACGAGAACCTGTATCGGATCGCACTGAAAATTTCCATCTGAAAAAGCAGCGCCCTTTCCCGCGCAGCGGCCGGAGGTTTCCGCCTCCGGCCGTATTTTTGATTTCTGCGCCATGAATCGCCGGATGTCTTTCCTTTTCCCAGGATTTCCGGAAAATCCGCCTGCGAAGCGGATAATTTTTTGCTGCCGCATCGAAAATGTTCGGCATACCGGTTTACTATTGTTCCTATTTATAATAATATTGCATAGAAAGCAACGTACAATATAAGAATATTCTTGTACGATCCTCACAGATGGAAGAAGGCGCAAAATGGAGGCAGAACGGGTTCGGAAAAAAAGCTGGTGGGTTGCTTTCTATGCCCTTCTGATTTGCGCAATCGCCATTCTTGTGGCGGCACTTCTTATTTTCAGGCATTTTCAGGAAAACTACACCCGCTACTCCACCGACCAGATCACGAACCAAATCATCTCCGAGCTGGGGTATACCGACCTGACCCGGATCGACCAGAGCCAGCTTTCCAAGCATTACGACATCCCGGACGGCACCGTGGTGCAAAGCTCCGTCTATATGAGCAAATCTTCAGAAAGCGCGTCCGAACTGGCCTGCTTTCTGCTGGCGGACAAATCGAAATTCGAGACTCTGAAGGCCGCTGTGAATACGCACATGAGCGCAAAATCCGCCGGCTTCAAAAGCCTGAACCCGACCCAGTACGGCGAGCTGAAGGACTTTCTGATTGTTCAGAACGGACGCTATGTTCTGGTGGCGGTCGGCAGCAATACGGAGGCGGAGGAAAAGCTTTTCCACAGTCTGCTCGGGTGAATTTCGTCTTGCATTCAATAGCCGAATATGCTATAATATACGAGTTTTGCGGGAGTAGTTCAGAGGTAGAGCGTCAGCTTCCCAAGCTGAATGTCGCGGGTTCGAATCCCGTTTCCCGCTCCAAATAAAGAAAAGCCCCTGTCTGGGGGCTTTTCTTTATTTGGCGAAAATGCAGCGAGAACCCCGGCGCGGGAAAAGGGAGCCCCATACGGACGAAACCCGCACAAAGGTGAAAACCGCACTACCCGAATCCCGTTTCCTTCTAAAATATAAGAAACCGGTGATATTTATGGATAAGGTATCAAAAATTGCAGGAGATTGGTATAGCGTAAAACTTCTGCGTAAAATCACAATATCGGGAATACCGGAGCAAGATAAAATAGACGAGTTCTTTCATGACAGCAAAATCTTTTTTGAAGAAAGCATTCTATTAGTCGAAGCATCTTCTTTTGATGAAGCATATCAGATTGCCAAAACGACGGCACAAAAAGAGAATGAAGTTTACGAAAACAAATATGGGCAGATGGTAAAGCGAGAGTTTTATAAATCCATAGATTGCTTCCATCTTTTTGATTCACCTCAATCGACCATGGAGGTTTATTCGACATTCTTTCTGAAAAAGCAAAGTGAGGAGGAACAAATCCTTTTCGATAAAAGATACAATCATTGCACGGCCGAAGAATTACACCTGCTTCGCCATATATGATATAACAGCTATGTCCCCTGCCAGCGAAAGTTTGGCGGGGGACATTTTGTATGAGAGGCTTAATGTGCAGCCTGAGAGCTACGAAAGCGTGATACTGCCCGTTTCGATAGGCAGATTCGCGTAATTGGTATCCGTCAGGGCAACGGTTCTCAGCGCTGCGAGGCTGTTTGTCACTTCAATCGTCTGAGTCGAGGCCGTCATGCTTGTATTCACAAGCGCGGGATTAAATTCATGATCTCCGTCCGACGCAGTCTGTTTATAGTAGATGAGCGGCGCATCGGCTGCGGCAAAAGGCACGAAGTTAAAAACGGCATTGCCGGACGCATCCGAGGTGACGGCGACGCCATAAGTGGCTCCGCCGGAATCGCAGCGAAGGAATGTCGCTCCGACAACAGGCGTGCCGCCGGCCGTCCCGTCCTCGGTGACATGCAGCGTCAGCGTACCCGTAGAAGCTATCGTAAAGGCATAACTGTCTGTTCCCGCAGTAATTTCCTGGGTGGCCGGCAGGATGGAAGCATTGTCATACCCCGTCACATTAGCCGTAACGGAATATTCGCCATTCAAAACGCGCCCCGAGCCGGTCCCATTCGTTATATTTATTACATAAGGTCTTGGCATAAATACAATTCTCCTTCTGATATTGGCAAGCCAGCATAGCTTTTGTCAGTGAGATGGAAGGTGGCGTTTCTGGAATCAGGAATGAAGGGATCTGTGCTGAAAATGAAGCATAGGCCGCATGTGCCCCGCGGATTTAATTCTACCCACCGGGAAATTCTCCTGGGGCACATGCACTTTGGGGCTTTTATCGCGACTTCGTATTCATCGCGTGCATGGATTGGGACCTCAACGGTACCTTCTGCCGAGGTCCGTCCCCGATATACGGTTTTCCTGCTTGAATTGAATAGGAACACCGTATAATGGAAAGGGCCGCAGGGTGCAGGCAGGCATCTTATAATGACTTTCCCCTGAGATTCTTTCTTCATTGCAGCACCCCCGTTGCCCGGACTTGTATCATACTATGATAAAAAGGCCGACGATGTTCATCAGCGAGCCGGCTCCGCTCCCCGCGAAGGCTGGCATCAGGAGGCGCTGCAAAGTCCTTTGCAGCAGCCCCTGTCTAAGCCATAAAAAAGGCCCACCGGGAGGTGAATCCCGATGGACCCAAGCAGAGGCAGAAATTGATTTTTACCGAAGGCATCGGGCGCGGATGCCGGACTTCCTGCGGCGGTTCCAGCGGGCATAGTTTCCGGCAAAGTCAGGATACTATATTCATAATAGAAAAACCGAAGAAGGAACAGGGGAATGCCATGGCCCAGAAAATCCTTTTTACGATTCTGAGAAGCATCGTCGCCTATCTGGTGCTGCTGTCCCTCAGCAGGCTGATTGGGAGAAAACTGATCTCGAAAATCACGTTCTTCGACTTTGTCGTCGGCATCACGCTGGGATCTCTGGCCGTCCGCATTTCGCTGGGTGACGAAAACTCCGTTTTGCTGGGCATCATTTCCGCTGTGGTGATCACCGCCCTGGTCCTGGCCACGGACCTGCTCGGCATCAAAAGCTTTCTGTTCCGGAAAATTGAAGAAGGGGAACCCGTCGTGCTGATTCAGCGGGGAAAGCTGCTGGACGAAAACATGACCAAAACCAAGATCAGCATCAGCAAGCTCCTGATGATGCTGCGGCAGAAGGATGTTTTTTATGTTGAAGATGTCGATTACGCCGTGATTGAAAGCGACGGGCAGCTGTCCGTCCTGCTCAGGCCGGACAAACTGCCCGCCGCTGTGGGGGACCTGAAGACGGCGCCGGCTGAAAATACGTTTCCGGCCGACGTGATTGTCGACGGGAAAATCCTTGCCGAAAACCTGAAAGCGAGCGGCCGCGACGAAGCATGGCTCCGGCAGCAGCTTCAGAATCAGGGAATCCACAGCCCCGAGCAGGTATTTTACGCGTCCATCAACAGAGCGGGCGGGCTGTATCTTTCAGCGTTCCACAGCAGAATCTGACGGGTTTTTACGCCGCTGCCGGGCACGGCCTCACCCCTTTTGGAAGACACGGCGAGGTCAGTCGGATCTCTTTGCGCAAAATAAGCAGGGCCTGCCGGTGCATCCCGATGGGCCTCATACAGATTCGCGCTTCTCATCATGCGGGAGCCGTTTCTATATATTCCCGCAACAAGATTTTATTTGTCTGCGATTGAACATTAAGATCCATTCCATTATAATAAATATAAAAAGGAGGCATCATTCCTATGAGGAAAACAGAATTCAGGGACCAGTTAAATAATTTGCTGACTGACGGCATAGAGGATCAGACATTTGATGAGACACTTACCTATACATATCAGCTTTTAATCAAATATCAAAAAGAGAACGAGGATAAAAGGGATGTAACGAACAGGGGGAAGCCTTGGACTGATGAAGAACTGACGATAGTTTTGTCCGCTGCACCTACGATAGAAAATAGTATGCGATTTGCAAAGCTTTTTAAAAGAAAATACGGGAGTATCGAGCAAATTTATCGATGGGCTTCAACGGACGACAAGGATGTGTCTGCTAAACGCGAAAACGATACTTTTGTGAAACAAGTGAAGAGAATTGCTAAAAAGCTAGGTTGGAGAACCTAGACAGTTCATCTGGAATCATAATTCATCCTCAAAAACCCAGTGATTCATGCGGATTCCGAGGACTCTTCGTATGTTAAAAACATATTTGGGGGTATTATGAATGGGCTGTGCCCTTTTCAATATCTTCCAGTGTCTTAAGCGAAAAGCTGCACATCTGCCTTAAGGATTTACCCCTTTGCACTTTGTAGGCACACAGAATGACCTGAGAAAATTTTTCCGCTTCCGGTTCCGGCACGCCGCGGCGCACATAATATTCGATGCAGAATTTTCGGTTGATTTCGTCGCTCATCGTTTTCCCTCCTGAAAATAAAAAGGCCCTGCTGGTTATCTTAATGATAGCCGAGAGAGCATGCGTTCTGCAATGGTAATTTTATTCTCTTATTCCAGCCTTCGGCAGCGGGCTGCCGCCCCGGCATCATGCGAAGATGGATTCTGTGAATTTGCAGCGAAAGAAGGTGCTTCTCCCATGAAATTTCTGGACGAAGGACAATTCCAAAAGATTCAGGCAAAAGAAAAGCTGATCCGGCAGCATCTTTCGGAAGATATATCGCGAGTCATGCGTCTGTGCCTGTTTCAGCCAGGCGAGTACCTTTACAAAGAAGGAGAAGCGGCCCGGTATCTTTTTATTATTGTGGATGGAAGCTGCAAGGTCTTCAAGACCTCGGAAAACGGGAAAGCAATTCTGCTGTGCCGTTATGAGGACATCCAGGTTCTGGGGGAATTCGAGCTTTTCAGCGATCGGATTGCAAAAACCAACGTACAGGCGCTGAAAAGTATATACTGCTTCGCCGTTTCCATAGAGGAGCACAGGGATCTGCTGCTGTCCGACAACCGGTTTTTGCGGTTTGCCCTGCGCCAGACATGCGCCAAAATAGAAAGGAACAATGTGAACGCGGCTGCGAATCTGCTGTATCCGCTGGATCAAAGGCTTGCCGCCTATATCCTGACCATGCAGAACGACGGCTCTTTTTCCGCCAACTATACCATGCTTGCGGAATATCTGGGGTGCAGCCTGAGGCATTTGCTGCGGACGTTCCATACGCTCTGCGATCAACAGATCCTGCAAAAAGCGGGTCCCGCCTATTCCCTGAAAAACGCACCGGCCCTTGAAGCCTTGGCCGGGCAGATATACCGGCAGTGAAATCCTGCCGCGGACAATCCTGCCTGATCGAAGCCCTGGAAAGCGCGATTCCCGGCGGGAAGCCGGACAAAAGAAAAAAGGCTCCGGATTTCTCCGAAGCCCCTCTCTCATGGGATTCCGCATACCGTGTCGCCAGGAAAAGCGCCTCTGTCTCCGGCATCTCAGGGATGCCGGATGAACGTTCCGTCGCGCAGCTCCCGAAACGCCTGGTTCAGCTCTTTTTCCGTATTCATCACAATCGGCCCGCCCCAGGCGACCGGTTCGTGGAGCGCCTTTCCGGAGAAAAAGATAAACCGGAGGGGAGTTTCCGTGGGGGCGTCGATGGTGGTGAAGTCGCCCGTTCCGAACAGGACGGCCGTTTTGGATGGGATCGCCTGCCCTGAGACGACCGCATCCCCGTCGATCAGAAAAACGAATAGCGTTTCATCCGCAGAGGTTGGGATCGTGATTTCTCCGCCCTTTGGAAGAAGAATATCAAAAATGCTCGCCGGAATATGCTTCGGGGTCACCCCGGCGGCGCTTTCGAACCGGCCCGACAGCACGCCGATTTCCGCATCGCCGCTTTTCACACGCGGAATCATCTCCCGCGTGATGCCCAGATAAGCCGGATCGCACATTTTTTCTGTCCGCGGCAGATTCAGCCAAAGCTGGAAGCCCAGCATTTTATCGGACTTCTGCGGCATTTCCTGATGGAGGATTCCGCTTCCCGCAGTCATCCACTGGCATTCCCCCGAACGGATCGTCCCCTTGTTGCCCAAGCTGTCCTCATGATCGATGCGCCCGGAAATCAAATAGGTGACGGTTTCAATCCCCCGGTGAGGGTGCATGGGGAAACCGGAAAGATAGTCGGACGGATCCGTCGAATCAAAAGAATCCAACATTAGGAAAGGATCAAAATCTTTCACCGTGCTGTCCCCAAGCACGCGTACAAGCCGGACCCCGGCTCCGTCCGTCGCTCTGTAGCCGCGGACCTGCCGAATGACCTCTCTTGTTTTCACTGTCGTCCCTCCTAAAAATAAAATGGAAATTTTTTTTATTATAGCATACCAAAGTAAAAAATAAGGGCGTGCCGGATAAAATTTCCCGGAAGAAGAGGCGGGGGGGCGCGGGGGGGGGGGCGGGGGGGGGG
>JAEZCC010000023.1 GCA_023412715.1 Bacillota bacterium
AGCCCGGACGCAGTCTGCGTCCGGGCTCCTTCTCCTGCCGTGCCCTTGCCCTCGCGCCACGTTCCCCGCATCTTTTACGGCCGGGCCTTTCAAAAGCGCAGGGCGCAACTCAAAATAACATTTTGGGTGCTATAATGTCAGTAAAAGTTGGTAGATGATGCGGTTGTAAACTGCTAAAATTTATGCATGGAGTGAAAAACATGATAAACATGAATTTACAAACCCTGCGGAAAGCCCGCGGACTGACGCAGGAAGAGGTCGCGGAGAAAATCGGCGTCTCCCGCCAGGCGGTCGCAAAGTGGGAAAACGGCGAGAGCCTTCCGGACATCGGCAACTGCACGGCGCTGGCCCGGCTCTACAACATTTCTCTCGACACGCTTGTGAACGGCGAACCGACGGGCGGTTTTCCCCTTCCGCCGAAAGGCAAGCATATTTTCGGTACCGTCACCGTGGGAGAGCGCGGCCAGATCGTGATCCCCAAAAAGGCGCGGGAAATATTCAAGATAAAACCCGGCGACAGCCTGCTGGTCCTGGGGGATGAAAATCAGGGCGGCCTCGCGTTAATCGAGGCCGACGCGGCAATCCGCAGCTTTGAGTTTGTCATGCGGAGCATAAGGCCCGCGGGGAAAAAGGATAAGGATGAGAAAGGTGAAGAAGGGAAGAATTAAAAAGATGTATCTTGTACTCGGTGCGGTCGCGCTTCTCGTGATTGTTCTTTGGGTGGTGCTCGGGCGTTACTTTTACGGCAACCTGCACCCGGTCGACGACCGGTACAGGGAAGAAGCCCTTCAGGCCGGTTTCACGGAAAAGCAGGCGGCCATGCGGGACGGCTCCATAATCAATTACGGCGAGGGGCCGGACAACGGCCCTGCGCTGCTGCTGATTCACGGTCAGATTGTGGCGTGGCAGGACTACGCGGCCGTTCTGCCCGGGCTGTCGAAAAAATTCCACGTTTTTGCGGTCGATTGCTACGGGCACGGAAAATCCGGCCATGACGCCTCCCTTTACTCCTGCGAAGCAAACGGAAAAGCGCTGATCAGGTTCATGGAAAACGTGATCGGCGAAAAGTGCTTTGTGTCCGGGCATTCTTCCGGCGGCGTGATGGCCGCATGGCTTGCCGCCAACGCGCCCGGGCAGGTAAAGGGCGTCGTGCTGGAGGATCCGCCGCTGTTTGAGGTGACGCCTCAGGAAATGCAGGAGGGCACCTCCTGCTTCGCCTGGAAAGACACGTTTGTGACCATCCACAGCTTTCTGAATCAAAAGGACGAAACCGATTATGTCGTCTATTATTATAAAAACAGTTATTTATCTTCGCTTTTCGGAGGGCTGAAGGACAAAGCGGCTCAGGCGGCCGGGACCTTCCGGAAACAGCATCCCGGCGAGGCGCTGAAAATCTTCTGGCTCCCCTATTCCTGGTCCCGCGCCATGAACTGCATAGACGAATACGACCTGAAATTCGGAGAAGCGTTTTACGATGGTTCGTGGATGCAGGGCGTCGATCAGGAAGCGATGCTGAAAAGCATCCGGTGTCCGGCGATTTATCTGAAAGCCGTCACGAGCTACGGCAGGGACGGCGTCCTGTACGCCGCCAACAGCGACGAAGACGCCCGGAAGGTGCAGACATCCATTGCCGGCTGCGAAACCGTCACCGTCAAATCGGGCCACGACATCCACTACGAGCACCCGGACGTGTTCATTTCCGCCTGCGAAAAGCTGCTTGCAGAAACGAAATGACATGCGCCGAACTTCGCCTGCGCTGTCCCCTTTCTCTCTTCCGCAGCCCGGTTTTTCGGCGGCAGCCCGGCCGAAAGGCCGGGCTGTTCTTTCGTCTATGGCCGGGAACGGCACGCAGCTTACGGACATTGACATCTTCACGGCCGCATGCTATATTGTAACTGTACTAATAAAAATAATACAGATGGTACAGCGAGAGTCCGCCGATGCTCACGCCGGGGCCGCAGGTCTTTTCGGCACGGCCTTCCCATATTCGGCGCGAAACGCGATTCGACAACAACAAAGGAGCCGGAATCCATATGAAGAGAAACAGGGAAAGTAAAAAATACCAATATCTCATCATTTTCACCGTCGTCGTGTATGCGGCTCTTCTGCTGTCGGTTGTGATATTCAAAACGCTCGCGTCGCCCATGGACCTGTTCACCGGAAATCACCCCGATTACAGATCCCTGAATTTGATCCCTTTTAAGGATATGTGGGATCCGAATCTGTCGGCGGGCTTCAACGAAACCTCAATCATGGGGAACGTGATTCTTTTCGTACCTTTGGGATTGCTGCTGAAGCTCCTGCTGTCCGAACAGAAACACAATACGCTGAAAAGCGCGCTCATCGTTCTGGCCGCGAGCCTGCTGATTGAAAGCACGCAGTACCTCGCGCGGATCGGCGTGTCGGACGTCAATGATGTCATTTTAAACACCGCGGGCGGAGGTATCGGCATTCTGATTTCGGCGGCGCTCATGAAATGGCCCGGAAAAAGCACGGCGAAAAAGATCATTGCGGTTTCAGGCGCCGCCGTCGCCGTGATGATGATTGTCTGGAGAGTCCTGCTGTTCCTTGCAAATTAAAGCCGGCAAAGGAACGTTCCCCGCGGCCGCCGCCCCTTTGAACCGGGCTGCTTATTTTCCCCGCAGCCACAGCCCTCTTTCACTCCGCAGCGCCGCAAAACAGGAAAAGAGCCTTGCCGACATGGAGACGCCCGCCAGAAAAGCGGAGACGCAAAGCAGCGCCCGGCAGGCGAACGGGCTCTGGCCCGCGGGATGGCTGTAAGCCGCCCAGGCGGCAATCGGGACAAAATAGAACAGGACGGCGGCGATTTTGCCGGGCCTGTCAAAGACCAGGACGCGCCGGACGTTCCTGCGCCTCATTCGAATCAGAAGCCTTGAGGTCGCAAGAAAGGCGGCAAAATCGGCGAGGACGAACATGGTGAACCAGACCGGCAGCACTTCAAAGATATTGAAAAGAATCAGGGAAGAGAGGATGAACAGGCTGTCCGCCGAAACGTCCAGAACGCTTCCCCATGCGGATTCCGCCTTGAAACCGCGGGCGGCCGCCCCGTCCAGCAGGTCGGTCAGGCAGATGCCGGCGAAAAGGAGGTACGGCGCCGCGAACGGGCCGGCGGAATCCTGAACCAGCCGATCCGCCAGAATCCAGACAAACCATCCGGTCAGAAGGAACCTCAGAATCGTGATGCCGTTCGGCAGAAAAGCCAGGCTTTTTCTCATATGATATCTCCCGCCGCCTCAGCGGTACTTTTTCAGAATCAGGGTCGTCAGCCACCACCCGAGGCCCAGAACGACGACAATCCCGGAAAGCAGCACATAAAGCGTCATCTGCAGCCCGATCATATAGGCGATGGTGGCCGCGCCGGTCAGATACAGCGCGCCCAGCAGCAGCCAGGCCGGCACCCCGCGGATGAGCGCCAGGCCAATCGCGGCCAGAAACAGGCCCCCGACCAGGAACGACATGAAACCGCCGTCCGTCAGGCTGACGGGGAACTGCGCCCCGCCCCAGACTCCGACAATCACGCCCAGCGCCACGAACACATACCCCAGAATTGTCGGCCCGGACACGCCGGTTTTGTTTTCCCTGCTTTCTCTGATTAAATTCTCCCGAAACTCCTTATCGCCCTTTACCAGCTCATCCAGCGACAGATTGAAAACATCCGAAAGCTTCAGGATTGTCTCAACGTCGGGGTAGCTTTTCCCGGTCTCCCATTTCGAGATTGCCTGCCGGGAGATATCCATCCGTTTCGCCAGCTCGTCCTGCGAGAGATTTAATTTTTCACGTTCTTCCCGGATTCTGTTTCCCAGATCCATAGCCGTGCTCCTTTCGTGGTTGAGTTCTGACTTCAGTCTAACCGCAGAACCCCCGCAAGTAAAGAAATAGTTCGGTGCTTTCGCGCAACGGTCCGTTGCACTCCAGGCACGGCGCGTCTTTTTCGGCCTCTTTTTTTGTGCAGGCCGGCGGCGCTCCCGGAGAAATTCCAGCCGAACGCCGGGGCCTGAAGGCCCTGCGGTTTGAGTCTTCCCGGTTTTTATGGTATACTGAGCGTGAATAAAAATTCAGAGAACGGATGTTGCAGCATGAATTACACCGCCGAAAACGCGGAAACGTTTGACAGATGGGTCGGCGACGGCTGGGAATGGGGAATCCCCATCTCCCGCGAAGCGTACGCAAAAGCGCGGGCAGGCGACTGGGACGTGCTTCTGACCCCGACAAAGCCGGTGCCGAAAGAATGGTTCCCAAATTTTGCGCACTGCAGAATTCTGGGCCTTGCCGCGGGCGGCGGGCAGCAGATGCCGGTCTTCGCCGCGCTCGGAGCGGAATGCACCGTTCTCGACTACTCGAAAAAACAGATTGAAAGCGAAAAAGCGGTCGCGGAACGCGAAGGCTACACCATCAAAACAATCCGGGCGGACATGACAAAGCCGCTGCCTTTCGACGGCGGTTCGTTCGATTTCATCTTCCACCCCGTTTCGAACTGCTACATTGAAGACGTGATGCCGGTCTGGCGGGAATGCTTCCGCGTCCTGAGAAAGGGCGGCATCCTCATGGCGGGCCTGGACAACGGCATCAACTATATCTTTGACGACGCGGAATCCGTGCTGACCTACCCGCTTCCCTTCAACCCCTTAAAAAATCCGGAGCAGAAGAAGATGCTGGACCGGACCGACTGCGGAATCCAGTTCTCCCACACGCTGGAGGAACAGATCAGGGGGCAGATTCAGTGCGGCTTCTCGATAAAGGATCTCTACGAGGACTATAACGGGGCTGGCCCGCTGCACGAGCACAGGGTGCCGACCTATTGGGCCACCCTCGCCGAAAAAGAAGCATGACGGCACAAAGAAAACCCGGGCGCGTCCGCGTCCGGGCTTTTTGTTCCGGAAAATTCCGGCTATTTTCTGCTTTGAATCCACGCACCGATTTTCTTGTCTTCAATCGAAATATGATGGATCAGCCAGTTTGAAACGAACATATTGAAATCGGCGACCAGGGCGATGGTCGGGCCTTCCCGGTCGAACCGTTCCTCATATTTCAGCACGTCTTTGACAAAGGCGTCGTGCATTTTCTTGTGCGCCGGGTATGCGGGGTATTCCGCCTCGCGCTGGATCGCCTCCTCGTCGCTGAAATGCGTGACGACGTACTGCTTCAGGTACTGAAGGGTCTCCCCTATTTTTTTCCGGCCCAATCCCTTCGAGCAGGCGTCGAACAGCGCGTTGATCGCGTCTATCAGCCCTTTATGCTCCTGATCGATTTTATCGACGCCGATTGCCAGATCGTCCGTCCATTTCATGCAGAAAACCCCTTTGACGAATCAAATTCCGAATTGCCAAGGCAAGTCCAGTAATGCTATTATATATGTATACAGGCAAAATGCAAGGGGTGCGCCGGAAAACCGGAGGAAAGGCCCCGGCATGAAAAACATCTTGATCAGGGAGGCGGTTTGTTATGAAAATTCTTCTCATCGGGGGAACCGGCACCATCAGCACGGCCATCTCGAGGCTGCTGCTGGAACAGGGGCACGAGCTTTACCTGCTCAACCGCGGGACGCGGGGCGGGATTCTGGAGGGCGCCCATACGCTGACTGCGGACGCAAACGACGAAGCGGCCGTCGGGAGCCTGACTGCCGGCATGCAGTTCGACGCCGTCGCGGATTTCGTCGCGTTCGCGCCGCCGCAGGTGCAGAGGGATTTCCGCCTGTTCCGCGGCAGGACGCGGCAGTACCTTTACATCAGCTCCGCGTCGGCCTACCGGAAGCCGCCCGCGGATTACCGGATCACCGAGGGCACGCCGCTTGCGAACCCCTACTGGGAATACTCCCGCAACAAAATCGCCTGCGAGGAATTTCTGACGGAGCAGTTCCGTGAAAACGGGTTCCCCGTCACCGTCGTAAGGCCGAGCCACACGTACGACGAACGCTCCGTCCCGCTGGGCGTGCATGGCAAAAAGGGAAGCTGGCAGGTGGTCCGGCGTATGCTGCAGGGCAAGCCGGTCATCATACAGGGGGACGGCACCTCGCTCTGGACCGTGACGCACAACAGCGATTTCGCGCAGGGCTTCGCCGGCCTTATCGGCAACGTTCACGCCGTCGGCGAGGCGGTGCAGATCACCTCGGACGAAACGCTGACCTGGAACCAGATCTACGAGTGCATTGCGGCGGCCCTGCACGTAAAGCTCAACGCGGTACACATCTCGTCGGAATTTCTGGCCGCGTGCGACCCGGAAAGCTACCTCGGCACGCTGATTGGCGACAAGTCGAACTCCGTGGTGTTCGACAACTCCAAGCTCAAGCGGCTGGTGCCCGGCTTCCGCGCGCAGGTGCGGTTCGACCAGGGCATTGCCCGCACCGTCGAAAATATCCTTGCGCATCCCGAACTGCAGACCGCGGACCCCGAGTTCGACGCATGGTGCGACCGGGTCGTCGCCGCCAGGGAAGAAGCCCTGGGCGCCCTTTGCGGGCATTGAAAGAGGGCCGGGAGACCGGCGTGAAACGCCGCGGCCGTCCCCGGCTCCCGCTGCACCGCACTGTCACGGAAACAGCGGCAAGAGATCTCATGATTAAGGAGGCTTCAGAATGAAGGCAAACAGCAAACAGATACGCTCCGTCGCCCTGCGCGTTGCGGCAATTATGATCGGCGCGACCCTGTCTTCCATCGGGCTCGAAATTTTTCTTGTTCCAAACGATATTGTAGACGGCGGGGTCGTGGGTATCTCGATTATGGCAAGCCACCTTTCCGGCCTGCCGCTCGGCCTGTTCACCTTCGTCCTGAACCTTCCGTTCCTCGCGCTCGGGTACCGGCAGATCGGCAAATCGTTCGTGCTCTCCACGCTCTTCGCGAGCGCGTGCCTGTCGGCCGGCGTCTCGCTGCTGCACCCGATCCCCGGCCTGACGCACGACGTCCTGCTCGCCGCGGTCTTCGGCGGCATCGTCAACGGCGCGGGCGTCGGCCTTATCATCCGCTCCGGCGGCTCGCTCGACGGCACGGAGATTGTCGCCATCATCCTCGACAAAAAAAGCAGCATGTCGATTGGCGAAATCGTCATGTGCTTTAACGTGTTCATCCTCTCCGGCGCAGGCTTCATCTACGGCTGGGACAGGGCCATGTACTCGCTCATCGCCTATTACATCGCGTTTAAAATCATCGACGTGGTGGTCGAGGGCATCGACGAATCCAAGGCGGTCACGATTATCTCAGACAAAAGCGAAGAGATTACGGACGCGGTCACGGCCCGCCTGGGGCGCGGCGTGACCCTGCTGGACGGCGCGGGCGGATACTCCAAGGTCCCGGCCACCGTCATCTATGTCGTGGTCTCCCGTCTGGAGCTGGCGAAGCTGAAATCCATCGTTCTGGGGAAAGACCCGAACGCGCTCATCACAGTCGGCAACGTGGAGGTCGCCGGCAAAAAATATCGCAAGAAGGCGATCCACTAAGCGGCGCCGGCCGTCACCGCGAATAGTAAAAAGCCATGGCCGCCGCCGAGAGGGCGATCAGAACGGCGCACAGGAGCGCGACGAGGCGGATCAGCTTCGAGCGGGCGGCCGCCTTCTTTCCGGAAGATTTTTTCATGACGTCATCCCCTTACTGTGCTTATTATAACAGAGTTATGCCGGAAAACAACCGGCCGCACCCGGTTACAAAACTGTACCTTTGTTGACAAGCCCCCGGGATTGCACTAGAATGAATCAGCACCAGGATACACGGGAGAAATGATATGGATAAAAATAACCGCGGCCGCAGCTCCGGCCGTTCCGCCGAATATGATTCCCGCAGCGTGCGCCGCGCGTAAGCCGGGGGCCGCCGGGGGCGC
>JAEZCC010000026.1 GCA_023412715.1 Bacillota bacterium
CCCCCCCCCCCGCCCCCCCCCCCCCCCCCCCCCCCGCGCCACTTTCCCTGATATTCCTGATTTATCTGCCGTAGAGGCCCTTCGCAAGCTTCATGAACCGGTGCGTCATGTCGTCGAAGCGGAACGATTCTTTGCCGATGAGGTACGTGTCGATGGTGTTGTTGAACCGCCGGTACAGGTATTCCGGGATGTTCTTCTTGCCGATGACCGCGCCGAAAATGCTGCCGGCCGAGGCCGTGGTGCAGTCGCTGTCGAGCCCCATCGCCACGGTTTCGGAAAGTCCTTTGACGAGATCCCTGCCGCCGATCATCAAGCCGAAGACAATCAGGCAGAGGTTGTTGTTGGTGTGGACGATATGCATGGTGCCGAACCGCTCGTCCACCAGCCTGCGCGCGTCTTTGTGGTCCTTCACGTTTTTGCCGGCCTCCAGCGCCCACTCGATGTCCTTGTGCAGGGAGCAGTTTTTCGGGATTTCGGTCAGGCCGATTTTCACGGCGTCGACCGGGTTTTCGACCGTGAACGCCGCGCTCTGCGTCGCCGCGAGGAACATTTCGCCGTAAATGCCGTTGCGCCGGTGGCTCAGGAATGCGTCGTGGTAAGCCATGTTCGCCGCTTTCTCCGGCATGCCGGCTGCCGCGTAGGCCAGGCCGTCCGAGCGGATCGACGCGCCGATCCACTGGCGGTACGGGTTGTCGGTGACGCCGACCTTGTCGATCGGGACGTTTTTCTTCAGGTTGTTGACGGCGATCTCTTCCGCCGTGCAGGCAAAGGGCAGGTATTTTCTCCACATTCTGCCGACGTCTTCCGTGGTGAAGCCGCAGCCGCATTCCTCCATAATCAGCAGGGCGAGCTGCGTGTAGATGACGTCGTCGTCGATTGGGACGGAGCGCATGTGGTGCTTCATGTACTGGTAGCCGTACGCGCCGTAGAAGTTTTTCACGTGAGGGTACATGACGTTTTCCCAGTAGTCGGCCGGCGGGAACTGTTTGCCGGTGTATTCGCACCACGCTTCCATCGTTTCGACCGCCGCCCCCTCGACGGGGACGCCCAGCATGCAGCCGGCCATCCTCGCGGTCAGGGCGCCCTCGATTTTGTCGGCGAGGGTGGCGTCGTCCGGGAGCTGCTTCCAGATTTTTCTCGGGCCGTCCTCCCTGAGCCTGAGAATGGAGGGGAGATCGTCGGGTTCCTCGGCGGCCAGCTTCGGGTCGTCCGGGACCGCCTCAATCCGCTTCATGGCGTCTTTGATGCAGCCGCGCACCTCGTCGACAATTTGGTTTGCCTCTTTTTCGGAGCCCTGCTCGCATTTCATCCGGGCGTATTCGCTCAGGTTCAGGCCGAGCAGCTGAAAATCGGAAAAATCGGGATAACGGTATTTCATCCTTCTTACCTCCGTTGTCGTTTTTTGGGCTTGACTTGTCTCTGCTATCAGGATACAATACGGATTGTAATCAATTCAACCGAGAAACAGGGACTTTTTATGCAGAATCAATCATATTTTCTGAAAAAGCAGCTGGATGCGATTTACGACCCGCCCCGGTTCGAGGATGGCCTGCCGTACTGGCCGAGCGACGTGACGGCGACCCAGAGCCCGCCTTCCGCCGAAATCAGCTTTCTGCATTACCATGACGACCTGGAGATCGGCTACTGCTACGGCGGCTCGGGCGTGTTCATCATCGACGGCCTCGTCGTCCCGTACCAGAGCCCGTGCGCCTCCATCATCTATCAAAACGAACTGCACATCGCCAGAAGCAACCCGGCGCAGCCGAGCGAATGGGTCTTCCTGAACCTCGACACCCGGGCGTTTTTCGGCGGGAACCCCGAGATGCTGAACTGCGTCTGCCCGGCCCCGAATTTCGGCCGGGCGCATATCGTCACGCCCGAGTCGCCCGTCCTGCTTCAGGATGTTTACAATTTTATCGAGGAGCTCCGGAACAAAAAAAGGAATTACATGGAATGCGCGAGATCTCTTCTTCTTGCAGCCCTGATTGAGCACGGGAGGCAGAACCGGTCGCCGGAAAGCGAGCGCCCGCGGCGTTGGCTGTACCAGGACATCGCGGCCGCGATTACGTATATTTCCAGCCATTACGACCGGCCGGTCAGCGTGGAGTTTCTGGCGAAGCTCTGCTGCATGAGCACCGCCTCGCTGCGGCGGAAATTCCGGCTCGCGCTCGACGTGTCCCCGCTCGACTATCTGCATCAGGTGCGGATCGGCAACGCGATTTCCATGCTGGCGCTCGACAATCTCTCCATCATGGAAATAGGCGGCAGGGTCGGCTACAATTCGCCTTCCAGCTTCAACCGCCAGTTTTTGAAAATCACCGGCAAAACGCCGTCGGAATACCGCGCCTGACCCGCGAAAGCGCGGGCCGCGCAGAAAGAATGTGAAACCGTGCAGATTCAGTATCTCGGCACAGCGGCGGCGGAAGGGATCCCCGCCCTCTACTGCCAGTGCCCGCTCTGCCGCCTCGCGGCAGAGTCGGGGGGAAAGGACATCCGGGGGCGCTCCGGTCTGCTGGTCGACGGCAGGCTGATGATAGATTTCCCGCCGGACATGCTCCGCAATGTCGTGAAATTCGGTCTTGACCTCGCGAAGGTCGGGAACCTCATCGTGACCCACAGCCACACCGACCATTTCGCCCCGGCGGATCTGGTGCTGCGCCAGCCCGGCTGCTACTGCCATTTTACGGACGGCGAACCCGTGCTGCACGTTTACGGCAACGGCGAGGTGCTGCGCCTGACGGAAAGCGCCCTGCTGACGGAATACGGGACCGGCAGCGTCGGCTTTCTCGACACGCACCTGCTCCGCGCTTTTCAGACGGAGCAGATCGGGGGCTATACCGTCACGCCGCTGCCCGCCGTGCATAAGCCGGACGAGGAAGCCTTCTTCTACCTGGTGCAGCGGGAAGGGCGCACGCTGCTCTATGCCCACGACACGGGCATTTTCCCCGAGAGCGTCTTCGATTTTCTGAAAGACGGCGGAACCGGAATCGACATTCTCAGCATGGACTGCACCTGCTGCCTGCGGAGCGACGGGAAAAACCACATGGGCCTGCCGGACAATCTCAAGGTCCTGCAAAGGCTGAGGGAAAACCGGAACGTCACCGAAAAAACACGGTGCGTCGTCAGCCATTTCAGCCACAACGGCGGGATGACGCACGCGCAGCTGGAGCGCGAGGCGGCGAAACACGGCATGACCGCGGCTTACGACGGCATGAAGATGGATCTGCCGTACCGCCGGGAAACGCCGGAGGCGTAAAAAGGCCGTCCCCGCCCGGTGTCTCATGAGAGTACAGAAAACAGGCCCGCCCCGAAAAGGGGCGGGCCTGTTTTCTGTGCCTTCGGCCGTTTCTCTTTGCCTGCCGGGCGCTTTCACAGAAGCTTGCTCGTGATGGAGTGCGCGGTCTGTTTTTTATTGTAGTCGCACATGGTGTAGTTGTTCCGGAAAAACTCCGTGTAAAGCACGTCCAGCAGATAAAGCTGCGCCACTTTGGCCGAAAGCGAGCTGCCCTGGAAGGGCCCCTCGTTTGCGCCGCACAGCAGGACGACGTCCGCGTACGCCGTGAGCGGCGACTCCGCGAACCTGGTGATGCAGGCCGTCTTGGCGTGGTTCTGCTTTGCGCGCTGCAGAACGTCGATGGTGTCTTTCGTCGAGCCGGAATAAGAGAACGCGACGGCCAGGTCGTCCTTCCCCAGCAGGGCGGAGGCCATGGCCTGCATGTGGTTGTCCCCGGCGCACATGACGTTGGGCAGAATGCCGGCGAATTTGATCTTCGCCTCCAGCGCCATTACGCCGGAAGAACCCACCCCGAAAAAATAAATCAGCTTGGCCTCTTTCATCATTTCGACCGTCTTCTGAATGTCCTGCGGCTTAATCATCTCGAGCGTCTGGTTCAGTGCGGCGATATCCGTGCTCAGAAGCTTCCGGCAGACCTCGTCGGTGGAATCGCTGATTGCGACCTCGTCGGAGAGGGTGAGGGCGCTGGCGTTCTCGCTTCCGCTGATGGACTGCGCCAGCAGCATCTTGAAGTCCTGGTAGCCGCTCAGGCGCAGGGTCTTGCAGAAGCGGAAAATGGTCGTGTCGCCCACGCCGCATTTTTCGGCCAGATCGGTGATGGACATATACAGGATGTCGCGGGAATGCTGCATCACGAAATCGGCGACCTTGTGCTCCGCTTTGGTAAAGGATCGGCTGCTTTCCTGGATTCTGGTAAAGATATCGTTGGGCTTCATTTCGAGTCCCTTCTTCCTGTAAGCTGGGCCTGCGCGAGAGAAATCATCCCCTGCAGCCCCGCCGTATTCCCCAGAGACGCTTGTTTGACTGCGACGTTCCAGTAGCTCTTCATCAGATGCTTCCGGATGTTTTTCTCGATATAGTCGTGAATCAGCGGCTCGTTCATGATGCCGCCGCCCAGAATGATGCACGGGGGGTTGAAGATGTGCGTCAGAGAGACAAGCCCCCACAAGACTTCGTCCATCCATCCGGTCACCGCTTCCCTGACCGCGGCGTTCCGGCCGAGCTCGGCGAAGATTTCCCGCCCGTTCAGCGTCAGGCCGCTGCGCTCCCTGACGGCGCGGACGAGCGCCGTGGTGGAGGCGTACGCCTCGTAGCAGCCGCGGTTCCCGCAGGTGCAGGGCCGCCCCCCTGCGTGGGTGATGAGGTGGCCCATCTCCGCCGCCGAGCAGGAGCTGCCGTAGTAGATTTTTTTGTCGATCACGATGGCGCCGCCGATCCCCGTGCCGTAGGTCAGGCAGAGAAAATCCGAATAGTCCTTCCCGGCCCCGAATGCCGCCTCGCCCAAAGCCGCCGCGTTGACGTCGTTTTCGACGAGCACGGGGACATGGAAGGCGCCCTCCAGAATTTCTTTGACCCTTGTCCCTGTATAACCGGGGATGTTGTCGGTAGCATAAAGAATGGTCCCGCTCACCGGATCGACCTGGCCGGCCGTGCTGACCGCGACGGCGTCGAAGCCGCTCATGGCAGAGAGGATTCCGCCCACCTTTTCCAGAACGGTGCCGCCCTGGCCGATGCCGGTGGGGATTTCGCGCACAAGGTCTTTTTGGAATGCGCGCGGGCCGCGGTACAGGCAATATTTGATCGCCGTGCCGCCGATGTCAAATGCCGCGATATTCAAGCTGCGGGCACCTCCGAAGAAGAATTCTACTCCTATTTTATACCAAAAAAAAATTTTTTCAATACGCGGGTTTCAAGATTGCGTGAAAAAATTTTTCCAATTGAACGAAAGATGACGGGAAGGAAAGTTCGCCGCACAAAGCCAAAACCATGAAATGAAATATAGCTTGAAAATAAATGCTGATTACTGTTTAAATTATGATTTAAATGCAATAAATCATGAAAATAAGAATATTAAGAAAGAGAATAATTCAGATAATAATTTGAGGGATTGTCTTCCCGGCTGCCGCAAAAAGTTCTTTTCAGGCAATCGGCCGCCCGAAATTGCAAAAACTGTGAAAAGAATGCTGAAAAGCCGCAGACTTAAGAAAATAACAGAAAAAAACAGAAAATTTTTTTATTATTAGGGATCGCGTTTATTATTCTCAAAAATTACAATCAAAATGCAGCATAATAGTAATTATAATATTTTTACTATTGTGCAAAATGACTTTATTTTGAAAAATATTTTCAAAAATAGATTGAAAAAAATTTTTTTTGTGGTATATTGAATGCGGAAGAACCGGTGGCCCGGGAAGTTCCGTCCGGGACACCGCCAAATTACATAATGGAGGAAAGGTTATGAAAAGAAGTATTTTCAGAAACGCGGTGGCGTTTGCCCTTGCAGCCGTGATGCTGGCCTCGGCTGCCGGATGCTCCAACAGCGGTTCCGGTTCCAGTTCGGCGGCTTCCGCCGCACAGTCCGCGGCGGCGCCTGCCCAGAAGACGAAGATTGTTTTCTGGCACCTGTGGACCGGCGACGAAGCGAAGGTCATCAACGCGGCGGCGGCGGCCTACAACAAGCAGAGCGACAAATATGAGGTGCAGGCTCTTTCCGTACCGGATTCCCAGAAGATCATGACGGCCATTTCGGCCGGCAACGGGCCCGACGTCTCCGACGATTTCAGCAGCGACGTGGGCAAATTCGCCGGTTCCGGCATTCTGAACCCGCTGGACGATTACATCAAGCAGACGAACTACGACGTCAGCGACTTTATCCCCGCGGCGCTTCAGTCCTGCATGATGGACGGCAAGACCTACGGCCTGCCGATCAGCATCAACCTGGAGGCCCTCTATTACAACAAGACCCTGCTGAAAAAGGCAGGCTACAGCAACCCGCCTGAAACGCTGGAAGACATGTACGACATGGCGGTCAAGACGACCGAAGTCAATAAAGACGGCACGCTGAACGTCTGCGGCTTCCCGGACTTCCCGACCGTTTATTACCTCAGCAACTTCACGACCGCTGCGGGCGGCGGCTGGTACACCAAAGACGACAAGCCGGCGCCGGCAGACGACGCGGGCAACACCATGGCCCTCAAGCTCGCGAGGGACTACCGCCAGAAGTTCGGCCTTGCAAATGTCGTTAAATTCGAATCCGGCGGCAAATACCTGGATCCGACGGACCCGTTCCTGACCGGCAAGCAGACCTTCCGCGTCGACGGCTCCTGGATGGGCAAGAATATTAAGGAAACCTTCAAGTCCGACGTCGACTACGGCGTGACCTACATCCCGTACCCGAAGGACAAACCGGAGCTGAAGGGCAGGGGCCTGATGTCCTCCTCCATGATCTACATTACGTCCAACTCCAAGAACAAAGACGGCGCTTGGGACTTCATCTCGTGGTTCGCCGGCAAGGAAGGCCAGATCCAGTCTACCATCGCGAACAACGGCTTCCCGTCCAGAACGTCGCTGCTGACCAACGAAACGTTCCTGAAGGGCTACGACGTCAGCTTCTATGTCGAGCTTGCGCAGAACAAGAACCTCACCTACAACCCGAACGGCCCCAAGAACGGCGAATATGACACAATGGTCAACGACCAGACGGAGCTGTGCATGAACCTGAAGCAGGATATCCCGACGACCCTGAAAAACATCCATGACAAGGGCGCTTCCATTTTAGGCTGAGCATTCCTTCCCGTGATGATATGCAGCCTTTCCGCCTGCATATCATCACCCCTGTTTTTAAAATGGCAGCGGAAAAAGCAAGGAGGTAAGGACATGCGAAAATCTGCCGCAGAGCAAACGGCGAAGAGGCGCGGCCTGAATCTGACAAAGAACAGCGCCCGGGCCGGCCTGTTATTTGCGTTGCCGTGGATCGTAGGATTCCTGATTTTTGGATTGTACCCGATTTGCGTTTCTATCTATTACAGCATGACGAGCTTTAATCTCTTTCAGTCGCCGACATGGGTGGGCCTCGCAAATTATCAGGAATTGTTTACGGACGAAAAATTTTTCAAGAGCCTTTTGAATACCTTTTACATGGTCATCGTCGGCACGCCGGTCAGTTTAATCGGCGGTTTGCTGCTGGCCGTGCTGCTGAACCAGAAAATTAAGGGGATGCCTGTTTTCAGGACGATCTTTTATCTGCCGAGCATTGTCCCGATTGTCGCGTCGTCCCTTTTGTGGCTGTGGATTCTGAACCCGCAGTACGGGCTGATAAACAGCCTGCTGCAAGTATTCGGGGTTTCGGGGCCGAACTGGCTCATGGACCCGAATTATACGAAACCCTCGCTGATTATCATGGGCCTGTGGGGCGTCGGCAACGTCATGATTATCTTCCTGGCCTCGCTGCAGGACGTGCCGAGGTCGCTGTATGAGGCCGCGGAGATGGACGGCGCGAACTCCGTCCAGCAGTTTCTGCACATCACGCTGCCCGGCATCACGCCCGTGATCTTTTTCCAGCTGATTATGAGCATCATCAATTATTTTCAGTATTTTACGCAGGCGTACATGATGATAGGCGGGTCGACCGGGGGCAGCGGCGGCAACCTGGTCAGCGGCGGAGCGGAAAACTCCCTGCTGTTTTACTCGCTGTACCTCTTCCAGAACGCGTTCGGCTACTTCAAGATGGGTAAGGCCTCCGCAATGGCGTGGATTCTGTTCCTTGTCGTTGTTGCCGTGACGGCGCTTATCTTCAAGACACAGGACAGGTGGGTTAGCTATGGCGACGAATGAGAGAACGCGGAGCAGCATCAAGCGCTCCCGGACGATTACGAAGATCATTGTCTATATCCTGATTGCCGCTCTCGCAATCCTGTTTTTCTATCCGTTTCTATGGATGCTCTTCACCTCGCTGAAAACGACGAAAGAAATTTACCAGGTGCCCGCCACGACCTTCCCGCACCAGCTTACCTTCGACAACTACGCGGCGGCCGTCACCAAAATGCCGTTCCTGCGCTACACCGTCAATACGGTCGTCATCACGGTGCTCAGCGTCGTCGGCATGGTCATTTCCTCTTCGATGGTGGCCTACTCCGTTTCCAAAATCAAGTGGAGGGGCGGCAAGATTATTTTCCCAATCATCATAGGCACCATGATGATTCCGTACCAGGTCACCATGATTCCGCTCTATATGATTTTCACGAAGCTGAACCTCGTCGGCACCATCGTGCCGCTGGTGCTGCCCTGCTTTTTCGGCGGCGCGTACTACATTTTCCTTCTGAGGCAGTTTTTCAAGACGATTCCGAACTCCCTGCTTGAGGCGGCGAAAATCGACGGCGCCGGGGAGGGCACCATCTTCGTCAAGATTATGCTGCCGCTGTGCAAGCCGGCCCTGACCTCCGTCGCGATTTTCACGTTCCTTGCGACGTGGTCCGATTTCCTCGGCCCGCTGCTTTATTTGAACAAGGAAGAATCCTATACGCTCTCCCTCGGCCTGCAGGCGTTCATGCAGACGCATTACGTCGAGTGGGGGCCCCTGATGGCCGCGTCCGCGATCTTCACGGTTCCGATCGTCATCCTGTTCTTCTTCGCCCAGTCGTATTTCATCGAGGGCATCACCGTGACCGGCATGAAGGGCTGAGCGCCGGCCGCAACGCAGAAAGGAAGAATCCGTCCATGACGAATATTCTCTATGTGCCGCTGGACGAACGGGCGTGCAACTATTCGTTCCCCCGGAAGCTCGCCCAGATGACGGAGGGCATCCGGCTGCTCGTGCCGCCTTACGGCGATATGGGCCGCCTGAAAACCCCGGCCAATTACGGCAGAATCTGGGAATGGCTTTTTGAAAACGCACCGCGGTGCGACTATGCGATTCTTTCCGTCGACACGCTCGTTTACGGCAACATCATCAATTCCAGAACGCACCACCGCACGTGCGGCGAGTGCCGCGACACCCTCGAAAACTTCAGAAGGCTGAAGCAAAGCAGCCCGAATCTCAAAATTCACGCCTTCAGCCTGGCCGCAAGGGTCGCGGCGTACAACGACGCGCACGAGGATCCCGATTACTGGGCGACGCAGGGCAGGAGCATCTGGCGCTACGCGTACCTGACGGACAAAATTTCACGCGGGCACGCGGACGGCGCGGAAGAGCGGGAGCGGGACGGGCTGAAAGCGGCCATCCCACCCGACGTTCTGGACGATTTTCTCGAAAGAAGAAAAGTCGACCGCTTTACGAACCTCTATTGCGTGGACCTTGTGAAAGACGGCGTGTTCGACGTGCTGACCGTGCCGAAGGACGACACGGCGGAGTACGGCTACGCCGCCATGGATCAGAGCGCCATTGCGAAAAAGGTGCGCGAAGAGCGGGTGATGGACCGCGTCCTCGTCTACCCGGGCGCGGACGAGGTGGGCTGCGTGCTGTTCGCGCGCGTCTTCAACCTTATTAAGGGGTACGCCCCGCGCGTCTATGTGCGCTATTCCTCCACGCTGGGGCCGACCATCGTGCCCAAATACGAAGACCGCCCGCTCCACGAGAGCATCAAGGCGCAGATCACTTCCGCGGGCGGAATCTGTGAGGACAACACCGACCACGCGGACTGCATGCTGGCGGTGAACGCGCCGGGGAAAACCATGATCGAGTCCTCGGAGCAGTACACGAAGGATCTCTCTTTTACCAGCCATATCAACATGCACGAGTTCCTGCGGTATATCGGTTATTTCGCCGACCATTACCGCAAGGCGGTCGGCCTGGCGGAAGTGTCGGTGTGCAACGGCTGCGAGAATGAATTTATGGACTACGCCCTTCTTTCGGGCGTCCTCGGCAAGGTGCAGAGCGTCGGCGGGTGGAACACCGCGCAGAACACCATAGGCGTCGTTCTCGCCCAGACCGTCATCGCGGCCTATTACGACCGCTTCGCCTCCGACCCCGGGCGGTTCAGGCTTTCGGAGGAATTCAAGCTTCGCAGCATCGTCTGCGACTGGCTTTACCAGTCCAACGTGCTGCACCGCTTTCTGCTGGAGACGGCGGGCGAGATCGACCCTTACGCGCTACGGGACAGCTACGGAAGCGTCAAAGAATATTTCGAGCTTCACCTGAAGGAAATGATCGAAGAGAAATTCGGCGGAAGGTACAAGGGCGCCGGCATCGCCGTCCGGAACCTGTCGTTCAGCTGGGACGGCGTGTTCTACATCGATTTCGACATTGAACTGAACGGGCTGACATTCACGTTTCAGCAGTGATCCGAACTGCAATTTATTGGTATTATGGGAGATATATAGAATGGAAAAAAGCGAAATACTGCAACGAATTCGTCATAAACTGATTGTGTCGTGTCAGGCGCTGAACAATGAGCCGCTCTACAGCCCGTTCATCATGGAAAGAATGGCGGTCGCCGCCCAGGAAGGCGGAGCCGCCGGGATCCGGGCGAACTCGCCCCAGGATATCAGGGAAATCAAGAAGGCCGTCGGGCTGCCGATCATCGGCCTGTACAAGGTCGTGTATGCGGACAGCGAGATCTACATAACGCCCACCATGAAAGAGGTCGACGCCCTGATGGAAGTCGGGGCGGACATCGTCGCGCTTGACGCGACAAAACGCGTCAGGCCGCACGGCCAGACGCTGGAGGAATTCTTCCGCGCAGTCAAAAAGAAATACCCGGACCAGATGTTCATGGCCGACACCTCCTGCTACGAAGAGGGCGTCACGGCGAAGAAGCTCGGCTTCGACATCGTCGGCACGACCATGGCGGGGTATACGGAATACACCAAAAACGTCGTCCTTCCCGATTTCGACCTGCTGCGCCGGTATGCGGAAACGCTCGGCATGCCGGTCATCGCGGAGGGCGGAATCTGGACGCCGGAGCAGCTCAGGGAAGCGTTCCGCCTCGGCGCATGGGCGGCGGTCGTCGGCACGGCGATTACGAGGCCGCGGGAGATCACGCGGCATTTTGTCAGGGCGCTGGCGGAGAATCCGGACGAGCCGCCCAAAGCCTGAAGGGGCCGGCGTGCATACGAAAGAATCGCTGGAGGCGCTTCGGAGCAGATAAAATTTTTCAGGGATAATGGAAGGGAGCCCGTCTGTATGGAAAGGCAGAAAGTGGCCGTAATCGGCTGCGGCACCATCGCAAAATCCGCGCACATTCCGGCCTACATGAAAAATGACAAAGCGGAAATCAAATATTTCTGCGACATCATCCCCGAGCGCGCGCAGGCCATGGCCGACCAGTACGGCTGCGGCACGGCGGTGAAGGATTACCGCGACATTCTAGGCGATCCGGAGGTCGGCGCGGTCTCCGTCTGCACGCCGAACAACACGCATCCGCAGATTGCAATCGACTTTCTCAAAGCGGGCAAAAACGTCCTCTGCGAAAAGCCGGCGGCGCGCACGTACGCGGAGGCGCTGGCCATGCAGAAGGCGCAGCGCGAAAGCGGAAAGGTCCTCAACATCGGCGTGGTGAACCGCTTTAACGCCGCGGTCAACCGCATCAGGAACATGATCCGGCGGGGAGAGCTCGGCGAGGTCTACCATGTTTACGGCAGCTTCCGCTCCTACCGCAGCATCCCCGGGTGGGGCGGCCCGTTCACGACGAAGGCCATTGCGGGCGGCGGCGTGCTGATCGACTGGGGCGTGCATTTTCTGGATCTGATGATGTACTGCTGCGGCGACCCTCAGCCCAGGACGGTTTCCGGCAAGACCTATTCCAAGCTGGGGAAAAGCCTCGACGACTATGTGTACACCAGCATGTGGGCCGGCCCGCCGAAAAAAGACGGCGTCTACGACGTGGAGGACTTCGTGACCGGGTTCATCCGCACCGAAGGCCCGACCATCACCATTAACGGCGCATGGGCGCAGAACATCAACAAAGAGGAAATGTACGTCGATTTTCTGGGGGACAAAGCCGGGGTCCGCCTGCAGTACGGCGCGAACTTCACCGTGTATTCCACCCGGAACGGCGCGCTGACCGAGACCGTCCCGACCTTTCAGGCGGAAAACCATTTCGACCGGGAGATCGACGCGTTCCTGGACTGCATCCGTTCGGGCGAAAAGCTTCCCTCCCATATCGATTCCGTCCTGATTACCGCAAAGATGATGCAGGCGTTGTACGATTCGTCGGAGCAGGGGAAAGAGATTTCGCTGTAAGGAGAGATACGGATGAAAACAGTCGGTTTCATTGATTACTACCTTGACGAATTCCATGCGAACAACTATGTGGGCTGGCTCGACGGGCTTTCCGGCGGCGAGCTGAAAGCAACGTACGCGTGGGCGAAGATCGACTCGCCCAAAGGCGGCATGACGACCGGGCAGTGGTGCGAAAAATACCGCGTGCAGCGCCTCGGCTCCATCCGGGACGTGGTGGAGAAAAGCGACTGCCTGATTGTGCTTTCGCCGGACAATCCGGAACAGCACGAGGAGCTCTGCCAGCTCCCGCTGCGCAGCGGAAAGCGCGTCTATGTCGACAAGACGTTCGCGGACGACCGCGCCACGGCGATCCGCATCTTCAGAATTGCGGAAGAGAGCGGCACGCCGTGCTTCTCTTCCTCCGCCCTGCGCTTTGCGGAGGAATACCGCGGCCTGGGCGAAGGCGAGGTGCGGAATGTCGCGAGCTGGGGTCCCGGCCCGCTCGACGTCTATTCCATCCATCAGATCGAGCCGATCATCAGCCTGATGGGCCCGCAGGCAAAGCGCGTGCAGTACATCGGCACGAGAGAATGGCCCGCGCTGGTCGTCGAGTTCGCCGACGGCAGGCGCGCCAACCTGTCGCACCACGGCTGGGACTGCCCGTTCGCCCTCTCGGTCGACTACGCGGACGGCGCCTCGAAGGTCGCCGCCGTGCACTCGGAATATTTTCTGGAATTCGTCAGGCAGATGGCCGATTTCTTCCTGACGGGCGACGTCAAGGTCAGCCATGCGGAAACGGTCGCCATCATCTCCGTCCGCGAGGCCGCGCTCAAAGCCGCGCAGCGTCCCGGCGAATGGATTGCGGTCGGGTAAGCGCCCGGCACAGAAAGCGGGGGAGAATGGGATGAGCGATTTTTCCATCGGAGTGCTGGCCGATTCCTTCCGGCTGCCGTTCCGCGAGGCCATAGCGAAAGCGCGCGAGGTCGGCGCGGACGGGGTGCAGCTTTACGCGGTTTCCGGCGAGATTTCTCCCGAGCGGCTCGACGCGCAGAAGCGGCGCGAGGTGCGGGAGCTGATTGCCGGCAGCGGCCTTGCGGTCAGCGCGCTGTGCGGGGATCTGGGCGGCCACGGGTTTGCCGTCCGGGAGGAAAACGAGGCGAAAATCGAGAAGTCGAAACGCATCGTCGACCTGGCGTGCGAGCTGGGAACCAATATTGTTACAACGCACATCGGCGTGGTCCCGGAGGATGCATCGTGCGGGCGTTACGCCGTCATGCAGGAGGCCTGCGACCGGCTGGCCGGGTACGCGCACTCCTGCGGCGCGTTCTTTGCGATTGAAACCGGCCCCGAGCCGGCCGCGAGGCTGAAAAAGTTTCTGGACGGCCTTTCCACAAAGGGCGTGGCGGTCAACCTCGACCCCGCCAATTTCGTCATGGTGACGGACGACGACCCGGTTCAGGCGGTCTATACCCTGAAGGATTACATTGTGCATACCCATGCCAAGGACGGGGTCATGCTGAAAAAAACCGACCCGCAGCGCATCTACGACTTCTTTGCGGACGGCGGCATCGGCGACCTGCGGCTTGAGGAATATTTCAGGGAAGTCCCGCTCGGCGAGGGCCGCGTCGATTTCGACGCCTATCTCCGCGCGCTGCGGGCCGTCGGCTACCACGGCTTTCTGACGGTGGAGCGCGAGGTGGGGAAGAACCCGGCGGAGGACATCCGGGCCGCGGTCGATTTCCTCAGAAAATGCTGCCGGTAAGCACGGCAGGGAGAACTGAAATCCGGGCCGGAGACGCTCCGGCCTGTTTTGTGAAAATCTGGTGAAGACATGAAAAGGGAGTACGGGGTAGTTTTAATCGGGTGCGGGCACATCGGCGAAGAGTATATGCGGGACATCTATTTTCGGGAAGGCATCCGCATTGTCGGCGTCGTCGACACCGACCGGTCCCGCGCCGGGCTTTTTGCCCGCAAGTACGGCGCGGAATCCTGCGGGACGGAATATCTTCCCTATCTGGACCGCGGCGACGTCGACATTGTCATCATCGCGACCTATGTGAGCACGCACGCCTCCATCCTGCGGGAATGCCTGAAAAGGGGCAAGCATGTCGTCTGCGAAAAGCCGATCGGGCGCAGCCTGGCGGAAGGCCGGGCATTCGTCGGGCTTGTAAAGAATTCCCCCTGCAAGGTGCTGGTTTCGTACGTCCTGAGATACAACGAAACCTACCGGACGGCGGCCCGGCTGATCCAGTCCGGCGCCATCGGCAGCGTCAAAATGATGCGGATGGTGCAGAACCACCACGCCAAGGACTGGCCGCGCTACCGGAACCTGCTGAAGGACTGCCCGCCCATTGTGGACTGCGGCGTTCATTATATGGACGTGATGCAGTGGTTCACGGGCTCCAAGGTGACGGCCGTCGACGGCTTCGGCGCGGTCATCGACGACGACCTGCCGGAGGGAGAATACAACTACGGCGTCATTCACGTGCGGCTTGAAAACGGCGCGGCGGGGTATTACGAGTCCGGGTGGTCGAAGACCCTCGCTTCCTCCAACGTCAAGGAATTTGTGGGCGACAGGGGAAGGCTCTCCATCACGCTCGGCGGCTTTCGCAGCAAGGACGCGGAAGAGGGCGACCTGATTGAGCTGTACACTTACGAGGGCAACCGGTACGAGGCGTTCAACGTCCGGGCAAAATATAAAGACATGTGGGCCGAGCTCCGGCAGCTGATCCGGATGATTGAAACCGGCGCCCCGGCCGTGCCGACCATCGGCGAAGTCTACAGCACGTTCGAGACGGTGCTGCGGGCAGACGCGGCCGTGCGGGCCCGTCTGTTCGGGCGCGGATAAGGCTGCTTCAAATGCCCCGGTCCTCCCTTTCAGAGGGAGGATTTTTCAAAAATGCCGAACCCCCAGGGGCCGATTTCCCCGCCGCACACGCCTTCCTGTAAAATACATCTGTCCCCGCCGCTTAAAAAGGGAAGCGCCTCTTTCGCTTTGCCGGCGTTGAGCGCGACAAGAACGGACCGGTTTTGGTACCTGCGCTCGAAGACATATAAATTTTTCCCTTTTTCTGCGGTCACGGTGCGAAAATTCCCTTTTTCCAGGGCCGTCCTGGAACGGCGTATCCCAATCAGCCTTTTGTAGAAATCGAAAATGCTTTTATTTTCCCATACCATCGTCCGACGGTATTCGGCTTCCAGCATTCCCTGCACGCCCTGCTCGTCGCCGTAGAAGATGGACGGAATGCCGATGAAGGTCATCTGGAACACGACGGCCAGACGGAACTTCATCCAGTCTCCCCGGCAGAGGGTCAGGAAACGCGGAACGTCGTGCGTGTCCAGCACGTTCAGCTGGGCATAGAGGATCTGTTCCGGATACCGCATGATCATCCCGGTGACCCTGTCCTCGAACCCGAAAGCGTCTATCTTTCCCGCCGCAAAAAAGTCCCGGCAGTTTTTGCGCATGTCGTAATTCATGGAGGAGTCGAATTGATCGCCGCACAGCCACGGATAAGCGGATTCCCAGACCTCGCCGATCAGCAGGCAGTCGGGGTTCACGGCCTTCGCCGTTTTACGGAATACTGCGACAGGCCGTTCGACAGCGCCGGGCGCACCTGCAAGAAAATAGGCGCGCTGCGGCTCTGGGAGAAAAAGAAGAAGGAGAATCCGGCATTCCGGGCGTACAGCAAGGCATACAAAAAGCGGTTCGCGTGGATCAAGTACGGCAAGATCACGCAGGAAGCATTTTATGAGTGGTCGGAGCAGGCGAGGAAGATGCGGGAGCAGTGCGCCAGCGGGAAGATATCGCTGGAGGATTTCAACGAGTGGCTGGAGGAGTAAGTAAGCCCCATAAAAGTTTTTTGGTGCGAATTCTAAAAATCAGCAGAGAGGACGACCGTTTCCACAACGGCCGTCCTCTCTGCATTTTATCAATTTACGGGAATTTTGCCTCAATCAAGAATTTTGCTGTTCGATGTCGAAAGTGCCTTTGATTTCACCATATCCTTGCGTGTTTTCAAACTCGAAAAAATATGTGTGGTTGCTGTTCAGATTGTAAAAACTGACCGCCGAGGGACTGCTCTGGCCCCCCGGAGCTGTCTTGGAGGACCAAGAAACCACTGCACTGCTGGTGTTTCGGTCATAGCAAGTAATCCGGAAGTTATACCCAATGGAGGTATCCGACTGAAAATAAGTGTCTATCCATAACTTCCCGATACCACTTGGCTGAAAGCAATAGTCCGTGTAAACATAGCCAAGATGATCGACAATACCATAATAGTTTCCCTCAGACCAATTCCAAATATTAGTGGGCCAATTGTTTCCTTCTGGCTTTACTGCATTTGCGTTAAGGCCATGAAGAGTATGATAGGTTACCCCGCTAGGGAGTTCCTTAGCCGGCACTGTAACAGCTCCAGCCTTCTGGTTTGCATTTGAATTTTCCGGCGGCTCTTTGCTCAAGTCATGCACGACAGCACCCTTTGGGATGACAAGTTGAGGTGCAGAAACCTGACTTGCAGACGGCTGTGACCCTGCGCTCACTGAAGACGTCCGGTCAACCGGAGTTGTTGCGCTTGATTTGGCAAAGGCAGCCATTGTGAACGGAATACACAAACAAACGCAGAGAAAGGCCGTCAGAGATAATTTGAGTATTCTTTTTGATTTTTTCATAAAATCAACTCCTTTGGGCGTCATTTTAGAAAGCCCACTCTTTAGCAAACGGTAAACAAATGTCAAGAGAAAAGGGATTTTCTCTCTCTTAACAACCCAACGGACTCACCTTCTTTCCCCAAAGTCATTTTTCTTGTTAATTCATGTTGTGATTCTGCGTCCCTAAATAATACTATGTATTTACATATTTGTCAATAATAAATAATATTGATTTATATATAACTGGTGATATAATATTGATTTAGAAAAGATCCTCTCGGAGGTTGATCAGTTGGCAAAAGGAAAACGAGATTCGTCCCCAATCAGCGGCACGCCCGCCGGGATCAAGGAGTCGCTGAAAAAAGCGACCACCGAAATGCTGGTACTGTTCTTTCTACGCCAGAAGCCCATGTATACCTATGAAATGATGCGTGAGATGGAACGACTCAGCGACGGAATTCTCACCTTCAATACTCTGTATATGGCGATCTATCGGCTTGAGAAATTCGGTTACATCGTGGAATCCGACAAAGTCCTTTCGGAGGACAACCGCATGCGGATATATTTTTCCGTCACGGAAGAAGGACAAAGCTATCTGGAAAAGATCATTGAGGAATACCGGACGGTCACGAAGGTTATCGACAGAATCCTGTTGCAGGACGGGACGCTTTTTCGGGAGGAGGAAATATAACGCATGAGTCTGGAAAGCGATTTGAAACACTATTACAGAGAAATTCGGAAATATCTGTTCTGTTCCAGAAAAACACAAGTGGGGTTCCTTGCGGAAGCACACCGCCTTGTTGCCGATTTTTTGGAAAATCAGCCGGACGCGACTTTTGAAGATATTGTCAAAAATGTAGGCAGACCCGAAGAATTGGCGGAAACCTTTTTGAATACGCTTCCTGATAAAACAGAGGTTGAAAGATATCATCTTTCCCGGCGAAAGCGAAGGTGTTTGATCCTGGCAGCGATTTTTCTGCTGATTATTATTCTGTTTGGCATTATTCTTTACATAGGACAAGTAAGATATCATACCGTCGTCACGAAGCAAACGACTACGGTCATAGAAACGGAGTCAAATGCATCGTCGGCATTTCAAAATAAGTGAAGATTTTGAATGGAGATTTTTGCAATGAAAAAGCTGTTTTCTCTTTTCTTGGTTCTTGCTATGGCGCTTTCTGTTTCGGTCTCTGGTTTCGCGCAGGAAACCTTACCTCAAAAGGTCCAGTCCTCAACTGTGAGTACGAAGGATTTGGGAAATGGGCTCACAGTTGAAACAAAAACGACAATATTCAGCACAGTAAATGCCGCACGAGCGGGTTATTCAACAAGGAGTGCCACCCGAACAGATACATTAAGGCAAATGGATCAACCGTGGCTACCGTCAAGTTGACAGCCAATTTTGGGTATGACGGTTCTTCTGCATGGGTTATAAGCAAAAGCGCAAGCCATTCCACGGTAAGCGGCTGGTCATACGGCAGCGAATCTCTCGAAGCATATGGGGATACCGCAAGCCTGTCAGCAGTTTTAACACAATGGGCGGGTATTATTCCGATCGGGACGGTAGATGTCGATATTTCGTTGACCTGCTCACCCACTGGGGGGATTTCTTAAAGGTAAAAACCCATTTTAATAATTACAACTACAACGAGTCCCTCTTGCATATCTGCATGGACAGATTGCAAGGGGGACTCGTTTAGACAATAAGCTTTTACCCGCCTTGAGACAGCCTAATTTTTTCTGGGACTTCCTTATAGCGTTCTACCTTTCGGTGTCCTTTTTTCGGCGGCCTGGCAGGGTTCAGCGGGAAAGCCTTTCGCTCTTGTTCACAAAGCCTTTCAGCGCGGTGAGAAGCAGGATCTTGACGTCGAGCAGGAACGTCCAGTTCTCTATGTAATAGATGTCGCATTTGATGCGTTCCTCAATGGAGGTGTCCCCGCGCCAGCCGTTGACCTGCGCCCAGCCCGTGATGCCCGGGCGCACCAGGTGCTTGAGCATATAGAGGGGGATCTCTTCGCGAAACCTGTCGACAAAATAGGGCCGTTCCGGCCGGGGGCCGACGAGACTCATGTCGCCTTTCAGCACGTTGAAAAGCTGCGGCAGCTCGTCGATGCTGTACCTGCGCAGGAATGCGCCGAATTTTGTCCGGCGGCCGTCGTCCTTCGTGCCCCAGGTGGTCATGTCCCCCGTCTGCACGCGCATGGAGCGGAACTTGTACATCCTGAAAATCCGCTTGTTCCTTCCCGTGCGCTCTTGGCTGTAGAAGATCGGGCCGGGGGAAGAAAGCCTGACTCCGACGGCGGCGGTCAGCATCAGCGGCGAAAGCACAAGCAGCATCACGGCCGAGACCGTAAGGTCCAGCAGCCGCTTCGAGAAGCTGTTGAGCATGTTGTCGAGCGGAATGCGGCGGATATTGATGAGCGGCATGCCCTCCACTTCGTCGATGAAGGGCCGGGTGGGCAGAAATTTTGTGTAGAACGGCAGCAGGTTCGACTTGACGCCGGCCTTCTCGCAGGCGTCGATGATGCCGCCGAGCTCCGAAAAATCGGCGTAGTCGAGCGAGATGACGACTTCGTCGATTCCGCCGCGGTTCAGCAGGTACGGCAGCGTGCCGAAACCGCCCGCGTAGGAGATGTTTCTCCCCGAGGTGCTGACCCTGCCGTGGCTGAGGTAGCCCGCAAACTCATAGCCGAGCGAGCGGTTGGCCGTGACGCGGTCGAAAAATTCGGCGGAGACGTCGTTCCAGCCGACGAGCAGCAGGTGCTTGATGTTGTAGCCGGCCGCGCGCATCCTGCGCAGCAGCTTCCGCAGCGCCGCCCGGCTGAGCGAATCGAGCGCGAAATTGATCAGGCCGAACAGGAGGATGACCATTCTCGAGACGTGGACTTCCTTGAGGAAAAACACGAGGACGAATACGAACACTACGCCGATGGCGTTGGACTGGAACACCTTCCCGGCTTCCGAAATCATGTTGCTGTGCCGGAAGGAATCATGCAGGCCGAAATAATGGTAGATAAAGAAAAATGCCGGCACGACAAAGAGCATCAGCCGCATGTAGTAGTCAAGGCCGATATAGAACGCGCCGCCGTAGTGGAAGAAATGCAGAAAAAAGGCCAGTGCCATCGAAAGCACGCACAGGCAGGCGTCCCACACGGCGAACAGGCCGTTCATTATCTTCTGATTTTCCTTTATCATAATATAAAACGTCCCCGCATCCATATTTTCTCCGGACGATGTTATTGTAACTGATTTTCGGCGCCGCGGCAAGTCCGCCGCCGGCAAAAAAGCTCCCGGCCGTTGGCTTTCATCGAATCGGGCAATTCTATTGACTTGATCGAATTCATATACTAAAATAGGTAAAAAGATGTCTCATTAAGTCGTTTGAAAAGGGCAAACCTATTGAAAGATAGGGACGCAAAGCTGTGGGCCTAAGGTACTGCGGACTTTCCGCGGCCGCTATGGCTGCCTGGTTGCCAAAGAGAGAAATGTTTACCATTTTTCTCTTTCCTTTTCAGGTTCAGGCAGAAAAGGGAAGGATAGAAATGAGAACACAATTATTGCGTATCGCCGTGACGGCTGTTCTGTCCGGTATGCTGATATGCGGGAATCTGTTCGGGCCTGGGGACGTCTGCACCGCGAAAGCCAGCGACAGGCAGAACGTGACGGACGCCGTCGGCCGGATCTCCGGCAGTGGGGCGGTTTCCACCGTGACAGCGGAAAGCGAAAAAGCGTTTGGTGATTTCACGGGACTGGGCCCCGCGGATCTGGATAAAATGAAAGGCTACCGTGAAATCGTTGTGGATGCCTCGGAATTTTCCGCAGAAGATATCGCGGAGCTGCATCGCCGGGGTTCTTCCGTCTACAGTTATCTCAACATCGGTTCTTTGGAAACTTACCGTCCGTATTACAGCCGGTTTGCCGGCCGCACGCTGCGGGCATACGGCGGCTGGAGCGATGAGCGCTGGATGGATGTTTCCGATACCGGGTGGCAGAACTATCTTGTGAATACAGCGGCGGCGTCGCTCGTTTCAAAAGGGATCGACGGCTTTTTTCTGGACAACCTGGATGTTTACAGCATTAGCAAAACAGACCCGGTTTTCAGCGGGCTTACCGCTATTCTTTCCGGTTTGAAGCAAAAGTATGGCTTGCGCATGATCTCGAACGGCGGATATGACTTTTTCACCGAAGCCCTCCGGCAGAAGATCCGGCTGGCGGAATTGACGGATGCGGTGTGCGCGGAAAGCGTCTATACCACGGTGGGGGCCGGAAGCAAGCTGAAAATCAACAAGAGCAAGGATCGCGAATACGCAGTTGCCTATTTAAATGATCTGCAGGCAAACGGTTTGGGAATCTATATCATCGAGTATACCAAATCCTCTTCCGTGGCCCGGAACATCGAGGCCTATTACAGCGGAAAAGATTTTACGGTGTATATCGCTCCCGGCCTTTCCCTTGGAGCCCCGTTCTGAGAATATGGTTTTTCTCCTCTCTGGGTCGCTTCTCTGTCGCTGCAGTGAATTTTTTGGGCATGCTTCAGATAGACAGATTCTGACGAAAGAGAGCTCAGAAGAAAACCATGAACGTTCTGATTACAGGTGGACTGGGGTTCATTGGCTCGCATGTTGCCGGCCGTTTTCTGAAGGAAGGGCATTCCGTCGTTGTTTTGGACGACCTTTCGGCCGGAAGGAAAGAGAGCCGGCACTCTTCGTATCGGTTCTATCGGATGAGCACGACGGACAGCGCGTGCGAAGATTTGTTCCGCGGCAATCATTTTGACGCTGTGATCCATCTTGCGGCCGCAGATGCCGAAGGTTCCGACACGGCGCACGGCACGCCGGGCGAGGCAGGCAACCATGCAGGTCTTCTGAACCTGCTGGAACTGTCCGACCGGTATGACGTGCGCCAATTTTTGATCGCCTCGTCCACAGAGGTCTATGGCGCCGCGACGGGGATCGTCACCGAAAAGACGGAACCAGCGCCGGTGACCGCCCTGGGTGTCGACCGGTATATCGCCGAAACCTATTGTTCCGTGTGGCATAAAACGCGCGGGATCGGCACGGTCGCTTTCCGTTTCGGGCAGGCGTATGGCCCGGGGCAGAAAAGCGCTGCGCCCGAACCGCCGGCGGAAACCGCGGCTGATGTCCCGGCGGACCGTCAGGCAGATCTGATCTATGTGGACGACGTTGCGGACGCGTTTTATAAGGCTGTGGCGGCCGGAGCGCAGGGCGTATTCAATCTTTCGGGCAGCGGCAGGGCCGCCGGGGACGGCACGGATTCGGAAGACACCGGCGGGGAAGCCGTTATCGATTGCACAAAGGCGGCTAAAATCCTCCACTGGAAGGCAAAGTATTCCCTGCAGGAGGGGTTGGAGAAAACAGAAGAGTGGGCGCGTCCGCTGCCGCGGAAGCAGAAACGGGAAAGAAAGGCGGCGAACTGGTTCGTCCGGTACGCGCTGCCTTTTCTTGAAAACGGCGCCGTCTTCGCGGGCATCCTCTACTTCGGGCGTCTGTGGCTGAACGGCTTTGAAAACGCCATTTTCTTTTATGTCACCGTCTGCTATGTCTATATATGCGTCTTTGCCGTTTTATACGGTATGTGGCAGTCCCTGCTTTCGGTTGCCCTGTCTGCCGCCGTCTATCTGCTTGTTACTTTTCAGGCCGGCAACAATCTCATCTCGGTGCTTTACGACCCGGCCAGCATCCTGAGCCTCGGCGGATACATTGCGGTCGGGCTCATCATGGGTTATTTTACGGATGCCGGCAAGAGAAAGCTGGCGCTCAAAAGCATGGAGATGGAGACGCTTCAGGAAAAATACAATCTGTCGAACTTCATGCTGAGTGAGACGCAGAAAGTGAAAAACGAACTGGAAAACCAGATCATTTCTTCCCAGAACAGCCTTGGCAGCCTGTACGAGGCCACGCGGGCCCTGGACACTCTGGATTTGGAGCAGGTGTATTCCGCCTCCATCACGGTTGTGGAACGCCTGATGCAGACGGGCCGGGTCTCCCTTTATGCCCTGAATTCGGACAAGCGGTTCCTGCGGCTGAAGGCCAAGTCCAATGAGGAGGGCTGGAGCCTTCCGTATTCGGTCGAGCTTGCAAAAAACGCAGCGATAAAACAGGTTGTGGAAAAGAAGACCGTGTTTGTCAACCGCGACCTGAAAGAACATCTGCCGCTGATGGTTGCTCCGGTCATTAATCAGGATGACACGGTCGCGCTGCTTTCCGTCTACGATTTTAAATTCGAGAATCTGACCTTACACTTCGTCAACCTTTTTACCATTCTGTCGAATCTGATTGCCGCAGCGGTGTCCAGGGCCATCCGGTTCGACGAGGTGATGGGGGAAAAGCGGTATGTCCGTGGGACGGACATCTATCTTCCGGCGGAATTTGAGCGCGTGCTGCAGCAGAAGCGGCAGTTCCGGCGGCAGTCGGGCATCGATTTCACCCTGCTGCAGGTCAGGGACGGAAGCCTGGAAAACGACCCGGAGCTGTACCACAATATTTCCACGTCCATCCGGGACAACGATCGGATCGGCCTTGGGAGCGATAAGATGATTTATATCGTCCTGTCCAATACTGCGCCGGCAAATGCCGTCCATGCTCTGGACCGGCTGCGTTCGCGCGGCGTGCGGGCGGAAGTCGTAAGCGCCGGGACGGAGGCATGATGGCTATGGCATATTGGCTGCTGGCGGCGCACGGCGCTTTCTGCCTTCTGTTTTTTCTGTTCTGCCGGCGCCGGGACAGCATGCGGTTGCGGCTGCTCCGCCTGCTGGTTGTCTTCTGCATGCCGGCGGCGGGTTTTGCATTTCTGCTTCTTTACCGCCTGCTGTGTTTTGTGCCGTACCGGCCTTCCCGGACGCTGGAGCAATATTACCAGTCTCTGACGGAGAAGAAGCCGCTTGCCCCGGCACGGGAAGATGGAGCGGCGCAGAAAATCGACGTCGTTCCCGCCAGAGAAGCGCTGATTTTCAACCGCAGCGACATCCGGCGGCGGATGATGATCTATCTTGCCCAGAAAAACACCAATGAGCATCTCGCCATTCTGAAACAGGCACTGAAAAACGAAGACACGGAGGTCTCCCACTACGCGGCGGCGGCCATCAGCGAAATTTCGAATTATCTGCTGGACGAGGTGCGCAGGAAATCGGTGCTTTATGAGGAGGACACGGGCAGCGTATCCGGCCTGAAGAATTATGTGGACGCGCTGCGCGCGTGCCTGGAAAGCGGCCTGCTGACGGTCCGGATGCGGCAGCGCTACCTTCAGATCTATCTCGGCCGGCTGGACGATCTTCTGAGCGTCTATCAGGAAGAGGAAAAATATTTTGTGGACATGATAAATGCCGAGCTGAACGAAAGGAACTTCACGGCGGCCATGAAGAGCTGCGGCGATTTTCAGCGTGCGTTTCCGGAAAACGAGAAGCCGTATTTTATGCGCCTGAAGCTCTTTTATCTTGCGCGTGAGCCCGACCGGCTGAAAGAAACGCTCAGGGAGCTGCGGCGATCGGCAATTTCGTTCAGCAGCCCGATGCTCAGTGTTTACCGGTTCTGGGCGGGCCCGGCAGAAGAGGAAACCCGCTAGCAGGACGGCCCCGGATTCGACGACTGCTGAGAAAGGATGGTCATACGCATGAAAGCAAAAGGCGGCATTGCCGTTCTGCTCACGGTCGTACTGTCCATAGCCGTCTGCCTGCAGGTGATTCGCTCTGATTATATGCTGCGTTTTTACACCAACGCGGCCGTCAGGGAACCTCAGAAGCAGACGGCGTCTCTCGCCGCATCTTCCCGGCCGGCCAGTTTTCTGGTGCTGTATGAGGCAGGCTCTTCGGACAGCGTCGGCCTGAAAGACAACGTGGTGCAGACCCTCGAATATATGCACGAAAACGTTGCCGAAGCGGACGCGGCCAGTCCCCGGGCGCTGCCGGACAGCTCCTGCAGCGGCGTGATCACCACCTTTGAAGACCTCGGAAAATACACGCGCTGGGACAGCCTGCTTGCCTACGTCAAAAACGGCGGCCGCCTGCTTCTCGCCATGCGCCCCCTTGACAGCGACGCTCTTGCGGGGCTTCAGGGTGCGCTTGGAATCTCGAAATACCGCACGCTGCGGGACACCAAGGGACTTACCCTGAAGACGAATACCCTCATCCAGTGCGAGGGCCTGCACATCACGCCCGACGTGGCCAGCAGCAATTCGCTCGACGTTCAGCTGGCACCGTGGGCCGCTCTGATGGCCGTGTCCGACGAGAAAATCCCTCTCATGTGGAAAATCGCGTTGCAGAAAGGCGTCGTGATGGTTTACAACGGCACCAATCTGAGCGAAAAAAGCTCACGCGGCCTGCTGACGGGGATGATCAGTCAGATGTTTCCCAGTTTTCTTTACCCTATTATCAATGCGAAAGTCGGCTTTATCGACGATTTCCCCGCGCCGGTGCCGGAGGGGTATAACGAGGAACTTTACCGGGAATTCGGCGTGACGACGAATTATTTCTATAAATATATCTGGCTGCCGGATATGATGCAGAGCGCCAAGGACTATAACCTGAAATATACCGGCGTCCTGATTGAGGATTACAACAAAAACACGACGCCGCCGTTTTCAACCGCTGCGAAAAACCGGGATTTTATCCTCTTTGCCAACGAGGTGCTGCATCGCGGCGGCGAGATCGGGCTGCACGGGTATAACCACCAGTCCCTTGCCCCGGAAGGCTTCGTCACCGAAGACCTGGGCTACACGCCGTGGAAAACGCAGTCGGCCATGCGTCTGTCCCTGGAGACGGCCATCCGTTACGCCGCTTCCATGCTTCCGAATTACAGGCTTCAGGTCTATGTGCCGCCGTCGAATATCCTCAGCCCCCAGGGGCGGCAGGCTGTCGTCGCCGGCATGAAGGACCTGAAAGTGATTGCCGGAGTCTATACCGCAGGGGCGGGCGAATCGGACGCCTATGTGCAGGAATACGAGGTCAGGGACGGCGTCTGCGAATTCCCGCGCGTCACGAGCGGATATATCGACGATGCCTACACGTATTGGAGTATCTACAACGCGGTCACGTCCGTCGGCGTTTTTTCCCATTTTGTCCACCCTGACGACGTGCTCGATTCCCAGCGCAACATGGGCAAAAACTGGGAGCAGCTTTATAAAGGGTACAATGACATCCTTTCCGCCGTGCAGGGTAGATATGGCTGGCTCAGGCCGCTGACGGCGTCCGAGGCGGCGGAGGAGGAGAAGCATTTTCTCGAGCTTGAGCCGACCATCACCTACGGGAAAGATGAAATTACGGTCTCCTGCAGGAATTTTTATCAGGGCGACTCCTTCCTGCTGCGCAGCGGCAGCGCGTCGGCCGGTACAAACTGTAAAGTCAGGCAAATTGACGGCGGCGTTTATCTGGTTACGCCTTCGTCCGCACAGTTTACAATCAGGGTGGGCGGGTGAATATTTTGACTATCTGCATGATCTGCGAGGGCAGTTACCCCTATGTTACGGGCGGCGTTTCAAGCTGGGTCGACATGCTGATCCGCAGCATGCCGGAGCACCGCTTTCTGCTTTACTGCATTGGGGCGGAAGAAAAGAACCGCGGCGATTTCCGGTATTCTCTGCCCGCAAATGTCGCGGGCGTGGAGGAGGTTTTTCTTGATCAGATTCTGAAAGAGCCGGGGACGTTCAACCGGAAGTTCAGGCTGACGGACGCCGAGAAAAAAAACATCAAAAATCTGATCCTGGGGGAATCCCCCGATATCTTTCAGCTGCGCGAAACGGTCCGGGGCGGCCGCATTGCGGATTTTTTCATGTGCGAGGCCTTCTTCAACATCGTGCTGCAGGCCTATCGGGAAAAATATGACGCGCTGCCTTTCACCGAATTTTTCTGGACGATACGCTCCATGCTGCTGCCGCTCTTTTTTATCGCCGCGATGGACCTGCCGCAGGCGGATCTGTACCACAGCGTTTCGACCGGCTACGCCGGCATTGCCGGGAGCATCGCCTCCCTGAGCTGCAACAGGCCTTTTGTGCTGACGGAACACGGTATCTATACCCGTGAGCGGGAAGAAGAGATCATCAAGGCCCGCTGGGTAAAGGATTATTTTAAAGACATCTGGATTCGCTTTTTCTACACGCTTTCCCGCTGCACGTATGAGAACGCCACGCGCGTCGTCACGCTGTTTCAGAAGAATGCGGAAATCGAGGCCGAAATCGGCTGCCCGGAGGAGAAAATCTCCGTCGTCCCCAACGGAATCGACGTTGAAGAATTCAGCCGGATTCCGGACGAGCGGAGCAAAACCGTTCTGCGCATCGGCGCCATGCTGCGCGTCGTTCCCATTAAAGACGTCAAAACCATGCTGCAGAGCTTCGCTTATGTCGCGTCGAAGGTGGAGAACTGCGAATTCCTCATCATGGGCTCTACGGAAGAGGAACCGTCGTATTATGACGAATGCAAAGAGCTTGCCAAGGAGCTCCGCCTGCGGAACGTCGTCTTTACCGGCGCGGTGGATGTCAGGGACTATCTGGGGCGAATCGACATTCTTGTTCTGAGCAGCATCAGCGAGGGACAGCCGCTGGCCGTTCTGGAAGGGATGGCCAGCCGGATTCCGTGCGTGACGACAAACGTCGGCAGCTGCGGCGAGCTGCTGCACGGCAGCAACGACGGATTCGGGGAGGCGGGGATTCTCGTCCCCCTGATGGACTATGTCGGTATGGGCAAAGCGATCGTCCGCCTGTGCCGGCAGCTGGAGCTTCGGCGTCTTATGGGCCAAAACGGGTTTCAGCGTGTCTCTTCTCTTTATACAAAAGACCGCTTCATCGGGAAGTATAAAGAAATTTATCAGGAATGCATGGGATTGTAATATGGCGGGTATTGGATTTGAACTGAAAAAACTGTATCGCAAAAAGGGCCTTTTTTTCGGCGCGAGGGCACTCTTTTATTCGTCGTTCACCATTATCGGCCCTCAGCTGATGATTTTATGCCTGCTGACGGCTTTCCGCGCGCTTCTGGGAACGTTGGACCTCGGCTACGGCGACTATAATCTCTTTATGGCTTCCGTGCTGTACCCCCTGCTCTTTTCCCAGGTCGTCACCAGCGGATTTGCGATGATGCTGACGCGCTATACGGCAGACAGCCTGTACACGCACAAGCTTGAAAATATTCTGCCGTCCCTCTATGGCGCCGTGGGCATCTGCCTGCCTGTCGGCGCAGCGGCCGCCGTCCTTTTTCTCTGGCCGTCGCCCGTCGCTTTCTGGACGAAGGCCGCGACGTATCTGATTTTTTTGCTTTCCATCTGCATGTGGCTGCAGATGGTCTACCTCAGCGCACTGCGCGACTACCGGAAGATTGCGCTCAGCTTCCTGGTCGGCATGTCGGCGGCCATCCTCTGCGGCTGCCTGCTCATCCGCTTTACCCGGGCGGCCCCGGTGACGGCGCTTCTCTATACTTTCGCGGGCGGGCTGTTGCTCATCAACGGAGCGATGTTCTTCTTTATCCGCGGCTTTTTCAGAGACACGGAGCAAGGGGAGAAGGCCGGGTATTTTGCGTTTCTGAAAGGGTTCCGCTTTTATCCGCAGCTGTTTTTCATCGGCCTGTTCTATACGCTTTCCCTTTATGTCCATAATTTCCTTTTCTGGGGCAGCGGCCTGCAGTCGGTCGTCTGGCATACCTATTACATCGCGAACGCGTACGATACGCCCACGTTTTTTGCCTTTCTGTCCATTCTGCCGACCTGCGTCCTTTTTCCCGTGCATATGGAAACGGAATTTTACGGGGCATACCGGCAGTATTACACTCAGATCACGCAGGGAGGAAACTACAGCGAAATCGCGTCGGCGCGCAAAGGCATGACCGCGACGCTGTGGCAGGAATTGTTTCATGTGATGGAGCTGCAGCTGTTCATCTCTGTGTTTTATATCGTTCTCGGTAACTACGTTCTTCCTTATTTCGGGCTGACGGGCAGTATGGTGAACACGTTTGCAAGCCTGACGATGGGAGCATACTGCTCTATCTCCATGTATCTCGCCGTTCTGCTGGACTTATATTTCGAGAACCGCAGAGGCGCGCTTTTGTCTGTCACGGTTTTCCTTGCGGCCAATGTCATTCTGACCGTCTGCAGCCTGCAGATGGGAGAAGATTATTACGGCACAGGCTACCTTGCGGCGTCTTTTCTTGCTTTGTCGGTGTCCCTGCTGAACATGGACCGCTTTTTGCGCCGCATCGACTTTATCACGTTCTGTTCGCAGCCGCCGTTTGTCACGAGGCAGGAAGGCGGGCGGTAACCGTTTCCGCGGGTCTGTTTCATCCGGCGGCCCCTTTAAGGCTTTATGGGCGCGTACTGGAGTCGCGGACAATCAGCTGCGGCTCCAGGCGGACGATTTTTGGGTATTCCCTTCCCAGCTCGATGCGCTCCATCAGAAGCGAGGCGGCCGTTTCGCCGATCGCCGTCTGCATCATGTCGACCGAGGTGATGCGCGGATGAATCGCGGTCGCAAAATCCGTGTTGTCCAAAGAGACGACGGCCAGATCCTGCGGAATGGAGACGCCTTTTTCGGTGCAGGCGCCGACGGCCCCGACCATCATCAGATCGTTTGCCGTGATCATGGCGGTGAAACGCCGCTCCCCGGCAAGAACCTTCTGCGCGGCCTGGTAGCCGGATTCCTTGGTATAGTCCCCCAGAAAAAGGTTTTCAGGGCCGGCGGGAATCCCGTATTTCTCCATCGCGCTGAAAAATCCCGCCGCGCGTTCCTTGCCGGTCTGCTCTTCCAGAGACCCGATAATCAGCGCAATGTCGCGGTGCCCCTGCTGAATCAGATGCTCCGCGGCGAGATACATCGCTTTCGTATGGTCGACATAGACGCAGTCGAAGCCGTTCTGCTGCTGATTCGGCGTCTCGTAGAGATTTGTCAGCACCGTGGGGCGCCCGCTTTTCTGAATTGCGCGGATGTTTTCGTCGCAGAAGTTGAAAGACACAAAAATCATGCCGTCGCCCTGATGCTCCATCAGCAGATCGACAAATTTCAGCTCTTCTTTCAGGCTGTGTTTGGTATAGCACAGCATGGAATAGACGCCGTGCTGGTCGAAAACGTTATTGGCACCGCGAATCATGTCGAAATAGAATGGATTGCAGATATCCGGAATACAGAACAGAATCCGGTTCGTGCGGTTGCTTTTCAGGGTGCGGGCAGAAGAAGAGGGGCGAAAACCGATTTCTTCGGCGGTCGAAATGATGACTTTTTTGGCTTTTTCACTGCAATAACCGGTGTGGCTGAGCGCTCTCGAAACGGTGGAGGGCGAAAAACCGGTGATTTTTGAAATCTCGTAAATACTCCTGTTTCCCAAAGGGCCGTTCCCTTCTTCCTGGTTTTCTTCTTCTAAATTATAACGGTGTTATCCACCGTAAGCAATAGTTTTGTGAAAAAAACATGGAATCGATACTATAATCTATTGATTCTTTCCCAAGGCGGTGCTATAATACCAACAAACAGTGTTGTACATGAAACATAGAAAACAATAAATTATATAAGGAAAATAGTTGATAATATCTTAACTGCTGAACTGTAAATTAGGATTCAACTACCATATGACCATAGATATGTTGGAAATTAGCACTGCTTCCGTATGGAATCGATTCCACAAAGAAACGCCCATAATTCTCTTAAACCAGCAGAAACAAGGGCAACCCACCGGTAATTTTAAAGAGCGTTTCCCCGGGGAATACGCTTTTTAAATAAAATTTTCAGGAGGAGATAAGCTTATGAGAAAAAGTTTGAAAGCCATAGCCCTGCTGAGCGCAGCGCTCATGGCGGCATCTGCGGCGCTGACCGGCTGCGGAACGTCGCCCACTGCGGCGTCTTCTGCGGCGTCTTCCGCGGCGGACTCGTCGGTTTCTGCCGCGTCTTCCGGGCAGAAGGATTTAAACGCGGAAATCAAGGTCCTGACCTATGCCCATGCGTCGGACGGAAAAGACGTGTTCACCAAGGCGATTGACGGCAGCGTGAAAAAGCTGAACGAAAAATTCCCGGGCATCAAGATTACGTGGGTCAACGTTCCTTACACGGAGTACGAAAACAAAGTCAGGCTCGCGCTTTCTTCCGGAACGGGTGCCGACGTCATCTGGATTGACACGCCGAACCTCGCCAGCTATGCTGCGAACGGCGCGTTGGCTCCGCTGAACGATTACTGGGACAAAAGCGATTTCGAGGATTTGCTGGATTCCAGCCAGCAGGCCATGCAGTACAACGGCAAAATTTACGCCGCGCCCCTGAACGAAGCGAACCTCTGCATTTTCTACAACAAGGATCTTACGGACAAAGCGGGCATCAAGCCCCCGAAGACCGTGGCGGACGCCTGGACCTGGGATCAGTTCTATGACGCCGCGAGCAAGCTGACCCAGAAAGACGCCAACGGCAAAGTCAAGGTATACGGGGCGTCTCCTTCCATGGCGGCGGTGACGGAAGTCAGCGAAGGCGCCACCTACGGGCTGATTTCGTGGATCGGCCAGGGCGGCGGCAGTGTCCTGAGCGAAGACGGATCCAAAGCGGCCGGCGTTTTCGACAGCGACCAGAATATTGAAACGCTGAAGTTCTTCCAGAAGTTCTACACCAACGGAATCGCGCCGAAACAGGCCATTACAAACGGGTTTGAAACAGGCAAAATCGCGATGACTTTCATCGGCCCGTGGGAATTCGGAACGCTGAAGGACAAATATCCGAAGTTCAACGTGGGCACCTCGCCGCTCCCGAAGAACACGAAGGCGGCAAGCCCGACCGGAAGCTGGGACGTGGGCATCACCACGCAGTGCAAGAACCCGGAAGCAGCCTGGGAGTTCGTCAAGCAGCTCACGGGCAAGGAAGACAGCAAGAGCAGGACGGACGCAACGGGCGATCTGCCGGCAAGAAAATCCCTGGTTCAGGAATCCTCCCTGCTCAACACCGAGCTGTACCAGCCGATTAAAGACCAGCTGATGAACGGCGCGGCCGCGAGGCCGGTTACGCCGGTTTACCCCAAAATTTCCGAAGCCCTGAACAAGACATTCAACGACGTCGCCTTTGGCAAGGACCCGGCGGCGACAGTGAAAAAGTATGCGCAGGATATGCAGAAAGCGATCGACGACAGTAAAAAGTAATTTCTGCTGAAGCCCTCATATCTGCCGTTTGCAGGCTTCCCCGCGGACGGCAGATATAGAATTTTATGATAAGGCATCGTTAATTTACATTGGGGTGAAAGAAATGAATGACGACAGACGCGCTTTCAGACGCTCGAAACCACTCGGCAGGAAGACGGTCGACAATATCGAGGGCTATGCTTTTATCCTGCTGCCGGTGGCCATTATTGCGGTGTTCGGCATCTACCCGGCCGCGAACGTTTTTGTCATGAGCTTCCAGAAGTTCAACATGCTGGCCGGCGGGACGGCGACCTTTGCGGGCTTCTCCAATTACATAGGCTTTTTCAAGGACCCCTCTTTCTGGCAGACCTTCCGGAACACCGCCTTCTTCGCGGCTGTGGTCGTCCCCGTTCAGACGGGCATTGCCCTGCTGTTTGCAGTGCTGGTCAACCAGGCCATCAAAGGGGTCACCTTTTTCAGAACGGTTTTTTTCTTCCCGGTCGTCATGTCCTTTGTCGTGGTGTCTATTTTCTGGAAGATGATTTACGACCCGAATTACGGGCTGGCGAACAGCGTCCTCGCTTTTCTGCACATTCCCCAGCAGCAGTTTCTGGTGGACCCGAACCAGGCCATGCTCGCAGTCATCGTCGTGTGCATCTGGAAAAGCTGGGGCTGGTATATGGTGCTCTTTCTGGCCGGGCTGCAGGACATCCCGAAAGAATTATATGAATCCTCTTATCTGGACGGGGCCTCTGCATTCAGAAGGTTCATTTCCATCACGCTTCCGCTGCTGAAGCGGACCACTTATTTTATTTTGATTATGACGATTATCGACTCGTTTAAGATATTCACTCCGATTTACATTATGACGGGCGGCGGGCCTCTGGGCAACACGGACACCCTGGTGCACTATATCTGGAATACCGCTTTCAGGATGAACGATATGGGAAGCGCCACAGCCATGTCGATCTGCCTGTTCGTCGTTGTGTTCGCTCTGACCATCATTCAGATGAAGGTAGAAAAAGAAGAGGACTGACGGCAGCTCTCGGGAAGTCCCATACTTTATGTGGAGGCGGTAACATGAATTCAAAGCTGGGGAAAAGCCCGGTCGGGCACCTCGTCACCTATGTCGTCTTTGCCATCGCTGCTTTTATCGTGCTGATTCCGATTCTCTGGGTGCTGGGCAATTCGTTCCGGATCACGGAAGAAATCGGCCTGCATACGGATTTGAATCTGAAGCTTTTCATTCCGGATACCGTGACGTTTGACAACTACAAGACCCTTTTCGCGGATTATCCGTTCCTGCGGTATATGCTCAACACCGTGTTCGTCGCGGTGGTCGTCACGGCCGTCAGCCTTTTGCTGAACTCCATGGCGGCGTTTGCATTCGCGAGAATCAATTTTGCGGGGAAAAACATTATTTTCCCCATCCTGCTCGTCACGCTGATTGTGCCGGGCGAAGTAATGCTTCTTCCGTCCTATCTGCTGATTAAAAACATGGGGCTGATGGACAACTACCTCGCGCTGATTCTGCCCGCGCTCGGCGGCGCGTTCGGCATCTTCTACCTCAGGCAGAGCTTTCTGGGGATCCCGAAAGAGCTGGAGGAAGCGGCGTCGATCGACGGCAGCGGCAGGCTGGGGATTTATTTCAAGATCTACCTTCCGCTTGTCAGGCCGCATCTCATCACCCTGGGTCTGATGACGTTCATGGGCCAGTGGGACGGCTTCATCTGGCCGCTTACCGTGCTGACGACGCCGGACAAATACCTGATTCAGGTCGGGCTGAATTACCTGACCGGCGAGCATTACAGCGACTGGGGTGCGATTTTTGCCGGCTCCATGGTCTGCACGCTGCCGATTATCCTCATCTTCATCTGCCTGCAGAAGTACTACATCCAGGGCATTGCCAGCGCCGGAATCAAAGGCTAGACATACGATTTCAGAACGGGAGTATTTTTATGAAGAGAGAACTGGAACCAAAACCGGCCGCCGGGATCCGGCGCCCCTTTCCCGGCATTACGTACGACGAGACGGCCTGCGCGGCGCGCTTTCTGCTCGGCGGAATCGGGACCGGCAACATCTCCGTCGACCAGCGCGGCGGCCTGACGGATTTCGAGATTTTCAACACCCCGAAAAAGGGATTTCGTTCCCCCTACACTTTTTTTGCCATCCGGGCGAAAGGCGAGGACGGAAAGACCGTCCTGAAGGCGCTGGAAGCCCGCGAGCAGCCTCCGTTCAACCGTTCCCACGGGTTCAATGCATGGGAAATCGGCGGGCTGCCCCGCTTCCGCCATTCGGAGATGTGCGGCCGCTACCCGTTCGTTCAGGTCCGTCTGCTGGACGACGGGGCCCCGATGTCCGCCGTCATGGAGGCGTTTACGCCGTTTATCCCGCTGAATACCGACGACTCCTCCCTGCCCGGCGCGGTCATCCGCTACCGGGTGCGCAATACCTCTTCGCAGACGCAGGAAGTGAGCGTCGCGGGATCGTTTGCCAACCTGTGCAACTATTCCGGGCAGGATCTGTTCACGAAGCCCCTCTTCCGCGGGGAAAGCCTGAACCGGTACGTCGAAGGCGGAAGCTGCCGCGGGATCCGTTTCTCGACCGGCAGCAGGACCGAACAGGATCTCGCGTACATGGACATGGCGTTCATGACCACGGAAAGCAGCCCCACTTACCTCGAATACTGGAACGAGGGGGCCTGGTGGGACGGCCTGCAGGATTTCTGGAACGATTTTTCTGAGGACGGGGAGCTGACGGAGGGCCGCACCCTGAGCGCGAAAGGCAACCGGATGCACCAGAGCGACATTAAAATGGCTTCCCTCTGCGTGAAAAAGGAAATTCCGGCGGGGGAAGAGCGCGAATTCGAATTCCTTCTTACTTGGTACCACCCCAACCGGATTCGCTCCTGGGATCAGCTTCAGGATATCCGCGAGACCGGCAGGCCGCTGATTCGGAATTATTGCGCGCGTTTCGGGCCGAGCCTGCGCACAGCGGAATACCTCGCGCGGAACATGGACCGGCTGGAAGCAGGCAGCAGGGCGTTTCAGCGTGCTTTGTACACGAGCACTTATCCGGATTCCGTCCTCGACGCCGTGGCGTCCAACATCACGGTCATCCGCAGCAACACCTGCTTCCGCGTGGAGGACGGCACATTCTTTGCCTACGAGGGCTGCTTCGACAACGCGGGCTGCTGCGACGGGAACTGCACGCATGTCTGGAACTATGCCCAGACGCTGGCGTTCCTTTTCCCGGAGCTCGAGCGTTCCATGCGGAGGACGGAATTTCTGACGGAAACCGACGGCGACGGACGCATGACGTTCCGGGCAAGGAAATACCTCGGGGACCCCGCGTGGGAGTTCCCGCCTGCCGCGGACGGGCAGATGGGCTGCATCATACGCCTGTATCGCGACTGGAAGTTCAGCGGGGACGACGGCTTTCTGCGGGAGCTTTGGCCAAAAGCCAGAAAGGCGCTGGAGTTCGCCTTCAAGAACTGGGACAGCGACGGGGACGGCGTGCTCGACAGCCGGCAGCACAATACCTACGACATTGAATTCTACGGGCTGAATTCGATGGTCAATTCGATTTATCTGGCCGCGCTGCGCGCCGGAGAAGAAATCTGCGGATATCTCGGCGATATGAAAACAAAGGCAAAATATGCGTCCATCCGCGAAAAGGCGTCGAAGATTCTCGACGAAGCCACGTTCAACGGGGAGTATTACCAGCAGAAAATCGAAGACGTGGACGAGTACAAGTACCAGTTCGGCTCCGGGTGCCTGTCGGACCAGCTTTTCGGTCAGGAGCTGGCGCACGTCAACGGGCTCGGCTACGTACTAAACCCTGATCATGTGAAAAAAGCGCTTGCCTCGGTCTTCCGGTATAATTTCAGGGAAAGCATGGAAGACCACTGCAACCTTCAGCGCACCTACGCGCTGAACGACGAGCCGGGGCTGCTGCTGTGCACGTGGCCGCACGGGGGGCGTCCGGCCCTGCCGTTCGTTTACAGCGACGAAGTCTGGACGGGCGTGGAGTACCAGGTCGCCGCACACCTGATTTACGAAGGCTTTGTACAGCAGGGCCTGAAGCTTGTGGAGGCGGTGCGCAGCCGTCAGGACGGGGTGAAGCGCAGCCCCTGGGACGAAGTGGAGTGCGGGCACCACTATGCGCGGTCCCTTGCCAGCTACGGCCTGCTTTTATCGTTAAGCGGATACCATTGCGACATGGTCGGCCGGAAATTATATTTTCAGCCGGTGATTCACCGCGAGAACTTTTCCACTTTCTTCAGCTGCGGTTCCGCCTGGGGCATTTACCGCATGAAAGAGGATCCAAACACCGGAAAAATCACGGACAGCGCCGAAGTCCTGTACGGCTCTCTGGACGGCGTTGAAATTGTCAGCAGATAAAAGTTCTTCTGAAAGGAAACAGGTTTATGAGCTTTAACGGTCTTAATACAGATATGGGCAATTTATTTCTCCTTTCCGATGCGAAGACAAGGTCGATTTCTCCCGAAAATAATACGGGCGCAAAAGGCAGGGGCGGCATGTGCGAGCTGGAGAACGGCTCCGCCCGAAAGGCCGCGGAGACTTTGGGAAAAGGGTGGAAGATCAACCCGTATGTCGTGATTCCGCCCAGGCAGAAGTTCACGATTGCGGAGATCGAGGGCCCCGGGTGCATTCAGCATTTCTGGCTGACGCCTACCGGCAGATGGAGGAACACCATTCTGCGCATTTACTGGGACGGGCAGGAAGCGCCCTCGGTCGAGTGCCCTGTCGGCGATTTTTTTGCAAGCTGCTGGGAGGAGTTCGCCCCCGTGAACTCTCTTGCCGTCTGCGTGAACCCAGGCAGCGCGTTTAACTGCTACTGGCCGATGCCGTTCCGCAGGCACTGCAGGATGGAACTGGAAAACCGGGACGGCAATCCGGTCACGATGTATTACCAGATTGATTATACGCTGGTCCAAATTCCGGAGGACGCCGCGTATTTTCACGCGCAGTTCCGCCGGGTCAACCCGCTGCCGTACCGGCAGGTTTACACCATTGCGGACGGCATCAGGGGCAAAGGGCAGTACGTCGGCACCTTCCTTGCCTGGCAGACCAACAGCTCCGGCTGGTGGGGGGAAGGGGAAATGAAGTTCTACCTCGACGGCGACGGGGAATACCCCACGATCTGCGGCACGGGAACGGAAGATTATTTCTGCGGTTCCTATGACTTTGAAAACCAGAAGACGCACCAGTATGAACCCTTTTCAACCGCATATGCCGGGTTCCCCTATGTCTCGGAACAGGACGGACTGTACAAAAGCCAGCAGCGGTTCACCATGTACCGCTGGCACATTGCGGATCCCATCCGCTTCGAGTCGGACCTGAGGGTCACCATACAGGCGCTTGGGTGGCGGCCGGACGGCAGGTATCTGCCTCTTCAGGACGACATTGCTTCCGTGTGCTACTGGTACCAGACGCTGCCGGCCGCGCCTTTCCCGGAGCTGCCCGATAAGGATTACCTGGAAATTGTCTGACGGATGCCGAAAAAACATCCCGCGTTGTGAAAAGAGGAAGGACCGTTATGAACAGAAAGCCGAAAATACTGGTGGTCGGAAGCCTGGTCATGGATCTGACCGTGAATACGGAGCGGTTCCCCGGGTCCGGGGCGACGGTGCTGGGGAAAAGCTTTCGCACGGCGCCGGGCGGCAAAGGGGCGAACCAGGCGGTGCAGGCGGCGCGTCTCGGCGCCGAGGTGACCATGGTGGGGAAGGTGGGGGACGACGACTTCGGCAGAAGCCTTGTCCGGTCCTGCAGGGAATCCGGCGTGAACACCGAATTTATCTCCGTCAGCCCGGAGGTGTCCTCCGCCGTCGGAGACATCATCCTCGAGACCGGCGAAGACGGAGAAACCGGGAACAGAATCATTGTGGTCCCCGGCGCCAATATGACCATCACGCCCGGCGACGTCGCCTTCTTAAAGGACACCGTCGGCCGGTACGACATGGTCATGCTCCAACTCGAAATCCCGATGGCCGTCAACGAGGCGGTGGCCCGCTATGCCTTTGACAAAGGCGTCCCGGTCATGCTGAATTCCGCCCCGTCCGCGCCCCTTTCCCCGGAGTTGCTGTCGCGCCTGACGTATCTTTCGCCCAACGAACACGAGGCCGCGGATCTGACGGGCATCCCGATCCGGAAAGCGGGAAAGTCCGTCGACCGGGACGACGTAAAAAAGGCCGTCGGCTCGCTGCTTTCGCGGGGCGTGAAAAACGTGGTGATCACCCTGGGCAATGCCGGCGCGGTGATAGCCGGCGGCGGCGAATTCATTTACCGGCCTTGTGTGGATGTCGTGAAGGTGCTGGACCCGACCGCCGCGGGCGACTCCTTTGTCGGCGCGTTTGCGACGGGCGTGTGCGCAGGGATGGACCACGGGCAGGCGCTTACCTTTGCAAACTATACGGCGACCCTGACGGTTTCGCGCATGGGCGCGCAGCCGTCGCTGCCGACCGTTCGGGAGGTCGCCGCCTTTATGAGACGGGAAGCGCCCTCCGACTTTGATCTTTCGCTGCTTGATAAACTGACGGAAGGGGAGCGGTACGATGCTTGAAGCGGAAAGCCGCGAGGCGCTGCAGAAATTCACGGCGGTTTCGAAGCAGGAATTTGACGAACTGACACAGGCCGTTTCGGCCCAGAATTACGAAAAGGCCGTGGAGCTGATCCTGACAGCCCAGAGAAACGGCAACCGCGTGCACATCACGGGCATCGGAAAGCCGTCCCATGTGGCGGAGTATATGGCCTCGCTTCTGTCCTCCACCGGGACGCCGACCTATTACCTGCACGGCACCGAAGCGGTCCACGGGTCGTGCGGCCAGCTGGTCCCGGGGGACGTGGTCATCTGCATCTCCAACAGCGGAGAAACGGCCGAGCTGAAGTCCACCGTCACGGCTGTGAAGAACAACGGCTGCAAGGTGATTTCTGTGACCGGCAATCTGCAGTCCTGGCTCGCCGGGCAGGGGGACGCCTGCCTGTATGCCGGCGTGAAGCAGGAGGGAGGCCCGCTGAACCGCGCGCCGCGCGCTTCCATTCTGGCCGAGATCTTCGTGCTGCAGGGCCTCAGCGTCGTGCTGCAGAACATCCGGGGGCTTACCCCGGAAGAATACGTCAGGCGGCACCCGGGCGGAACGCTCGGCCGGCTGAGGGAAAATGAAAAATGACAGGGGCGTTCCCGGGCCGAAGACGGAATGGATCCGTCCCGGCATGGTGCGCGCCCTGTCCCGCTGCGGCCGCGGAGGAAAAATCCCGATTGCCGGCGGCCGGAATTCCGGCGGTCACCGGGTGCCGGGAAAAGCGCGGAATAAAAGCCTTTATTGAATCACGCCGATCCCGGTCATGATCATCTGCTCGGCCAGAGAGGCCATATGCTCCGGCGATTCCTTCAGCCCGTTTTCCAGCCAGTTCTGGAAAAGCCCGATGCAGCCGGCCACGATAAAGGAGTAAAAATACTCGAAGTTCTGCGACTTTTCCGTATTGAACAGCTTCATCCAGTCGTTCAGGCAGCGATCCTTCACCAGGTTTTTCAGGCGGTTGACGAACGCCAGATCTCCGTTTTTCCCGATGAGGGCTCTGCACATATCGGCGTTCCCGGCCACAAAGCGAAAGACGTCGATCAGCATCGGCAGAGGCTTCCCGTTTAGGGCCGTCGACGGGTGCTGGTCCAGCGCGTTTTGAAAATCCTCAAACATTTCCTCTTCAATCTGTTCGATCATGTCGAAAATATCTTTGTAATGCAGGTAAAACGTTCCCCGGTTGATGTCGACCAGATCGGACAATTCCCTGACCGTGATGTCTTTTGCGCTTTTTGTTTCAAGCAGCTCCGTCAAACCCTGACGGAGCTGCTTTTTTGTTTTCCTTACGCGGCGATCCGCGTTTTCACCGTCCATATTTTTTCTCCAAAATAGACAAAGAATAGAAATCGTGTTGATTAATTGACACGAATTCACCAAATTGATGATTGCCGTTTGATGCACTTTTTATTATAATAGACTCAAGTTAATAAATCAACTATAGTTTTAAATTGAAAAAAGATTGATGCATTTTTTATTCTTTTAAAGCCGCAACAGAACTATCAATGGAATAAGAACAGGGGCGATTGTCTTATGGCGTTTGTAGAGTTCAGAAACGTCTGCAAGGTATACCAAAGCGGCGAGGTCAAGGTCGAGGCGGTAAGAGGCGTCGACTTCACGATAGAGGAAGGGGAGCTTGTCGTCATTGTCGGCCCTTCCGGGGCGGGCAAGACGACGGTCCTCAATATGCTCGGGGGCATGGACGCCTGCACGTCGGGCGGGATCTTTCTGGACGGCGCCGAAATCAGCCGGTACAGCCGCAGCCAGCTGATCCGCTACCGCCGCGAGGAGATCGGCTTCGTCTTTCAGTTCTACAACCTCGTGCAGAATCTGACCACGCTGGAAAACGTAGAGCTTGCGTCGCAGATTTGCAAAAACCCTCTTGACGCGGAACAGTGCCTGATTGACGTCGGCCTCGGCGAGCGGCTGCAGAACTTTCCGTCTCAGCTTTCCGGCGGCGAGCAGCAGCGCGTCGCGATTGCGCGCGCACTGGCCAAAAACCCGAAGCTGATGCTCTGCGACGAGCCCACGGGCGCGCTGGACTATGTCACGGGCAAAAACATCCTGAAGCTGCTGCAGAACACCTGCCGCAGCAACGGGAAGACCGTCGTCATCATCACGCATAACTCGGCTTTTGAAGCAATCGGCGACCGGGTCATCCGCATCAATAACGGCACGGTTTCGGAGATGCGTGAGAACCCCAGGCCCATGCCTGCGGAAAGGATTGAGTGGTGATGATGAAAAGCACGTCGTTTCAGAAAAGCGCGGGACGGGCCGTGAAAGGCTCGCTGGCCCGCTTCCTTTCCATCGCCGTTATTTCTTTTCTGGGGGCGGGCGTATTCGCCGGGCTGGCCGCCGTCTCGCCCGACATGAAGCAGGCCGGGGATGCCTATTACGACGCGCAGAACGTCATGGACGTCCGCATGCTTTCTGCCTACGGCTTCGGCGGCGAAGACGTGCAGGCGATCCGCGGCGCCGAGGGCGTTTCGGGCGTCATGGCAAGCAACTTTGTGGACGCGACGGGAACGGTCGGGGATAAGGACTACTCTTTCCGGTTAAACGGCCTGCCCGAATCGGCGGATCCGGCCGACGCGGACAATATCAACCAGCTGAAGCTCATCAGCGGGCGCCGGCCGCAAAGCAAAAACGAGGCGATTATCGTCCGCCCGTCCATCGGCCTCAAAAACATTACCCTCGGCAGCACGGTTTCCCTCAATAAAAATTCCAACAGCGCCCTGACCGACACCGTCGACCTGACGGAATATAAGATTGTCGGCATCGCCGAGTCGCCGTACTACCTCTCTTTTATGCAGGGGAACACCTCCGTCGGCAACGGAGTGCTCAATTACATCCTGTACATACCGCAGAAAAATTTCATTGCGGACGGCTACACCGATCTGTACGTGACGGTAAAAGGCGCCAAAGGGCTGAACGCGTTCGGAAGCGGGTATTTCGACTGCACGGACGCCACGGTAAAACGCCTGGAAGCGCTGGCCGGAAAGCGCCAGACGCTCCGCCGCGACCAGCTCCGGTCGGATCTGGCCGATGCGGACAATCAATACAAAGACGCCGAAAAAGAGACGAAAGAAAAACTGGCGGATGCGGAAGCGAAACTCGACGGCGGCGCGCGGACGCTGGCGGACGCGAAGAAACAATACGCCGACGGGCTGGCCGAATACAACAGGCAGAAGGCGGACGCCGACCGGCAGCTTGCCGACGCGAAGGCGAAACTCAACGGCGGCGCGCAGACGCTGGCGGACGCAAAGAAAAAATATACCGACGGGCTGGCCGAATACGGCAGGCAGAAGACGGAGGCCGGCCGGCAGCTGTCAGGCGCGAAAGCCAAACTCGACGACGGCGCGCAGGCACTGGCGGACGCAAAGAAACAGTACGCCGACGGGCTGGCCGAATACGACCGTCAGAAAGCGGACGCAGACCGGCAGCTCGCCGACGCCGAGGGACAGCTTGGCGCCGCGGCGGCGCAAATCTCGGCCGGCGAAAACGAGCTGGCGGGGAAACAGAGTGAATTTCAGGCGTCGCAGGCTTCGCTGGAAGCGGCCCGCGCACAGCTGGACAGCGGCTGGAGCGGCTATAACAGCCAGGCGGATTCGCTCGCGCAGCAGGAAGCCTATCTGGAGTCGATCAAAGACACCCTCACCCCGGAGGCATACGCCGCCGCAAAGTCGCAGATAGATCAGGGGCAGGCGCAGCTCGCCGCCGTCAGACAGACGCTTGAGAGCGGCGAGGCGGAATATGCCGCAAACTCCGCGGCGCTTGGAAGCGCCCGGACGCAGCTTTCGGAGGGGAGCAGCAAACTGGCTTCGGCAAAACAGGATTACCGGAAGGGCCTGGAGGAGTACGATGCCCGGAAGGCGGAAGCCGAAACAAAGCTTTCCGCCGCCAAAGCGCAGCTTGACGGCGCCGCGGCAAAAATTGCGGACGGGGAAGCCGGGCTTGCCGCAAAGCAGCGGGAATACGGCGAAAAGGAGACGGAGGCCGACACAAAGCTCGCGGCCGCCAAGGCGGAGCTTGACGGCGCCGCGGCGAAAATCCGGGGCGGCGAAACCGGGCTTGCGGCGGAACGGAGCGAGTATAACGGTAAAAAAGCCGAAGCCGGCCGCAAGTTCGCCGACGCGGAAACGAAGCTCGGCGATGCCGCGTCGAAAATCGCGGACGGGGAAAACGAGCTGGCCCAAAAGCGGCGGGAGTATGACAGCCAGAAGGCGGAGGCCGACACAAAGCTGGCGGACGCGAAGCAGAAGATTGAAGACGGGGAGAAAAAGCTTTCCGGCCTGGGCGAGCCGAAATGGTACGTTCTGGACCGGGACAGGAACGAATCGTTCGTCAATTATGAGGACGACACCAGCCGCATGCACGACCTTGCGACCGTTTTCCCGCTCATCTTCTTCCTTGTGGCCGCGCTGGTCTGCCTTACCACAATGACCCGCATGGTGGACGAAGACAGAACGCTGATCGGCACGTTCGAGGCGCTCGGCTATTCCAACGCGCGGATTGCGGGCAGATATCTGAAATATGCCGCCTCCGCCAGCCTGATTGGCAGCATTGCCGGCGTGCTTCTGGGGTTCTGGCTGCTTCCCACCATCATCTGGGGCGCCTACGGAATCGTGTTCGCGCTGCCGGAAATGACGCCGGCCTTTTACCCGGGCATCGCGGCCGCGTCCATTTTCGCGACGGTCTTTATCATCACCCTTTCCACCGGCATTGCCGCGAAGAAATCTCTGCTCGAGTCCCCGGCGGAGCTGATGCGGCCCAAGGCCCCGAAGAGCGGCAAGCGCGTCTTTCTGGAGTATGTGAAGCCCGTCTGGAGCCGCCTCTCCTTTACCAAGAAGGTGACGGTAAGAAACCTCGGCCTGAACAAAAAACGCCTGACGATGACGCTGATCGGCATCCTCGGCTGCACGGCCTTGGTGGTGACGGCCTTCGGCGCAAAAAATGCGGTCAACACGATCCTGAACGGGCAGTTCGGCGGAATTCTCCATTACGATCTCTCGGTCGGGTTCAGCGGCAAAGAACCTTCCCCGCAGCTTACCTCGCTGCTGTCGAACGGCGCCTATTTCGAGAAATCGACGCAGGTGCTTTACAAATCCGCCGAGGCGAGCCCCAAGAGCGGCGGGGACGACACCTATAACGTCTATGTCGTCTCCCCGGAGGATGCGAAGAAGCTGACCGATTATATCACGCTGAGCGATCCGAAGGGGAAGCCGCTTCCGTTCGGCGAGGGGAGTGCGGTCATCACCGAAAAGCTGGCGATGGATCTGCATGCGGATGTCGGCGACACCATTCTGGTCAAGTACCTGGACGAGGACCAGCGGCACGCCGTCAGGGTCACGGGCATCACCAAAAATTACGCGCTCAATTTCGTCTACCTCGGCAAAACGGCCTACCGGCAGGCGTTCGGGGCGGACCCGGAATACAACCAGTTCTTTGTGATTCGGTCGGACGGCCATACAAGCGACCAGATCAAGACTTATCTGTCGCCTGCCCCGGACGTCGGCGTGATTTCTTTCACCGACGATCTGATGGGGAATATCAGGACCTCGATCAACAGCGTGGACAATATCATCTGGATCCTGATTATTTCGGCGGGGCTGCTTGCGTTCGTTGTCCTCTATAACCTGACGAACATCAACGTCGGCGAGCGGCAGAGGGAACTGGCGACCCTCAAGGTGCTTGGCTTTTACGATAAAGAAACCTACAGCCACATTTTCCGCGAGACGTGGATTCTGTCGGTCGTCGGCTGCCTGCTGGGGCTGTTCGGGGGCGTCTTCCTGTACCGTGCGGTCATCGCGACCGTGGAGCCGGACATGATTCTGCTTACGCGCGACCTTACGTGGCAGGGCTATCTCGGCGCCGCAGCGCTGACAATGTTCTTCACCTGGGTTGTCGACCAGTGCATGAAGCCGAGGATTAAAAATATCGACATGCTGGAGTCTTTGAAATCGGTGGATTGAAAACCCAGCCGCACATTTTATCCGGAAGAAGACGTTCCAAAGAATCGACTTCTTTTGCTTTTTATGATAAAATAACTGTCGAAACACGGCCGTTTGCGGAACGCTTCTGAAGGGGATTTTCACCCGGAAGCTTTTCGGCGGCGAAACCGCCTGACGGATTATTCCAACAGAGGAGCCCGGAACATTTATGTATTCAATTCTGCTCGCCGTCATCTACCTTGCGTTTGTCAGCCTCGGCCTGCCCGACACGCTGCTCGGCTCGGCGTGGCCCGTTATGTACAGACAGCTCGGTGTCCCGCTTTCCTCTGCCGGCATTGTGACCATGATCATAGCCGGCGGCACCATCGTATCCAGCCTGCTTTCCGACCGGCTGACAAGGAAGCTCGGCGCGGGGCTTGTCACCGCAGCCAGCGTGCTGCTGACTGCGGCCGCGCTGTTCGGCTTTTCCATTTCCGGCTCTCTGCCGGCCCTCTGCCTGTGGGCGATCCCGTACGGGCTGGGCGCGGGTGCGGTCGACGCGGCCCTGAACAATTACGTTGCGCTGCACTACGCCTCCCGCCATATGAACTGGCTGCACTGCTGCTGGGGTATCGGGGCGTCGGTGGGCCCTTATATCATGGGCTACTGCCTGGCGAACGGATGGGGCTGGAACAGCGGCTACCGTTCCGTCGCCGGGATTCAGATTGTGCTGACCGCGGTGATCTTCCTCAGCCTTCCCCTCTGGAAGAGGACGTCGGCCGCCGGTGAAAGGGACGGCGGCGCGCCCGCGGCGGCTCTGAGCCTGCCGCGGGCCCTGAAAATCAGGGGAGTCAAGCTCGTGCTTGTCACTTTTTTCGGCTACTGCGCCCTCGAAAGCACGACGGGGCTGTGGGCGAGCAGTTACCTTGTCCGCTACCGCGGGATTGACTCCGAGACCGCCGCAAAATTTGCGTCGCTGTTCTACCTCGGCATCACCTTCGGGAGGTTCCTATCCGGCTGCATCGCCGACAAAGCCGGGGACAGAAGGCTGATCCGCATCGGGATCATAACCGTCATGGCCGGCGTCGTCCTGGTCGGGCTTCCCGTCGGGAGCGATATCCCCGCCCTGCTGGGGCTCGTCGTAATCGGCCTCGGCTGCGCCCCGATCTATCCCTCGATCATCCACTCGACGCCTTCGAACTTCGGCGGAGAAAATTCGCAGTCCATTCTCGGCATCCAGATGGCCTGCGCCTACATCGGCAACACGTTCATGCCCCCGCTCTTCGGCGTCATCGCCGACCATGTCGGCATCGGCGCGTATCCGCTCTATTTAATCGTGTTTGCGGTCCTGATGCTCGTCATGTCGGAGCGGCTGACCGGAGTGGTTTCGAAAAACAGCGTGAAGGCCTGAAAGCGGACCCGTGCGATCCGCCGCAGAAGGGCTCGCCCACAAAACGGTGGGCGCGCCCTGTTTGACGTTCGCGGCCCTCGCCGCCGCGCCTTTTTATCCACATTTTTTCATTCCTGTGTTGACAAAGCGTGCGGCAGATGCTACTATTATATCGCAATCAGATATAACGTGAGGCGATATATTATGGAAACGGAAAACATGGCGCTGACGGAGGCCGTCTATTATATCCTTCTTTCTGTCTGTTCCCCGCTTCATGGGTACGGAATCATGCAGAAGATTGAAGCGCTGTCGCAGGGGAGGGTCCGGCTCGCCGCCGGGACCCTCTACGGCGCGCTGAACGCAATGCTTGAGAAGCACTGGATCCGGGCTCTTCCGGAAGAGAGCAACAGCAGAAAGAAAAACTACGTGATTACCGAGCTCGGCAAAGCCACGGCAAACAACGAGCTGAGAAGGCTGCGCGAGCTGGTGTCCAACGGCGGGAAGATTCTGGAAGGGGGCAATACGGATGAGACACACGGTGCATAAATTATTCTGTGTCTGGGATTTCGACAAGGAAGAAAAATGGCTGAACGATATGTCCGCAAGAGGGATGCAGCTTGCGGCGGTCGGGTTCTGCAAATATCTCTTTGACGACGGCGAACCCGGCGAGTACTGCGTCCGGCTCGAGCTGCTCGACAACTGGCCGACGCGGCCGGAAAGCGAAAAATACATCCGGTTTGTTGAGGACACCGGGGCGCAGTATCTCGGTTCTGTCCTGCGCTGGGTGTATTTCCGGAAAAAAGCCTCGGAGGGCGGGTTCGACCTGTTCTCCGATATTGATTCCAGAATCAGGCACCTCAAAAGGATTTTCTCCCTCGTCGGCCTGCTCGGCGTCCTCGTGCTGTGTTCCGGCGCCTATAACGGCCTGTTCGGGTATCTGCGCAGCGGACGGACGGCCGACCTGATTTCCGGGATCCTCGGCCTGCTGCTCGGCATTCTGCTGGCCTTCGGCTTTGTCCGGATTTACAGAAAGTTCCTCCGGCTGAAAAAGGAAAGAACCCTGCACGAATAGCGCGCCCCGGAGAAAGGACGACGAAAATGATCGACGGCATTGAAATCATCGAAGAAGCGCTGCTCAACTCCATGCCCGCGCTGCAGACGGTGCTGCTGGACGGCTGGGTCCTGCGGCTCAGCCGGGGCTACGCCTACCGGGCGAACTGCGTCTGCCCGCTCCGCTATTCCGGGGGCGGCGGCACCGCCGCGAAGATTCGGCTCTGCGAAGGGCTGTTCGGCGCCAACGGGATTCCGCCCGTTTTCAAGGTGACCCCGGTCCTGCAGAAGGGCCTTGCCGGGCTTCTGCTCTCGCGGGGATACCGGGACGTAAAGACGGTGATCGCCATGCGCTGCCCGCTGGAAACGGCCGTCGCGCCCGCCGGCGCTGAAATCGAGTGTGCGCCCGCGCCGGACGAACAGTGGCTGGAGACTTCCTGCCGGCTGGCCGGCGTGACGGCCCCCGGTCTGGCGGAAGTCCGCCGCCGCTGCGTGCGGAGCCTTGCGGTCACGGGCGTCTTTGTCAGAGCGGCTGCGGACGGGAAAACGGTGGGCTGCGGGTACGGGACGGCCGAGCGCGGATATGCGGGCATTTACGACCTCCATGTGGACGAAGCGTACCGGCGAAAGGGCATCGGGACGGACATCTGCAAAGCTATTCTGCGCTTCGGCAGGGAACAGGGCGCGCGGTACGGATATCTGATTGTGAGCAGCCAAAACCGGAATGCGATTGCCCTCTATTCCGGCATGGGCTTTTCCCCGCTGTACGAATACCATTTCTACTGCAAAGAAAGCCCGTATTCCATTACGGACGCGTAAGGCGGCACAGCTTGCGGATCCATGAGTCGTTTTCCCTCTGCGGTCCGTGCTTTCCGGGGAACGGTTTCGCCGGCATAACGAAACGTTGGGCGTCCGCTTTCACTGCGGACGCCCAAAATGCGGGTGACGGCGGCGACGGCCGCCGGGTTGGTTCCTGTTATCCGTGCAGATATTTTTTCTGCTTTTTGCGCCGGTCCGGGCGGCGGACAACGACGCCTATGACGATCAGCAGGAGCCCGCACGCGGCCGCGAGAGGCGCGATGGGGAACTCTCCCGTTTTCGGCAGGCTGGCGTCGGAAGTCCAGCCGAGGACCCCCGCGTCGTCTTCCTCGCGGGCGTCCCGCAGGGTATAGCCGGATTTCTGCCCGGCGGTCAGGGTCGCGTCCAGCTGCCCGCTGTAAAGCTTGTAGCCCGCGGGGGCCTTTGTCTCACGGACGACGTAACCGCCCGCCGGCAGATTCCGGAAGACGATAACGCCGCTCGCGCCGGTGACTTTCTTTTGCAGCGCCTTGCCGTCCGCGCCGAACAGCGTGAATTCCGCGCCGGAAAGCGCCTTGCCGTCCGGATCGGCTTTCTTGATATAGAGCGCCGCCGGCCCGGTGGAGACTGTTCCGCCGCCCGGAGCGCTGCCGACGGACTGGGACGCGCCGGGGGCGGACGATACGCCGGGCGTCGGTGCGGAGGGCGCCGAGCTGGTGTCGGAGGACGGCGTCTCAGAGCTGCTGGGCGGCAGCCCGCCGCCGCCGCCGGAACTGTTCTTTGTGTTGGTAAACGACGCGCTCTTCGTACCGTCGGCGGCAATCGTACCGGTCGCGCCGCTGCTCGACGCGGAATATCCGTCGCCGGAGTAATCCGCCTCGGTCACCCGATACTTCGCGCCCGCCGGCAGCCCCAGGATGGTGACGCTTTGCCCGCCGGCCAGCGAAAAGGTGCCGCTGCCGTTGGTGATTGCGATCGTTCCGCCCGGCACGCCGGAGCCGACATAGGAATAGTTCCCATCCACATTGGCGCCGCCCACGCCGGTCAGGCGCAGCGCGAAAGTGAATTCTTTTGTGGGATCGGCCGCGTTCCCGGCGATCGCTTTGCTGACGGTCAGGTTCCCGGCAGTACCGGAGGGAAGGTCATAAACCGTAACGGCATTGGAATGCGTCCCGGTTTTTCCGTCGACGGAGGTCGTGACCGCCGTTCCGTTCGTTGCGACCGACACGGAATGGTCCGCCCCTTCCACGGCAAGCCCGGTGGGCGCGCTCGTTTCCCGCAGAATGTACTCGCCGTCCGGGATTGCCTTGAGCTTGAGGACGCCGCTGCTGTCCGTGGTTCCCTGCCGGATGACGGTCGTGCGGTCCGACGCGAAAAGCTTGAATTCGGCGCCGGGAAGAAGCTGATCGCTTCCATCCTTTTTGGTGATGCTGATCCAGCCGTTCCTTTGCAGGGTCGCGGAGCCGTCGGCGCTGGAAATACCATACTGCGCGTGCGTTTCCACCGGATTGGAGTCGACCCCGTACAGCGACACGTTGTTGGTCACGTTGGCGCCCGGCTCGCCTGTGATATCGGTGAGGTAGCTGAAGCGGTAGGCCTTTGCGCTGTTCGGAATTTTAAAGGTCAGGAGCCGGCTCACGCTGTCGTAGGACACGGTGTCGCCGAGCGTCAGCGCGACGGGGCTTCCCAAGGCAAGGCTCCCGTCCGGGTTCAGGGTCAGCTCGTTCGCCGTGATATTCCCGTCGAGCAGCAGGGCCCCGTGGGAATCCGTGCGCAGATCGACGCCGGCAGGCAGGCGGTCTTCCAGCTTTGTGGCGTTCAGCGTAAGGCCGGAGGGGTTGTAATCCACCGCCCACTTCAATACGCCGGCCTCGGGAAGCGTTTCGGTTTTCCCCACGACATGGCCGTCGATTTTAACATCCTGCGCGGCGGTCACGCCCGGGGTCCAGTTTTCGGCGCTCAGCGTCACGCGGTTCTTCACGGTCGCGCTGCCGTTTTGCTTGAAATATCCGGCGGCGGTCTCGTCGGCGGGCTTTGCCCGCACAAGGATCACATAGGGCTGGTTCAGGGGGGCAAAGGTGAAGGAGGCGGTATTTTTTCCGATAAAATCATCGGTTGTCACGCCGTCCGTCAACGGATCCCCTGTCGCCGTCACTCTTGTTCCGTCCGGGTTTTGATCTCCCGCAAAAACCAGGTAGTTCGGCCCGCCGCCGGCGATCGGTTCGAACACCCATCCGTCGGGCAGAGTGTCGGTGACGGTCGCCTTCCCGAGCGCAGCGCCGTTCGGATCCAGCGTGTAGTTTTTCGTCTCGCTCAGGTCAAGGCCGCCCGCGTTGACGCTCAGGCGGAAGATCACGGACCTGTCCTGATAATCAAAGCCTTTCGTTTGGTCCGTCGTGATGCTGCCGCCGTTGACGGACGCGGCGTCGGACGGGTCGGTCCCGCGGGTCAGCATCTCTTTTTTAAGCATGTTGCTCGGGTAATCGACAGGCGCGTCCGCCGCGTTCAGCTTCAGGCTGGCGCTGAAAAGGGCCGCGGTATTCCATACCTTGGTTGGCTTGTTCCCGGCGAAGATATCCGGGTCCGCAATTCGGCTGTCAAAGGAGAAGGCGTTGGAAGCGTCATTGGAAAGGCCGGTGATCTTCACCAGGTCGGCGACCGTTCTGCCGTCCTGCGTAATTGGAATCACGGTCGCGGTCACGCCGGCCGGCCCGCTGAAATTGCCGTCGTATTTCTGGCCGTACCGCGGCGTCAGATCTGTTCCGGCGATCCCGGCGGGGATCCCCGAAACGGTACTGATGTTAAAGTCCGTCGCCTTCCCGTAAACAAGGAGGTCGTATACCGTCAGATTGTCGGGGAAGTTGGCCTGCCCCCTCGGATCCACCGTTATGCTCCAGGAAACGGTCTGGTTCGACGGATGTGGTGCGCCGGCTTTCGTAATGGCGCTGTACCCGATGCCGACGTCCACCGGACCGGAGGAGAAACCGGGGGTTCCCCACGTGTTCCCCCAACTGATGCTGGCGGAATTGCTGTACCGGGTGACCCCGGTCGTGTAGGTATCGCTCGGGATATCATCCGGCACCTTCGTCACGATGGTGAGCTGGACCGGAGTGCTGATAGTGCCAAGAGGATATACCAGATGAGTTTCATCGCCCGTGGATGGGACGTTTCCCTGGCTCACCCAGGCGGTTCCATTCCATATTGACCATTGTGCATGGTAAGCGGGGTCAACGGTCAGCCCTCCTGTCAGATCGTCGGTGATCACGGCGTTGGGCAGGGACGCCCCGTACTCGTTGGCGGTGATCGTCCAGGTGATCGTGCGGTCCGCGGGGCTGTATGTACCGCTGCCGCCGCCGTTGTCGTTCGGCGACCCGCTCTTTGTAATCCACTGCGGCGTGAAGGTGGCCGTGCCCGGTCCGTTGGCGACCTCGGTTTCGTCCTTCCAAAGTTCCGCCGTGTTGTGGATCGTGGTTTGGCTCTGGGTATAATACTCATCGTCCGGAATCTTGGTTTTGAATTGGACCGTCTGCGGGCTTGTGGAGCCTTCGGGGAAGGTATATGAAATCGTCCGGCCGCTCTGGGTCGGGGTCGCGCCGGCTAAAGGGCCCGCATCGGGGCCGGCCTGGAAGGAAGAATCCTTGTACTCCCCCACGTTGGTCAGGTCGTCGGAAAACCGATAGCCCTTCAAATCGATGGGCGCGTTGTTCCGCTTCGCGGAAACCGTCACCTTCCACGTGACGCTTTTGTCCGCCAGATCGGCCGTCCCCTGTTTTTGCACATCATAGACGATTGGCGTGTCGGGAACATGGACGGTGTATGTTTTTTGAAGGATCGCGATCGTGTGGTCCCCCGCGTCGCCGCTGCCGCCGCTGGCGTCGTATTGGAAGTCCGCCTCGAACCTGCCGGTTACGTGGGAGATACCCTCATCCGTAAAAACGCTCTGTTCCCCGTCAAAGAGGACGTGGGCGACCACCATCTTGCTGTCCCCGCCGTCGCCCATCGTGAAGCTGACGTGGCCGACCAACGTGCCGTCCTTCGCTTTTAGATCGTACGAACCGCTCGGAGCCGTTTTGAAGGCGTTGCTCAAATCAAAAGTCGCCGAGTCTTTCCACTGTACCGGATTCGTCGGGGGCGGGTCGTCGCCCACGACCGGCACGCCGAAGGAAACCGACACATGAATCGGTTTGGTGCTGGTTATTGTGCCTCCCTCGGGAATTGGATTTCCGTCCTGCGTGACGGACACCGCCGAATCGGTAAGCACGGCGGTTTTGTCCGCCGCCGCCGCCCCGACCTGAAACGAGGTGAGCAAAGCCGACAGAACCACGCCCACGGACAGGACGATCGCCGCGGCGGCGTTCCGGACCTTTTTGTGTGCATTCATTGCATATCCCTCCTGAATCTGTAAAAGATCTTCCCGGCCGGAGCCAATGCGGTCCTCGCGGCGCGGGCTTGGTTAGAAAATTCATCATGCTGTGACCGAAAGGCCGTGCGGAACGTCTTTTAAGACTTCTTCCCCCGGTGGCGAAACGGCCCGGAGCCTGAATCCTTTTTTCGCAGCTTATGGCTTTAGTATAGCAGACGCGGATCCCTTTTACAATGCTAATAACGATTATTATTCTTAAAATTTTTCTCCAATTTCACCCCCCGCGGCTCTGTGATTCTAATATCGCCATTCCCATGGAAAAATTTATAGGAATCTTGTCATTTCCGTAAAAAAATTTATAAACGCTTAGAATTATGTTATAAATGATGGGATAAGATTCAGCGTCTGCGGAGGGGAAGGAGGCCGGCCATGAAAAGGACGGGAAAGAAGCGGAACAGGCTTTCCCTCGCGCTGATCCTCGCGGGCCTGCTCGTTCTGGCGGCCGTGGCCGTCCCGGAGGCGTACCGTTATCCCTGGGCGACGGTCTTCGGCGGCGGCCAGAGCGACTCGGCCCTGCCCGATCCCCCGCCGATTGTCTGGGACGGCGCGGCGGAAACCGCGTCGCAGGCCCCCGGCGTATCTTCCGCGCCCGGGCCCGCGTCTTCCGCCGCGGTTCTGCCGGGCAGCGAAGCGCCTCAGGAGGCGAAACCGGCCCGGTACGCCGAGCTGGGGATCATCAAGATCCCGAAGCTGGGCCTGTCGCAGCACATTCTGGAGGGCTCGCAGCAGCAGCTGCGCTACGGCGTGGGCCACGTGACCGGCACGGCCCTGCCGGGCGGCGGCGGGAACTGCGCCCTGGCCGGCCACAACACGACCTCGTTCCGCTACCTGAGCAAGCTTTCCGCGGGGGACAGCGTCATCCTGAAGGCAGGCGGCAGGGTTTTCACCTACACCGTGTTTAAAACCTTTACGGTCCTGCCCACGGACGTGTACGTCCTGAACCCCGTTGCGGACGAAAACGCCGCGCTGACGCTGATTACCTGCACGCCCTACCTGACCGGCACCCACCGGCTGATCGTGCGGGCCAGGCTGACAGACGTGGACGGGCGGCCCCCCTCCTCCGCCCCGCAGCCGGGGTTCGAGCCCGGCGCGGTGCCCGCGCAGTCAGGCCCGGCCGTTTTGTCGGGCTAAAAATAAGCCCGCCCCGGCGGGAGCGCGGGGGGCGCTTCCGGGTGTTTTGTCTGCGGGGGACAAGCGCGCGGCCTGCGCGCGGACGAAAAATCCGGCGATTTTGCAAAAAAGCTCTTGCAAACCGGCGGAATCGGTCTTATACTGGATCTGGAAATAACAGGCAGATAATTGAAAAATGAATAAAAGGAAATAAAACGATACCGGCAAACCTGCCGAAAGACAGGGACGCAAAGCTATTGGGTCTAAGGTTCCTCACGGAATTATGATCGCCTGGCCGCCGAAAGTATTTCATTATTTTTTATAAATAATGGGTTCTGTTCAGTGGTCTGAACAGAACTTTTTTTATTTCCTTTTCATTGCATCCCATGACGCACAGCTGATCCACAGCAGTCAAGGAGGAATGAAAATGAAAAGAAAGTTTTTTGTCCTCACGGTTATTGCCGCTCTCGCCGCCCTGACGGTGGTTTCCGCGGCGCCTGCGGCGGCCGCGGGATGGGAAAGCGGCGTCGCGTCGCCTGCGGCGTCCGATGCGGCCCCGGCCGGCTTCTCCGCGCAGGCGTACCGGAACGAAACGCTCCGCCTCGTCAACCAGCAGCGCGCCGCCCGTTCGCTCAGGCCGCTGACCGCGGCCGCCCGGCTGAACAGCATGGCCGCCGTCCGCGCGCAGGAAGCTTCCTCCCGCTTCTCGCATATCAGGCCGAACGGCTCCACCCCCGCCTCGCTGTTCGCGCAGTACGGCGTTTCCTACTCCCGCGCAGGCGAAAACCTTGCCCGCGGCTATGAGTCCCCGGCCGCCCTCGTCTCGGCGTGGATGCTTTCTCCGGAGCACCGGAGCAATATCCTGAATGCCGGCTTTACCTGCACCGGCATCGGGGTCTATCAGACTTCCGGCGGAAAGGTTTACTGCGCGCAGCTCTTTTCCCGTCCCTGATTCGATTCGCATCGCGGCAGCGTTCCGTGGAACGGAATATGGCCCGCCGCCCGCTCCTGTTTTGCCCTTTTACAATGAAAAAGACCCGGCTTTCGCCGGATCCATTCGACAGACTTCGGCCGTCGGGAAACCGGCGGCTGTTTTGTCATAAGCAGGCTATGATTCCTCCGGCTTTTTCGGGCGGTATTTCCAGTCCCCCATTGCGCGGAGGATCACGGCCAGGAAGAACACGCCGCAAAAAAGCCACTTCAGCCACAGCGGCCCCGGGATCAGCAGGATGACCAGGAAAACGGGCAGGAAGAGGAAGAAAACCCGCCCGGTAAACCGGTAAACGCGGTAAAAAGGGCTGTTCCCGGGTCGTATGGGAAGATAGTCCCGTTCCAGAACGCCCGCCGAGTGAATTTCACTGATTACAAACCAGAGCCAGACAAGAACGGTTTTGATTTGCCAGAGGGTTTCGGGAAGAGACCAGGCGGTCACCATCAGCACCAGAGAGACGACCAGGTAAAAGCGCTCGGCAAACGGGAATAAAAGGCGCACCAGCCTGTTCCGGGATTCCTCAAGAAAGTTCATCATGTCGATTCGTACGCCCCCGCCGGAAACGGCGACCGGGAGACACTGGCGGCATGAGGCCGTCCGCCCGGAAGCCCGTCTTGAAATGCGCGAAAGGGCCGTTCGGGCCATCCCGGTTTTTTCCCTTTCCGCATCGTCATCATACTGCGTTTTTTTCTTTCTGTCAATCATCCGGCGGTTCGCTGCCCGGCCTGCCCTCCGGCTCAGGCGCCCGACGCGCCGCGATCCATAGCAAAATAACGGCCCGGCTCGAAGGACGAAAGGCCGGGGTAGACCGCGTCGGCGCTTTTCAGGATTTTCGGGTCGCCGATCCCGACGGCCAGCATCCCGGCGCGCTTTGCGGCCGTCAGCCCGCTTTCCGAATCTTCGAATACGGCGCATTCCTGCGGTTTCATGCCGAGCGCGGCCGCACCGAGCAGAAAGACCTGCGGGTCCGGCTTTGCCCGCACCGCCTCGTTGCCGTCGACGACGGCGTCGAACAGGGGGCGGATGCCGGTGACCTTCAGGACGAGCGGCGCGTTCCTGCTGGCGGAGCCGAGCGCCGTTCCGACGCCGGCCTCCCGGAGGGACCGCAGCAGCGCGGCCGCCCCGTCGAGCAGATCCGAAGCGTCCATGCGGCTGACCAGCTGCACATAGCGGTCGTTTTTCCAGGCCGCCATCCGCTCTTTTTCCAGATCGGAAAAGCGGCCCTCCAGCCCGCCCGCGCGCAGCAGCAGTTCAAGCGACTGCATGCGCGAAACGCCCTTGAGCTGCTCGTTCTGCTCCGGCGTGAAGCGAAAGCCCAGCTTTTCCGCAAGCTCCTTCCACGCAAGGTAGTGGAACCTGGCCGTGTCCACAAGGACGCCGTCCAGGTCGAAAATGGCGCCCCGGTATTTCATTCCTCCGCGCCCCATTTCTCCAGCGGGACGAAAAGGCGGTCTTTGAGCAGGTGGGCTTTGCCGTACAGGAAGATCCGCGTCTGCGCGCCGGAAAGAAGGACGATCTCGGCGCCTTTGCCGTTTACGGAAACATGCAGCAGGCCGCCGCCGTCGCGCAGCTTGAAATCGTAGGCCCGCCACTGCCGCGGAATGGCGGGGGCCAGGTGCAGGCCGTCCTCCTTGATGCGCAGGCCGGCGAAGCCGAAGACGATGGCGAGGTAGACCCCGCCCATGTTGGCGGTGTGGATGCCGTCTTTCGTGTTGCCGTGCGTGTCCTCCAGGTCCATTTCGGCGGAGTCGCCGAAGTAGTCGAACGCTTTTTCTGCCATGCCGAAGCGCGACGCCATGATGCAGAAGATGCAGGAGGAAAGCGAGGAGTCGTGCGTGGTGATCTGCTCGTAGTAGCGGAAGGAGTTCCGCATGGTCGAAAGCTTCTGTTCGTCTTCCAGAATGCAGTGCGCCAGCACGGTGTCCGCCTGCTTGCAGACCTGGTGCCGGTACAGGTAAAGCGGGTGGTAGTGGAGCAGCAGCGGGAAGTTTTCCGGCGGGGTGCCGGCGAGATCCCATTTTTTCTTGGTCAGGAACGAATCGTCCTGGGGGGAGATGTCCAGCTTTTCGTCATAGGGGAGGTACATTTTCTCCGCAGCCTCCCGGAAGGCCGCGACCTCCGTCTCCTCCAGGCCTATCTTCGACGCCGCCGGGGCAAGAAGGCCCCCGCGCTTCAGCAGATCGTAAAATCTGGCCGCCCAGCGCAGGTTGTGCCGGGCGATGGCGTTCGTGTAATAGTTGTTGTTCACAAGGCAGGTGTATTCGTCCGGGCCGGTCACGCAGCAGATCTGGAACCGCCCGCCGTGGTAGTTGCCCACGTCCAGCCAGAGGCGCGCGGTCTCGAACAGAATCTCCGCGCCGCACGACGCGATGAACCCGAGGTCCCCGGTCACGAGGTAATAGTTCACGACGGAGTAGGCGATGTCGCCGTTGATGTGGTACTGCGCGCTTCCGGAGGGGAAGTAGCCGGAGCATTCCTTTCCCATAATCGTGCGCCAGGGGTACAGGGCGCCCTTTTTATGCCCCAGGATGCGGGCGTTCTCCCGCGCGGCATCCAGCGTGGCGTAGCGGTAGGCGATCAGGTTTTTCGCAATCTCCGGCCGGGTCAGCAGAAAATAGGGCTCTATGTACATTTCCGTGTCCCAGAAATAGTGCCCCTCGTACCCTTCGCCGGAAAGGCCCTTCGCCGCGATGTTGGCGTGCGGATCCTTCCCGACGGACTGGATCAGCTGGTACAGGCCGTAGTTGATGGCAAGGCTGAGCCTGTCGTCGCCCTGCAGGCCCACGGCGCCGGTTTCCCAGAAATCGTCGAGGTATTCCTCCTGCAGGCGGTACCATTCGGAAAGCGGCCGTCCTTCGGCCTGCTCCATCGCGGCGAGCGCGGCGGCGCGGCAGTCGTCCGGGCGGCGGATCGAGTCGCAGAAAACGGCGTATTTGGTCAGCGTCACGGTTTCGCCCGGGAGGACGGAGACCTCGAATTCCTCAGACGCCGAGCCTCCCCGGACGGACCGCCGGGCTTCGGCCGGCTTCGACAGAAAATTCTTCACCGCGCTTGTCACCGAAAGGCCGGACTTCGACGTGTGCGCCGTGACGACCGAGCAGCCGCCGGGGGAAAAGACGGCCTCCTCCGGCGTGAGGTAGCGGGCCGGCTCGCTGGCGACGCGCGGGTCGTCCGGCTCGCTGTGGTTCATCACGCCGCCGATGTGGGAGGAGCGGAAGCGCAGCCGACCGCTGAAATCGACCGACCGCACGCGGTACTCTATGGTGAAAAGCGGCGGCAGCGCGAACGACGCCATCCGCACGATCTCAATCTCGACCTCGCCGCCTTCGGGCGAACGCCAGCGGCAGCAGCGCGCGGTGACGCCTTTTTTCATGTCGAGGCTGCGCGAGCTTTTGAGGACCTGCCCGCGGAACATGCTGAACGGCTCGCCGCCGAGAGAGAGTTCGATCCCCTGCGTGTCGGCCACGTTCAGCATGGTCTGTTTTTCCTGCGTCAGGCCGCAGAGGTTTTCCGCCTGCTTCATCTCGGTCAAATCGTAAAACCCGTTGATGTACTGGCCGCGCACCGACCGGTAGCCGGCGGGGTAGCCTTCTTCAAAACAGGAGCGCACGCCAAGGTACCCGTTCGCGTTGTGGAACAGCGTCTCGCCCAGCAGAAGGCTGTCGTTCTCCAGGCTGAAATCTTCCGCCCGGTAGACCATGTTTTCTTGCTTCATAATTACTCCTTGACCGCCCCCGAAACAAGACCGGAAACGATTCTTTTTTGAAAGATGAGTACAATGACGATGGTTGGGACCGTTACGATGACGGTTGCCGCGGAAACCTCCCCCCACAGAATCTGGAACTGCGTGCGCAGGAACGAGATGGCGACGGGCACCGTCTGCATGGGGATCTCCGTGTTCAGCGTCGCGGTCAGCAGGTATTCGTTCCACGCGGCGATGAACGTGATGATGGCCGTCGTGAACACGCCCGGCGCCGCCAGCGGGAAGACGATGCTCCACAGGGTGCGGAACGGCGTGGCGCCGTCTATTTTGGCGGATTCCTCAATGGAAATTGGGATGTTCCCGAAATGGGCCACCATAATCCACACGGCCATCGGGATGGTGATGGTGGAGTAGGGAAGCACGATGAAATAGGTGTTCGTCCAGTGGAGCGCGGTGTAAAGGTTGAAAACGGGGCCGACGATAATCATCTGCGGGAACATGGAGATGACGAGAATCAGCCCCAGCAGAAAGTTTTTGAAGCGGAAGTGGAAGCGCGAGATGGCGTAGGCCGCGAGCGTCGCGACGACAATGACGTACAGCGTGGTGACAGAGGAGACGATCAGGCTGTTTTTAATGGAGCTCAGGATGTTTTTGCCGGTCAGGACCGCGCTGTAGTTCTGCAGGGTCGGCGTCTTGCTGAAGATGCGGAAGGCGTTCTGGCCGAAAATGTCCGCCGACGGCTTCAGCGACGTCACGAGGATCCAGAAAAACGGGAAGAGGATGACGATGAGAAAAACAGCGGTGACGAGGTAGAAGAGCCAGTTCGTTTTTTTCATGGTTTCCCCCTCCTAATTGTCCGCCGTCATGACGTTGGCGCCGAGGGCCTTGACGAACAGGACCGCAATGAGCAGCACGCAGGCGAACATGAACATGACGATGACGGAGCCGTACCCGAAATTCGTCTGTGAGAACATGGTCTTGTATGCATAGACGGAGAGCGTCTCGGTCGAGCCGCCGGGGCCGCCGCCGGTCAGGACGGCAATCAGGTCGTAGACGCGGAAGGCGTCGAGCGTGCGGAACAGCACCGCCACCAGAATGGAGGGCTTGAGAAGCGGGAGCGTGATGCGGAAAAAGGTCTGCAGCCTGCCCGCGCCGTCGATGGCGCTGCTTTCATACAGCCCCTTGTCGATAACCTGCAGCCCGGCGAGCAGCAGCAGCGCCATGTAGGGCGTCGTCTTCCACACGTCGGTCAGGATGGCGGCCGACATGGCCCCGCTGCCCGAAAGCAGCATCGACTCGGAGGAGGGGATCAGCCCGAGCTGCGCGAAAATGTGGGAGATGATGCCGCTTGAACCGTCGTACAGGTAGCTCCAGATCAGCGCGGAAACCGCGGTCGGAATGGCCCAGGGCACCAGCGCGCCCGCGCGGATCAGCCCGATGCCGCGGACGGCCTTGTTCATGATGAGGGCCAGCCCGAGCCCGAGGATGAACTCGATGAAGACCGAGACCAGCGTGAAATAGACGGTGTGCCACAGCGCGGCAAACAGCCGGCCGTCGTCCGCAATCTTGCCGTACCCGGCAAAGCCGATGAAGTTGGACGGCGCGATGCACTTGTTCAGCTCCTGGAAAATCTTCGGCAGGGAGTCGGCGTTGGAGTAGTCCGGGTTCGGGTGGTTCCGGTACAGGGCCTCCACTTCCGTCTGCAGGCTCTTTGTGGCCCCGGCGACCTCCTGGCCCTGCTTCGCCGAGATTTTGCCGTCCGGCAGGGAAGCGAACTCCTTCGCGTAGGCGTCCGCGTCGCCGACGGCCTTCGCGAAATCCGCCGAGGCGTCCTTCGCCGCGACGTCGGCGTCCTGCGTCAGGAACAGCCTGACGTACTTGCTGTTCTCACGGAACTGCCTGGAGGAAAAGGAGCTGGAAAAGCTGAGCGACGATTTCTGGATGTTGTTGAGCTGAAAGTCGAAGAATGTATAGGAAAACGAGGTCAGAATCGGCCATATGGAGAAGACTGCGACAATCAGCAGGAGCGGGACGAGGAAAAGGAACTGCCTGAAAGTCATTTTATTTTTCAATCGGATCCCCCCAGAGTCAAACCGGCGGCTCGACGAAATACAGGGCGTGCATCGATCCCCGGTGCACGCCCTCTTTTTACGCCGTCCTTATTTCAGGGCACCCTGCACGGCAGTTACCGTTGCGTCGATATCCTGACCGCCGGACAGGTACTTGTGGATGTTGAGCTGAATGGTGTCGCTCGTCTTTGAGTATGTTGCGGAAACCGGCCTTGCGATTGTGTTCTGCATGGCCTTCTGGAACCCCGGCATGGAGAGCAGCGGATTCGCGGCCACGACGGAAGCGTCGGTGATAAGGGAGTTGTACCCGGGCAGATAAGCGCCCTTTGTGGACATGATCTTCTGCCCGTCGGGCCCGGCCAGGAATTTCACGAATTCCCACGCGCCGTCCTGACTCTTCGAGTTCGCGTTGATGCCGAGCAGCCAGCCGCCCACGCATCCGCCGTTCGGCAGAGGCGCAATGCCGACCTGGTCCGTCTTGATCTTCACGTTGCCGGCTTTCACCAGCCCGTACTGATAGGGCCAGTTGCGCGAGAAGACGGACATGCCGTTCTTGAAGCTCGCGTCGGTCGAGCCCTCGTTGTAGTTCAGAACGTCCGCGGGCACCAGCTTCGAGGAGGTGAACTTCTTCATCTCGGTCAGCCCGGCCTTAATGTCCTTGAAGTTCGCCGTGAACTCGTTCGCGTTGCAGGTCAGGCCCTCATACTGCTTGGCCTGGAAGGCGAAGCCGTCCGTCGCGCCCTTCTTGCCCTTGTATTTCTGGGCCATCTGGTACAGGTCGTCGTAGGTGTAGCTGCCGCCCACGAGCTTTGCCCCGTCGTCCTTCGAGACGATGTCGGAACGGTAGTACAGCAGCGCCACGTCCGGAAAGAACGGCAGCGTGTACTGTTTGCCCTGGTAGCTGCCGGAGCTCATCGAGCCTTTGTTGAAGTCCGATTTTTTGTAGCCCGCGGCCGCCATCTGCTCGTCGAGCGGATTGAGGTAGCCGGCCGCCGCGAACTCGCCGGCCCAGACCACGTCGAGCGACATGACGTCGTAGTCGGACGACCCGGAGGAAAGGGAAGTCAGCAGCTGGTCGTGCATCTGCGAAGAGTCGTTGGTGAACTGCTGCCATTCCACCTTGTACTTGCTCTGCGACGCGTTGAACGCGTCCACCACGGCCTGCGTGGCGGGCGTGGAGTCGGCCTGCGCGCCGAACTTCAGCGTGACGGGGCCGCTTGCCTCGGAAGACGCCGCGGAGCTTGCCGGCGCCGCCGACGCCTCGGACTGCGCCGCCGCCGAAGAGGCTCCGGAGCTTTGCCCGGAACAGGCGGTCAGGCCGGCTATCATGGATATCGCAAGGAACGCCGATATGAATTTTTTCATCAAAACAATCCCCCTTTTCTTTGTGTCAGCCTTCTTCAGGAACAACGCTATTGTAAATCAATTTTTCCGGCTTGTATTTCAAAATATTAAGATTTATTATATAATTATAATAACGTAGAAAATAATATATAAAAATGAAAAGGACTGGCTGGCGTTTATGTTTCAATTTGATTTTTCCGAGCAGGTCAATCTTTTCCACTACACAACCCAGCTGCCCGTCTCCGTGCTGAAAAACGGGTCGCTGCAGCAGTCGCTCCCGCAGAAAATCGGAACGGCGGAAGAGCAGGTCACGGGCCGGGCGGGGTTCTGCCTGCCGCAGGGCCTCAGCCCGCAGGACCGGGGAAGGCCGCAGTTCCTTTCCAGCGAATACGGCGAGCGGTTCATCGTCTCCGTGGTGGACGACACGTTCCTCGTCGTGGCCGGCCCGTTCCTGACGGAGCCGATGCACAGCGGCGCGCTGGTGAACATCATCCAGAACCGGAAGATCCCCATCAAGCTCAAGACCAGGCTCGAGACGTACTACCAGGGCCTCAGGGTCGTCAGCCCGCAGACCTACTACTACTGCGGCAAGCTGATGTCGATGCTTTTCAGCCCGCGCAATATGGGGGACTCTTCCCAGCCGCCGCCGATGGGGAACGAGGTCCGCTTCATTCAGGAATATTTTCAGAACACGTACAAAAACCGAGAAAAGATGTTTACGCACCCGCCCTATTTTCTGGAAAAGCGGCTGATCGGCCAGATCAAAATCTGCGACGAGGAAGGGGCCGTCGCCACCCTGCGCGAAATCAACCTGCTCAGCCGGGCGGTGCTGGCGCGCGACCCGCTGCGTTCGCTCAAGGACTCCATCATCTGCTCCTGCACCTTTTTCACGCGCGCGGTCATCGACGCGGGCGTTTTCCCCGACACGGCCTTCACGTACAGCGACACGTTCATCCAGGAGATCGAGGCGATGGAAAACCTTGCCTCGGTCCGCGATTTCGAGCAGAAAATCGTCCGGCAGTTCATCGCGCTGGTGCGCGAGCACACCTCGGCCAATTACTCGCGCCCCGTGTTCGACGCCATGCAGTACATCAACAACAACCTGACGCAGGACCTCAGCCTGGCGGAAATCGCCCGGCACGCCTTCGTGCACCCCAATTACCTGAGCAGCCTCTTTAAAAAGGAGACCGGAAGCTCTGTCACGGATTTCATCGCGAGGCAGCGTATCGAAGAATCGGAGTATTTCGTCAAGTACACCGACTACGATTTTGCGGACATCGCCAGCTTTTACCATTTCTGCAGCCAGAGCTATTATTGCACGCTTTTTAAAAAATACCGGTCGGTTTCGCCGAAGGACTGCCGCAGGGACGCGAAATGAAAACGCGCGGCCCCGCCGGTTCCGGCGTGGACCGCGCGTCTGTTTCTTCTGCCTCGGGCTACTTGAGGTAATTCGCGGCGTACTCCGCGTTGATCTCGGAGATCTCCTTTTTGCCGTCTATGTACGGCTGGTACATCTTGACGGGGCTTACGGCGCCGTAGGCGTCGCACGAAGAGCAGTTTTCGCATTCGACCCCGCCGCACCGCAGGGAATCCCGCACGATTTTTTCGCGCTGCTCGCGCGTGGTGTTTTTGATGAGATATTCTTCCAGCATGAAAATCCTCCTTTTCAGGCTGCGGACCGGCCCCACGGGGCCGGTTGTGTCTGCCGGGCAAATATAGTATTATATATAGTATAGCAGGAAGAGGGGGAATGCTGCAATGGAAAGCGGCAGAAAAAAGGAACTCGCGGCGGAATACCGGCAGCGCAAAAAGACGGGCTGCGTTTTCTCGGTGACCAACCGGGCGAACGGCAAGGTCCTCGTGCTCTGCGACATGGACCTGAAGGGCAGCAGGAACCGTTTCGACTTCATGCGGCAGACGGGCAGCTGCTACCATATGCGTCTGCAGGAGGACTGGCGGCGGTTCGGCGCGGACAGCTTCGAATATGCCTTGCTGGACAGCCTGGAGCAGAAAGAAACCCAGACGCCGGCGGAATTCAAGGAAGAGCTGGAAACGCTGCGCGGCCTGCGCGAGCAGCAGGTCCCGGCCGAAAAGCGCTATTGAGCGCGGCTCCCCGCGCAGGGACCGCCGCCCGGGCGTTTTGCGGCACCGTCCGCCCTTTCGGCGTCTTCCGCCGGAATCCGTATGCAAAAGGGCAGAACAGGCAAGAATATCCCTCGATACAGCAGTCGGAGGGAGCGGCACAATGGAAAGATTTCAGCGGATCCCCGCGCATGTCGGCATTATCCCGGACGGGAACCGCCGGTGGGCGGTGCGGAACGGATACGAGAAGAAAGACGGCTACCGGTTCGGCATCGATCCGGGCTTCCGCCTGTACGAAATGATGCTCGGCCTCGGCATCCGCGAGGCCACGTTTTACGGCTTCACCAAAGACAACAACAAGCGCGCGCCGGAGCAGCGGCAGGCGTTCACCCAGGCCTGCGTGGAGGCGGTGGGCCGTCTTGCCGGCCGCGACGCGAACCTGCTCGTCGTGGGGAACGCGGAGTCCCCCGCTTTTCCGGAAGAGCTGAGGCCCTACGCCAACCGCAGGGTCTGTTTCGGGAAGGGCAGCATCAACCTCAACTTTCTCGTCAATTACGACTGGGAGTGGGACCTCGACGGCCTGCGCGGGGCGGGCGCCCTGCGCTCGGCGGAGATCCCGCGCATCGATCTTCTGGTGCGCTGGGGCGGGCGCAGGCGCTTAAGCGGCTTCCTTCCGGCGCAGTCCGTTTACGCGGACATTTTCGTCGTCGACGAGTACTGGCCCGATTTTACGCCGGAGCAGTTCTACGGCGCGCTGCGCTGGTATCAGGACTGCGACGTCACCCTCGGCGGTTAGCGGCGTGCCGCTCCGCTAAAATTTGGGTCCCATGCGGACGCACTCGCTTCGCGGCGCACCCGCGTTACCCAAGAACCGCTGCGCTTGCACACAATCCCGGCCGGGCCGTGAAATATCTCCATATCATGGAGCGGTACGGCGGAGAATAGGCGTTCTACTGCGGGCCCGCCGCGGGCGCGCGGGAGCGGAACGCCGGAAGAAGGCGGATGGTTATGTCTGAAAAATGTCCCTATTGCCGGAGCGACGACATCGGCGTCGGCTATCAGCTCGGGGGCGGGCGCATCTTCGCGGACGAGTATGCGGCCCAGACGGCGCGCGACTGCTCCGAGGTGGAATATCTTATCTGTAAAAGCTGCGGCAGCATAATCCGTGCGAGGGTGCTCCATCCGGAGGTGTTCCACCCGGCCGACCGGGAGCGGCAGGAAAAACTTCTGGATTTTATCGATCTGCACGGCGTCCTGCTCTGCAATGAAAGCCCGGACCTTCCCTCGCTGTCGGGCATGGGCTTCGACATGGAGAGCGTCATGGGGCTTGTCGACCTGCATCAGGTCTTTTACTGCATGGCGTATAAAAAGCGGTCGACCTTCCTGGCGCAGAGGGCCTATTACCTGCTGAAGCGGTGCAGGACATACCCGGCGATGGACGCGGACTGCGAAAAAATCTTCCGCGCCGCGCGGACGCTGGGGCCCGCGGAAAAGGATGAGCTGAAAGAGGCCGCCGGCATGGAGAAAAAAGCGTTTGAGAAGGCGTTCCGCTTCCTTCTGGAAAACCTTTACCTGACGGCGTACGGCAGAGGAAAGCGCCTGAACCCGGACTGGTATACCTATCTTTACTGCACGGCGGAACGGTGGGAAAAAGAAACGCACGGGCTTCATTTCAGCGGCGACGCCAGGCAGGCGCTGTCAGAGCTTCTGTGCTCGGCCGGAGGCATGAGCGAAGAAGAATTCCGGCGCATGGTGAAATAGGCGGATGAAGCCGCGCCGGGAGGTTTAAGGCCGGGGCGAAGCAGGCGCGTCCCGCTTGACAAATGCAGCCGAAAAACGGATAATAGTAAAGTATCGCAAGATTGTTGAAAGCGGGATTGTTTTTCGCTGACGGATCATAATAAAGAATTGAAAAGGCGGATTTTACCAATGAAAAAAATCTGGATTTTATCCGTGACCGCCGCACTGGCGCTGGCGCTTTCCGCGTGCGGCGTGGGCGACGTGGGCGGCGCTTCGTCCGCTCCGGCCGCCTCCTCGCAGGCCGCCGCTTCTTCGCAGGCATCGTCTGCCGCCGTCGCGGCCGACGGCGTGCAGGACAGCCTCAAGGGGCTTCAGAGCTATCTTGTGGCAAACGCTTCGGTTTCCGGCACGCCGGAGGCCATGCGCGCCGACATCATCGGCGCAAAGAGCGGCCTAAGATACAAGTACGGCTACAACGGCGGCAAAGACAACGTCACGCTGGAGCTGTACGAGTTCGACCCGTCTTCGCTGAACGACGAAGCGCAGAAGATCCTCTCGCAGGTCAGGAGCAGCGGAAAACTCACGTTGCTGGGCAAGGGCATTGACGCCACGCTTTCCGGCAACGGAAAATACATGGCCATCGTCACGGATTCCTCCGCGGACGACGCGAACAAGGCGTATGTGCAGAAGGTGAAGGGCCTGGTCGGGGATTTCAAGAAATAGCCCTCCCCGTTTCCGGCAGAAAAAGCCCCCGCTCTTCCCGGAATGGGAGAAGCGGGGGTTTCTGATTCCGCGGGTACGCGCTTCCCGGGCCGTTCTGAATTTAAACAGCCCGGCTCGGGGGCGGCACAGTCGGCTGCCGGGAGCGTCCCGAAGCTCCCGCGCCGGCCGCCCACCCGGAACCTTTACCCGGCTCCGCGGCGCGGCCCGCCTGCGGGGGCGCCCCGTCCGATCAGCTGCAGAAGCGGTGGCTTCCGATGACGACGATCACCGGGCGGGAAAGAATCCATTTGTTCGTCGTTTTTGCGGGATTATAATAGTAGACTGCTCCGCCGGAGGGGTCCCACCCGTTCAGCGCGTCACGCGCGGCCGTGTAGGCGGAGGACGCGACCGGAGCGTCGATGCCCCCGTCCGCAATGCAGGAGAATGCGCCTGGCTCATAGATCACGCCCGCAAGGGTTTTCGGGAAAGATGGGTGCTCGATGCGGTTGAGGATCACGGCGCCCACGGCGACCTGCCCCACGTAGGGCTCGCCGCGCGATTCCGCCGAGATGACCCGCGCCATCAGGTTCACGTCGCTGGCGCTCATGCCGCCCGCGCCGCCGTCGCCCGAGGTGGAGGAAATGCCTATTTTTGCAAGTGTCGCCGGCCCGGCCACGCCGTCGGCTGTCAGCCCGTTCTTTTTCTGGAAGTAGACCACGGCCTTTTTCGTGGCGGAGCCGTAGATTCCGTCCACCGCGCCGGAATAATATCCCCAGCTTTTCAGGCGCGTCTGAATCTGCCGGACTTCGGATCCCGTCGAGCCGACTTTCGAGAGCGCCTGCAGGGATCCGCCGGACCGCGTGACGATTCCGAACACCAATATATTCAACAGGATGATGACGACAATACCCCATATTGTTTTCCACTTGATTTTCGTAGTGACCAACCCCTTCTGAAACGAATTTTTCCCCGACGGTTTCCAAATTATCCACGGCGCGCCGAATTTGCTCCGCAAATCTGCCGCGCTGCGACGGAAAACGAATAAAATCCGAAAAGATTGAAAAAAACAAGGAAAAAGGGTTGACATAGTAGAAATGGTTTGGTATTATAGAGAAGCGCCTTACGGAAAGGGCGCTGCGGAACAAGAGGGGCCGAGAGGCCGCGAAGCCGCATGGGACCTTGAAAATTAAACAACGATA
>JAEZCC010000006.1 GCA_023412715.1 Bacillota bacterium
CCCCCCCCCCCCCCCCGCCCCGGTTTTATCGTGCGGCCCTCCGGGCCTTGTCCCCGGAGGGCGATTGCGCCGGTTAGGAAAGGAACGCGGGGATCGCCGCCGCGTCGCCGTATCCTTTCCGGTACATCTCTTCCATGCGCTGGCGGCTTTTCGTCAGCGTTTTCATCCCGCAGCAGTCGTCCGGCGCGACAATCAGCGCCCGGCCCTTTGCTTCACAGGCTTTGGCGAGGGCGACGCCGTCGTTGTATTTTTTGTACCGCAGGGCGAGGGCGTCGGCGGCTTTTGGGTACTGCCTGCGCAGCAGGCGCGCGAGGCGCAGATCCTGGTCGGGCACGCGCAGAAAGTCCTTCGGCTTTGTCAGCACGACGACGACCTTGCGGCAGCCGTCGCCGAAGGCTTTCCGGATCGGCACGGGGTCGGCCAAGCCCCCGTCCAGGCAGGGGACGCCGCGGACCGGGCAGGGCCTGCACAGGACCGGGATGCAGGAGGAGGCCTTGAGGATGCCGTAGTCGTCCTGCGCCATGTCGCTTTTGTCGAAATAGAGGGTCTCGCCGGTCAGGGCGTTGAGGGCGACGACCTTCATGGCGCTTTCGGAACGGAGCAGGGCGGCGAAATCCAGCGGATTTTCCCCGCCCCGGTTTGAAAGCCCGCCGTAGACGTAATCCATGTCTATGTAAGAGCCGCTGTGCACAAAGTTGTGCAGGCTCATGTATTTGCGCCGGAAGGAGTATTCCATGTAGAACCGGTAGTTTCTTCCCTTCTGCCCGCCGAGGTAAGACGCGATGTTCGCGCTGCCGGCGGAGACCCCGATGCAGTAGTCGAACGAGACGCCGTGGTCGAGGCAGTAGTCGAACACGCCCGCACCGTAGATGCCGCGCAGGCCGCCGCCCATGTCAACGATGCCTGTCATTTTCCGTGCTTCCCCCGCCGGGGCGCTGTTTTTCCGTCCGGCGGAATCTCCCCGACGGCCTTATTTTACGCCCGGGGCGGCGAAAAAACAATCTGCGCGGGGGTGTTCCCGGCGGTAAATGCATAAATTTTCATAAAATATAAAAACTGCTGTTGAAATCTGCCAATATTTTATGTAGAATGTAATGGAGCGGATTTTCAGTCTTTTAAGGATTTTCAGATAGAAGTTATATCAATAATATATAGAACAAGTGAGGGAGCGCCACATGTCAAACAGACTTTTTCAGGGAGTTATCCACCAGATGCGCGATACGCTGGACCGTACCATCGGCGTTGTGGATGAGACGTCCGTCATTATCGCTTGCAGCGAGCTGGGGCGCATCGGCGAGGTCAGCGAGAACATCACGACGGAGGCGTTCGTTTCGCCTTCGACGTTCGTGGTGAACGGCAGCACGTATAAATCGTTCGGGAACCACCCTCGGCCGGAATACGCGGTGTTCGTCTCCGGCACCGACCCGGAGGCCGCCCGCTACGCTTCGCTGCTGGCCGTTTCGCTCAGCAGCATCAAGCAGTATTACGACGAGAAGTACGACCGCAGCAACTTCATCAAGAACGTCATCCTCGACAACATCCTTCCGGGGGACATCTACCTCAAGGCGCGCGAGCTGCGCTTCAATACCGACGTCAGCCGCGTCTGCATGCTCATCAAGGTCACGAACAAGACCGACATTTCGGCCTACGACGTGATCCAGAACCTTTTCCCCGATAAGAACAAGGACTTCATCATCAATATCAATGAGACGGACATCGCCCTCGTCAAGGAGATCCGCCCCGGCATCGAGCCGAAGGACCTCGACAAGCTGGCCGGCTCCATTGTGGACACGCTCAGCAGCGAGTTCTACACCCACTGCGTCATCGGCATCGGCACCGTGGTGACGGGAATCAAGGACCTGGCCCGTTCCTTCAAAGAGGCGCAGGTGGCGCTTGAGGTCGGCAAGGTGTTCGACACCGAGCGCGCCATCGTCAGCTACGACCACCTGGGCATCGCGCGGCTGATCTACCAGCTGCCCACCACGCTGTGCGAGGCGTTCCTGAAAGAGGTCTTCAAGCGCGGTTCCATCGACTCGCTCGACCACGAGACGCTGTTCACCATCCAGCGCTTCTTCGAGAACAACCTGAACGTTTCCGAGACGTCGCGCAAGCTGTTCGTCCACCGCAACACGCTGGTCTACCGCCTGGAAAAGATCAAGAAGATCACCGGGCTCGACCTGCGCGAGTTCGAGGACGCCATCGTTTTCAAGGTCGCGCTCATGGTAAAGAAATATCTTTCTTCCAATCCGATCAAATTTTGATCCGTCATGAAGCTTTGGCAAAAAGTGTTACAAAAATATTACAAAATTATTACAAACTAGAACAATGTTGCTTCCGCCCATTGGTATGATGAAACTATGCCGATGGGCTTAACTGCTGTTCCTTCGGGCACAGCCGGTTCCGGCCCGCGGGCACAGCCCGTTTCGGCCCGCCGTTCAGCGCGGAGGAATCGGGCGGCTTGTCTTGGCGGGACGGTCAATAGAGGCTCCCGCCGCCCCTTTCCCTGTCCGGGCGGGAAGCCCCGGGGCCTTTCACACTGCTTTACGCTTTGCCGCGGGAGCGGGCGCGGTCCGCGGCGCGAAAAAACGGGAGCGCGGTCGAAACTATGGAGCGAGGTTGCCATGATTGAATTTCAGAACGTCAGCAAAGTTTACTCGAACGGAACGCAGGCGCTCAGGGATGTGAACCTGCATGTGGACGACGGAGAATTCGTCTTTATCGTCGGGCAGTCCGGCGCGGGCAAAAGCACGTTTTTGAAGCTCATCACCTGCGAGGAACGGCCCACGGGCGGCGAGATCGTCGTCGGGAACCAGCGCCTTTCGGAGCTGAAACGGGGCCAGGTACCCTACATGCGGCGCATGATGGGCATGGTGTTCCAGGACTTCCGGCTCATCAGCAAGATGACCGTGTATGAGAATATTGCGTTCGCCATGCACGTGGTCGGCGCGTCGAACCGGGAGATCCGGAAGCGGGTGCCGTACATACTGGGCCTTGTGAACCTGCAGGACAAAGCCCGCTGCCACCCGCGCGAGCTTTCCGGCGGGGAGCAGCAGAGAGTCGGGCTTGCGCGCGCGCTCGTCAACAACCCGCGGCTGCTCATCGCGGACGAACCGACCGGGAACGTGGACCCGGCGCTTTCGTTCGAGATTGTGGACCTGCTCAGCGAGATCAACAAGCGCGGCACGACCATCCTGATGGTGACGCACGAGCACTCGCTGGTCAAGCACTTCCAGCGCAGGGTCGTGGAAATCAACAGCGGCTCCGTCGTTGCGGACAGCTGCAACTGGGAGGCGCGAAATGATTAAGAACCTGGGCTATCTCATCCGCGAAGGGATACGGAATATCTGGAGCAACCGGACCATGTCGCTGGCGTCGGTCGGCGTGCTTGCCTCGTGCCTGATGATGACGGGCGCGGCGGTGCTCTTTTCCATGAACATCAACTCCGCCATGAAGAACATAGAGGGGTCGAATTCCGTCAAGGTCTACATGCAGCAGGGTCTGCCGGTCCTGACCGCCGTGAAGACGGGCGAAGACATCAAGAAGCTCGACAATATTGCGAGCTGCAAGTTCGTTTCGAAGGACGATGCAATTGAGAACGTCATGGGCATGCTGGGCGAGAAGGACGCGACGCTGCTTTCCGGCATGACCGGGAAGGACAATCCCCTGCCCGACGCCTACCAGGTTTCGTTCAAGGACCTCTCCAAATATAAAGAGACCGTCGGGCAGATTCGGAAAATCAGCGGCGTGAGCAGCGTGAACGACTACTCCGACATTGCTTCGAAGCTGACGCGGCTCGACCGCATGATTACGACGGGCGGCTTCTGGATCGTCCTGATCCTCAGCCTGGTGTCGCTTTTCATCATCTCCAACACCATCCGCGTCACGATGTTTTCGCGGCGGCTTGAAATCAACATCATGAAGTCGGTCGGCGCGACGGACTGGTTCGTAAGGGTCCCGTTCGTCGTGGAGGGCGTTATCATCGGGCTTGTTTCCGGCGCGCTGTCGAGCGGCGTGCTCCACCTGCTCTATGGGAAGATGACGGGGACGCTGTCTTCCATCACGCTGTTCTCGCCGCTGCCGATTTCGGACATGTCTGCAAAGCTGACGCTGTTCTCCCTGCTGGCGGGGTGCGTGTTCGGCGCCGTCGGAGGCGTCATCTCCATTGGCAAGTACCTGAAAAAGGAAGGGGGAGACATCGTTGACTGGTAAGAAACTGACGCGTCTGCTGACTGCGGGTGCTCTCGCGCTGCTGGTCATGTTCTCTGCACCGGCCGTGTTTTCGGCGCCTGCGCAGGCGACTTCCCTCAGCCAGCTGCAGAAACAGCAGAAGCAGCTGAAAGACCAGCAGAAACAGATTGCGGCGGACATCACCAAGCTGAAGAACGACAAGGCCCAGCAGGTGGCGTATAAAAGCCAGCTGGACGCGCAGATTAAGAACACCCAGGCCCAGATTGACAACCTCAGCGCGCAGATCGGCGCGCTCGACGGCGACATCCGCGACAAAGAGGCCAAGATCGCCTCGCAGCAGGTCAGCATCAACACGAATTACCAGAAGCTGAAAGAGCGGCTGCGGGCGCTGTACCTGACCGGCGAGGCCTCGAACCTCGAGATTATCCTCAACGCGAAGAACATCATGGACCTTGCGGACAAGACCGAAATTCTGCAGGTCATCACCGAGCATGACACGAACCTGATCGACACGCTGAAATCCGAGATGGAAAGCGTGCAGGCGCAGAAGCAGCAGATTGAACAGAACCGCACGGCCGTCGCGAGCGCCAAGACGGAGTACGACCAGAAGCAGGACGACCTGCAGTCGCTTGAAAACCAGGCCTCGCAGGTGATTGCCCAGATTTCGTCCGATCAGTCGCAGAAAGAGACCGAAAAAGCCCAGAACGCCGCGCAGCAGAAAAAGCTGGATAAGGCCATCGACGACTGGTTCGCCGCCTATTACGCCTCGCAGCACAATCAGGCCGGGGGCGGGGGCAGCGGCGGATACGTCAGCAAGGGCAGCTTCACGTGGCCCGTGCCGGGCTACACGCGCCTTTCGAGGGGCTTCGGCGACATGAGCATGGGCTCCTTCCACAAGGGGATCGATATCGCCGGCGGGGGAATCTACGGCGCGAAGATCGTCGCGGCGGATTCCGGCAGGGTCATTATGGCCGGCTGGGGCAACTACGGTACCGGGTACGGCGGGTACGGCAATGTGGTGGCCATCGACCACGGCGGAGGGTATTCCACCCTGTACGGCCACATGAGCAGCGTATCCGTCAGCACGGGGCAGCAGGTCCAGAAGGGACAGACCATCGGCCATGTCGGCAGCACGGGCGACTCCACGGGGCCGCACTGCCATTTCGAGATCCGCGTCAACGGCGTGGCGAAAAACCCGATGAGCTGGTTCGGCTAAGCGGCGGCGCGGTGTCCGCGCCGCGAAATTTCTTTGCGGGATCCCTTTACCGGCCGGAGAGAATATGTTAAAATAGAAAACAGTTTACGATGCGACTCCCGGACGCGGCCTTTGCGCCCGGGAGTTCGCCCGTTTTTGTTCTCCGGCGGGCGCGGGGGAAACAAACAAGCTTATTTTGGCGGGAGAGTTTGGGGCGGCTCCCGGCGGCGGGGTCCGGCATCGGGGAGTTGTCTTGGACCGTCCGGGCACGGAAGACCTGAGGATTTGCCCGGCGCCCCGCGCCCGGCCGAGACCGGCTAAGCCGGAAGGAATGACAAAGCAATGAGCAGGAAAATTTCGCTGGGCGCCGCGGTTTCCGCCGCGGCCATCGCTTCGGCCGTCACGGTCTCCCTGACGTACAGCTATGCCATGAACAGCTTCAACAGCAAGGTGGCGGACATCAACGAGCGCCAGGCCATGTACACCAAGCTGAGCGAGATCGACCAGAAGGCCCGGCAGGACTACATCGGCAAAATCAACGAAACGGCGCTGACCGACGGCATCTGCGCGGGCTACCTTGCCGGCCTCGGCGATTCCCACGCGCAGTACCTCTCCGCGCAGAAGTACAAGGCCTATCTCGGCGCGTCGAAATCCAGCAACACCGGTGTCGGGGTCACGACGCTGCAGGACGACGACGGCAACATGGAGGTCATTGAGGTCATGTCCGGCTCGCCGGCCGAAAAGGCGGGGATCAGGCAGGGCGACACCATCGTCGCCGTCGGCGGCAAAGAGATCCCCCGCATCACGTACGCCGCGGCGCTCAACGAGCTGGAGGGCACGGCGGGCACAAAAATCACCCTGACCGTCCTGCACGCGTCCGCTTCCTCCGCTTCGTCCGCTTCCGCGGCAAAGCCGGAGGAGATCACCGTGACGCGCGGGGAATACACGCTGCGCACGCTCTCTTACTCCCTGATCAACGGGAACGTCGGATACATCCGTATTTCGCAGTTCCGCAGCGGCACGGCGGCGGATTTCAACAACGCGGTCTCGGCCCTTGTGCGCAAACGGCCGGCCGGCCTTGTCATCGATCTGCGGGGCAACGCAGGGGGGCTCGTCTCCGGTGCGGCGGCGGCGCTCGACACCCTGCTGCCCGCGGGCAACACCGTCGAAAGCCGCGACAAGAGCGGAAAAATCACCGTCGAGTACACCTCCGGCACCAACGAGGTGGACCTGCCGATCAGCGTGGTGGTAAACGGCGGGACCTCCGGCGCGGCCGAGCTCTTTGCGGAAGATGTCCGCAGCTTTAAAAAGGGCCTGTCCGTGGGCGAGCAGACCGCCGGCAACGCCATGAAGGACGCGGTGACGCCGCTTTCGGACGGGTCCGCCATGATCGTCTCCGTCGCCGAGTACCTGCCGGCGGGCGGCAGGAGCTTCCTCGACACCGGCGTCGGCATCGACATCAACAAGAGCCTTGCCGCGGACCAGCAGGCGCTGCTCGAGCGCAACCGGCTCGAACCTTCCGCCGACGCGCAGGTGCAGGCCGCGGTCACGGCGCTCGCGCGGCAGGGCGCACAGGTGCAGCAGCTGCCGGGCACGCAGCAGGCCGCCTCCGGCACGGCTTCTTCCGGCGCGTCTACGTCCTCTGCTTCGTCCGCCCCGGCGGCGACGGACTGAGCGCCTTTTCGGCCGGAGCCTTCCCGTACAAACAAAACTGATTGACAGAACGCGCAAGGTTCACTATAATGATCTTACTGTTCTGAAAACTTCGCCGCAGGCTGCCTGCGGTTTTATAAAAGGTGGTCGTTGTATTTTGGTGAAACAGATTCTTCTGACAAAAGAGGGGCTTTCAAAAATGGAGGCCGAGCTTGACCAGCTGAAAAGCGTCAAGCGCAAAGAAGTGGCGGAAAAAATAAAGGTGGCGCTTTCTTTCGGCGATTTGTCTGAAAACAGCGAGTACGACGAAGCCAAGAACGAGCAGGCCATCGTCGAGGCGCGCATCGCAGACATCGAGGCCATGCTGAAAATGGTGCGGGTCATCGACGAAAGCGAGCTGAGCGCCGAAAACATCCAGATCGGCTCGAAGATTGAGCTGCGCGTCACGAACCCGAAGACCGGCGCCAGCAGGGTGGTCAACTACAAGATTGTCGGTTCCAACGAGGCGGACCCGGTTCACGGCTGCATCTCGGACGAATCGGCCGTCGGCAAGGCGCTGCTGGAGCATTCGATCGGCGACAAGGTGACCGTGGAAGTCCCTGCCGGAAGCATGGAATATGAGGTCCTGACCATATCCAAATAACCTTCGGGCAGGGTGCGGCTTTCCGTCGCCCTGCCCTTTCTGCATAAGGAATCCTGATTGTTGAAAAGAATTTGAAAGGCATGGGAGTAAACGATGAGCGAGGAAAACCTGGGAACGGAAGAGACTGCGGAGTCCGGCGCGAACTCGGCGGAGGCGCAGATTCGGCGGGGCAAGCTCGACAAGCTGCGCGCCGAGGGGAAGGACCCATTTCTGATCACCACCTGCCTGCGTGACCGCACCGCGCAGGAAGTCCGCGAAAATTTTGAGACGCTCGAGAACACCGACGTGTGCATCGCCGGCCGCATCATGAGCTGGCGCGACATGGGCAAGGCCGGGTTTCTCGACATTGCCGACCGTTCCGGCAGAATCCAGGTCTACATGAAAATCGACCAGGTCGGCGAAGAGAGCTACTCCGACCTGAAAAATTACTGGGACGTGGGCGACATCATCAGCGTCAAGGGCTATGTGTTCAAGACGCGGCGGGGCGAGATTTCCGTCCATGCGAAAGAAATCTGCCTGCTTTCGAAGTCCCTGCTTCCCCTGCCCGAAAAATTCCACGGTCTGAAAGACACCGACCTGCGTTACCGGCAGCGGTATCTGGACCTGATTATGAACCCCGAGGTGCGCGAGACGTTCCTGCGCCGCAGCAAAATCATCCAGACCATCCGCGACGTGCTCGACGGCATGGACTACGTGGAGGTCGAGACGCCGATTCTCGGCACCATCGCCGGCGGCGCGGCGGCCCGCCCGTTCGTCACCCACCACAACACCCTCGACCTCGACATGTACCTGCGCATCGCGACGGAGCTGCACCTCAAGCGCCTCATCGTCGGCGGCATGGAGCGGGTCTACGAGATTGGGCGGTGCTTCCGCAACGAGGGCATGGACGTCAAGCACAACCCGGAATATACCAGCCTTGAGATGTACGAGGCCTACACCGACTACCACGGCATGATGGACCGCACCGAGCTTCTGGTGCAGGAATGCGCCAGAAAGGCCTGCGGCACCGAGCACGTCACCTGGCAGGGCGAGGAGATCGACCTTTCCGGAAAATTTGCCCGCCTTTCCATGAACGACGCGCTCCAGAAATACGCCGGCGCCGACTTCCTTTCGTTCAAGGGCGACGACGAAAAGGCGCGCGAGGTTGCAAAGCAGCTCCATCTGGAGCTTGGCTCCGCCGACAAATGGGGCGACATTATGGCGAAGGCGTTCGAGGCGACCGTCGAAGACAAGCTCATTCAGCCGACGTTCATCTACGACTACCCGGTGGAGGTTTCGCCGCTGACCAAGCGCAAGCGCGGCCTGCCCGAGATGGTGGAGCGCTTCGAGCTGTTCATCGGCCGCTGCGAATTCGCAAACGCCTATTCCGAGCTGAACGACCCCGTGGACCAGCGCGGCCGCTTCGTGCACCAGGCGGAGCTGCGCGCCTCCGGCGAAGAGGAGACGGACGTGATTGACGAAGATTTTCTGACGGCCATGGAGTACGGCATGCCCCCGACGGGCGGCATGGGTATGGGCGTCGACCGCCTCGTGATGCTTCTGACCGACAGCGCCTCCATCCGCGACGTCCTGCTCTTCCCGACCATGAAACCGAAAGAAGACTGACCTATGGCAAGGGAGCAGTATCTGCTGCATGCCGGCGAGGACACGATCCATCGGCCGGGAGAGGACAAAAAGCCGGAAACCCCGAAGAAAAAATGGGAGAATTTCTGGTATTACCACAGGCTCCACATCCTGATTGCGGTCGTCGTCGCCGTCGTGGCGGGCGTCATGATCCGGCAGTCGCTGCAGACCGTAAAGCCGGACTACACGGTCGGCCTGATCACGCAGGCCGTGTACCCGAGCGCCGATACCGACGCGCTGCAGGCCGCTATGCAGAAATACGGCAAAGACCTCAACGGCGACGGGAAGGTCGCGGTGGAGGTCGTCCAGTATACGGTGGCGTCGTCGGCTTCCGCCGGGACGTCTTCGGGGCTTTCGGGTGCGGACCCGCAGATGCAGGCCGCCATGCAGGTCAAGCTTACGGCCGATCTTTCGACGGGCACGAGCATGATTTTTCTCACGGACGACGCATCGTTCCGCAAGCTGCAGTCGGACGACCGCGTCTTCGCCTGCCTCGACGGCTCCACGCCGGAAGATACGGCGGCCGACTACGGCAGGATGCGCGTCCCGCTCGCGGAATGCGGGGCGTTCCGGGGGCTGAGCCTCACGGGGACGCAGAGCGGCGGCGGGACGGAGGGCCTCGGCATTTCGCTGCGGGTCTACAAAGGCTCCGCCGTGGAGGGCAAGGCCGACGCCTATTACCGGGACAGCAAAGAACTTTTCGACAAACTGACGCGGGGATCCTGAAACAGCTTCGGGGCCCCGCTTTATCCTATCTTCCGACAGAAATCCGAATAACAGGAGGGAACGTCAATCATGAGAAGCAATCAGATCAAGGAAGGCCCGAACCGCACCCCGCAGCGCGCCCTGCTGCGCGCCCTCGGCCTGACGGACGACGAGATCCGCCGCCCGTTCGTCGCCGTGGTGTGCTCCGCCAGCGACTACATACCGGGGCACAAGCACCTGCGTGAAATCAGCGAGGCCGTCAAGGCGGGCATCCGCAGCGCGGGCGGCGTACCGTTCGAGTTCCAGACCATCGGGGTCTGCGACGGCATCGCCATGAACCACAGGGGCATGAAATATTCGCTCTGCTCCCGCGAGCTGATTGCCGACTCCATCGAGGTCATGCTGACCGCCCACCCGCTCGACGCGGCGGTCTTCATCCCCAACTGCGACAAGATTGTCCCCGGCATGCTGATGGCCGCCTGCCGGCTGAACCTGCCGAGCGTCTTCGTCAGCGGCGGGCCGATGCTGCCGGGCAATTTCCGCGGGCAGCGGGTCGGCTTCTCCGAGCTTTCCGAGGCCGTGGGCGAGTACGCCGCCGGCAAGATGAACGACGCCGATCTGCGCGAGATGGAGGAGTGCGCCTGCCCCGGCTGCGGCAGCTGCTCCGGCATGTACACCGCGAACTCCATGAACTGCCTGACCGAGGCCATCGGCATGGGCCTGCCGGGCAACGGGACCATCCCGGCCGTCTACGCCGCGCGCATCCGCCTGGCAAAGCGGGCCGGCGCGCAGATCATGAGGCTGCTGGAAGAAAACCGCCGTCCGTCCGACATTCTGACCCCCGCGGCGTTCGAGAACGCCCTGCGCACCGACATGGCGCTCGGCTGCTCGACCAACACCGTGCTGCACCTGACCGCCGTAGCCCATGAAATGGGCGTCAAGCTCGACATCGGCGGCATCGACCGCTACAGCCGCTCGACGCCGCAGATCTGCAGGCTGAACCCGGCGGGCAAGGTGTTCATCACCGATCTCGGCGAAGCGGGCGGCATCCCCGCCGTGATGAAGGAGCTTTCGCGCGCCGGCCTGCTGCACACCGACGCCCTCACCGTGACGGGGACGCTGGCCGACCGCATCGCTTCCGCCCCCGACGCGGACGGCGAGGTCATCCGCACCGTGGACGACCCGTACCGCAAAGACGGCGGCATCGCCGTGCTCAGGGGCAACCTTGCGCCGGAGGGCAGCGTCGTCAAGCAGGGCGCCGTCGCGCCGGAGATGATGCACCACGCCGGCCCCGCCCGCTGCTTCGACAGCGAAGAGGAGGCCGTCGCCGCCATTCAGGGCGGGAAGATCAAGGCGGGCGACGTGATCGTCATCCGCTACGAAGGGCCGAAGGGCGGCCCGGGCATGCGCGAAATGCTCGCGCCGACCTCGTCGCTGACCGGCATGGGCCTCGGCTCCAGCGTGGCGCTCATCACGGACGGGCGCTTTTCCGGCGCGACGCGCGGCGCCGCAGTCGGCCACGTTTCGCCGGAAGCCGCCGCGGGCGGCCTCATCGGCCTTGTGGAAGACGGCGACACCGTCGACGTCGACATCGCCGGACGCAGGCTTGAGCTGAAAGTCGGCGAGGAAGAGCTTGAAAGGCGCCGCGCCGCATGGAAAGCCCCGCAGAAGGAAGTCACCGGGTACCTCGCACGCTACGCGAAGCTGGTCACCTCCGGCTCCCGCGGCGCCGTGTTTGATTAGAGACTTAGATATTAGAGGTTTGGATGTTAGAAAGGTCAAGGGTAAAAGTCCTTGACCTTTTTGGGCATCGCGGCGAGGTTGAGCGATGCACCAAAGGCGGCGGTTCTCACGGCTGCGCGGACGCGCCGCGCAGCCTGAGCGCAAGCCGAAGCGGTTCCCGGGCCGTATTCAGAAAATCGGGCTGACGATTTCAGCTTATGTATCTGTCTCCTCGCGGGCAAGGACGCGCAGCGCCCGCGCGTCGCGGAGGATAAGGCTGCGGTAGCCGGTCCCAACCCATCCGTCCGCCGCGAAGCGCGACAGGATGCGGCTGACCGTGACGCGCGAGACGCCCGCGAGCGCGGCGAGATCCTCATGCGTGGCGCGTACGCGCCCGTCCGTGTCCGCAAGGTCGAGCAGCAGGCGCGCAAGGCGCTCGTCCGCCTGCTGGAAGGTCGCGGCGTCCACCTGGGCCGAAAGCATCCGGATGGTCAGCGACAGCCGCGACAGCAGCTCCATCGCGAGCTGCGGCCCCTGCCGGATGCAGGCGAGCAGCCCGCGCCGCGTGACGGTGACAATCTCGGATTGGGCAAGCGTTTTCGCGGAAGAGACGCGGGGCATGCCGTCGAAGAATGCGGCCTCGCCGAAAATGCCGCCGGGTTTCAGGACGGAGAGCGTTTTTTCCGAGCCGTTTTCCGAGCTGAGAAAAATCCGTACCGAGCCGCTTTTCAGGTAAAAGAACTCCCGCGCGTGGTTTCCCTGCAGGTAGACCGTCTCGCCTTTTTCGTAGATGCGGGGCGCGCTGGCTTTTTCCAGCGCGCCCCAGCTGTTTTTTGCCGCGTTCCCGCTCATGGCGCCGCCTTCCTTCCGCTTTTTCAACATTGTAACACATGTTACTTTCTTTCCGCAAGGCGCGTGGTATCATGGGAGAAATAAAAACCGAATACGGGTACAGGGAGGTACCGATATGGGAATGACCATGACGCAGAAGATCCTCGCCGCGCACGCGGGGCTGCCGCAGGTGCGGGCGGGCCAGCTCATCGAAGCGAAGCTGGACCTCGTGCTGGGCAACGACATCACGTCGCCCGTCGCCATCAACGAATTCGAGGCGTGCGGGGCGTCCTCGGTGTTCGACCGGGAGCGCATCGCCCTCGTGATGGATCACTTCACGCCGAACAAAGACATCAAGTCGGCGGAGCAGTGCCGCCGGGTCCGGGATTTTGCCGGGAAGTATGACGTCACGAACTTTTTCGACGTGGGGCGCATGGGCATCGAGCACGCGCTTCTGCCGGAGCAGGGGCTTGTGGGGCCGGGCGACTGCGTCATCGGCGCGGATTCCCATACCTGCACCTACGGGGCGCTCGGGGCGTTCTCGACCGGCGTCGGCTCGACGGACATGGCCGCCGGCATGATCACGGGCAAAGCATGGTTCAAGGTGCCGTCTGCCATCAGGGTCGTGCTGGAAGGGAAACCCGGCGGGTGGGTGAGCGGCAAGGACGTGATCCTGCATCTGATCGGCCTGATCGGCGTGGACGGCGCCCTGTACCAGTCGCTGGAGTTCGCGGGCCCCGGCCTGGCGTCGCTCGGCATGGCGGATCGCCTGACCATCGCGAACATGGCGATTGAGGCGGGCGCGAAGAACGGGATTTTTCCGGTGGACGAAGTGACGCTGGACTACGAGAAAGGCCGTTTCCAGCGGGAGCCCGTCGTTTACGAGGCGGATGAGGATGCGGAGTATGAGCGCACGGTCGTCGTCGATCTTTCGGCCCTGCGGCCGGTCGTGGCGTTCCCGCACCTGCCGTCGAACACGAAGACCATCGACGAGGCGGCCGGCGTGAAGATCGACCAGAGCGTCATCGGCTCCTGCACGAACGGGCGCATCGAGGATCTGCGCGCGGCGGCGTCGCTGCTCAAGGGCCGCAAGGTCGCGCAGGGCGTGCGCTGCATCGTCATCCCGGCCACGCAGAGCATTTATCTTGAGGCGGTGCGAGAGGGCCTCGCGGAGATTTTTGTCGCGGCGGGCGCGGTGTTCAGCACGCCGACCTGCGGGCCGTGCCTCGGCGGGCACATGGGCGTGCTGGGCAAAGGCGAGCGGGCCGTTTCCACGACGAACCGCAATTTTGTCGGGCGCATGGGCCATGCGGAGTCGGAGGTCTACCTCGCGTCGCCGGCCGTGGCGGCGGCGAGCGCCGTGACCGGGCGCCTGACCGACCCGGCGGAGCTGGAAAGGGGAGAAAAAGCATGAAAGCGCACGGAACCGTTCACAAGTACGGGGAAAACGTCGATACGGACGTCATCATCCCCGCCCGGTACCTCAACACGTCGTCGCCCGCCGAGCTGGCGGCGCACTGCATGGAAGACCTCGACAAAGAGTTCGTGGGGGCCGTGAAACCCGGCGACATCATCGTTGCAGGTCGGAATTTCGGCTGCGGATCGTCGCGAGAGCACGCGCCCATCGCCATTCGGGCGAGCGGAATTTCCTGCGTGGTTGCCGCGTCGTTCGCGCGCATTTTCTTCCGCAACTCCGTCAACATCGGCCTGCCGATTCTCGAGTGCCCCGAGGCCGCGCGGGAAATCGAAAACGGGCACGAGGTTTCGGTCGATTTCGACACCGGCGTCATCACGGACGAAACGTCGGGAAAAACGTATAAAGCGCAGCCGTATCTGCCGTTTTTGCAGAACATCATCGAAAAAGGCGGCCTGCTCAACACCCTGCGGACAGACTGAGCGGCGTGCCGCCGGGGCAGGCCCCGCCATTTCGCGCGGGGAAAACCGAACATCTTATTTTGGCGGGAGAGTCTTCGCACCGCTCCCGCCGGGAGTTGGAAGCTCCCCCCTGCCCGGACTTTGGGCGCAAAGCGTCTTACGCGCCTGCGGCGACCACAACTGTGGTTTTCTGTAAGGTCGGCTTCGCACACCTTGCACCGGGAATGCACCCGATTGGCTGTGTGAAGCCTGTTTACGGCCCGCCCGGGATGTGTGCCGCTCCGCTGAAACCGGGGCCCCATGCCGGAGCACTCGCTTCGCGGCGCCCCGGCGTTGCCCCTGAACCGCTGCGCTTGCACACAACCCCGGGCGGGCCGCTCATGCGGCGCCGGTCTGCCGCTCCCGAAAACAGGCAAAACGATGCCGCCGGGGAAGAAACAAGTTTTCTTTCCCGGCGGCTTTCTCTATGCGGGGCATCCTTTCACAATCAAAATCAGGCGGGCGGCGGCTAGGGGGACACCCGCCCCGCCGCCCGCCGCAGGGCGCAAAAAAAGCGCGCACACGGATTTTTTATCCATATGCAACGCCGTTAAGAAACGCACCGCGAGGCCCAGAACACCTTTTCTCTCCCCCTTGTACAAAAAAGGGAAAAGAGGTATAATAGTTCCCGCAATGTGCCGATATTTCGGTTGCAGATGGAGGCTGGTCTCCGTTTGCAGGGGGCGGGTGTTCCACCATCCGTCCCTGCATTGCATTCTTTAATGGTGCCCTACAGCCAAATTATACCTCTTTTTGGCAGGAAGTCAAGCTATTTTCCCCGCGGGGCCGCCGGGCGAAAAAGCATAATTTTATAAAAAATTCATACCTTTTCCGCAGGAATCATTTATAATCAGATAAAACAGAGAAAATTGCGGGCCCGGGCATGTTCCGCCGGGACCCGTGGGAGTATATGGTTGAAGGGGGATTCAAAAATGGCGGCAGGGAAAATACTGGTGGTGGACGACGACCAGAACATCTGCGAGCTTCTGCGGCTGTATCTGGAAAAAGAGGGATACGAGACCGCGATTGCGGAAGACGGCAAGCAGGCGCTGGAAGCGTTCGAGAAAGAAGCGCCGGACCTTATCCTGCTGGACATCATGCTGCCCGGCCTGGACGGCTGGCAGGTCTGCCGCGAGATCCGCAAAAAATCGCAGTGCCCCATCATCATGCTGACGGCGAAGGGCGAAGTGTTCGACAAGGTGCTGGGCCTTGAGCTCGGCGCGGACGACTACGTGGTCAAGCCGTTCGAGGCGAAAGAGGTCGTGGCGCGCATCAAGGCGGTGCTGCGGCGCATCGGAAAGAACGGCGACGAGCCGATTAAGGAAGTCAAGTACGACAAGCTTTCCATCAACCTGACAAATTACGAGCTGAAGGTCAACGGCAAGCAGATCGACACGCCGCCGAAAGAGATGGAGCTGATTTACCACCTTGCGAGCAACCCGAACCGCGTGTTCACGCGCGACCAGCTTCTCGACGAGGTCTGGGGGTTCGATTACTACGGCGACAGCCGCACGGTCGACGTGCACGTCAAGCGCCTGCGCGAAAAGCTGGAGGGCGTTTCGGACCAGTGGGCGTTAAAGACGGTCTGGGGCGTCGGATATAAATTTGAAGTGAAAGAGTAACAGCCCTGCTTTGGGGTGAAAATATGCAGAAGACCCTTTTTAAAAAATACCTGCGCATTACAACGGGCATCATCCTTATCAGCTTTCTCATTCTGAGCACCGTGATGCTCTTTTCGGTCTCGGACTACTGGCGCTCCGAGCGCCGCAACCTGCTGCGCAAAAGCGCGGACAGCGTCGCGAGCATCGCGGCGAGCAGCGTCGTCACGGTAGAGCGCAACCAGTACCGGCTCGACGGCGCACGCATGCAGGCCTTCGCCATGACGTTCGCCCAGAACATCGATTCCGACATCTTCATCACCAACTCTTCGGGCGACTCCCTGCTCGTCGCCTACGGCAGCGGCGGGGACGTGGACGCCTCGAAGCCGGTCAGCGCCGGCATCATGGCCAAGGCCCTCAAGGGCCGGTATACGTCTGAGGACACGATGGGCGGCATCTACCGTACGCCCCACTACGTCGTCGGCGTGCCGATCGTGGTCACCACGGCGCAGGATCACGCCGTAATCGGCGCCGTTTTTGCCGCTTACGACACGGCATCGCTCAACGTGTTCCGCATGGAGATTGCGCGCAACCTGGTCCTCGCGGTGCTGGCGGCCTTTGTGATCGCGTTCTGCGTGGTGTGGCTGTTCACCCTGCGCCTTGTCAAGCCCCTGCAGAAGATGTCGACCGCGGCGCGGGCGTTCGGCGAAGGGGACTTTTCGGTGCGGGTGCCCGTCACGACGAGCGACGAGATCGGCCAGCTTGCCCTCGCGTTCAACAATATGGCGGATTCCCTCGCTTCCAGCGAAAGCGCGAGCCGCAACTTCGTCGCCAATGTTTCGCACGAACTGAAAACGCCCATGACGACCATCGCGGGGTTCATCGACGGCATCCTCGACGGGACCATCCCGCCCGAAAAGCAGAAGCATTACCTCTATATCGTTTCTCAGGAGGTCAAGCGCCTCTCGCGGCTCGTGCGCACCATGCTCAACCTTTCGCGCATCGACAGCGGCTCGCTGCAGCTGCGCCCGGCGCGTTTCGACATGACCAATACGGTTCTGGTGTCGCTCCTCTCGTTCGAGCAGAAGATTGAAGAAAAGAAAATTGAGGTGCGCGGGCTTGAGGACGCGGAAAGCATTTTTGTCGACGCCGACCCCGACCTCATTCACCAGGTGGTCTATAATCTGATCGACAACGCGGTGAAATTCACGAACGAGGGCGGGTATATCGAAATCCGCCTGACCAAGGATTCGGAGCGTACCTCCGTCGTGATAGAAAACAGCGGCCAGGGCGTGGCGCCGGACGAATTGCCGCTGATTTTCGAACGGTTCTATAAAACAGACAAATCCAGAAGCCAGGATAAAAACGGCATGGGCCTCGGGCTTTACCTTGTAAAAACAATCATCCGCCAGCACGGCGGCGACATCACCGCCACCAGCGTGCAGAACCAGTTCTGCCGCTTTGAGTTCTGGCTGCCGAAGAAGGCGGAAAAGACGCGCCTGGATTCGCGCAGCAGGATGGTGGAAACAACGGCAGACGCGCCCGCGGAACCCGGAAATAAGGAAGGATAGATTCTATGAGCGATCAGGATTGGAACCATCAGGAGAAAGACCCCTGGGAATACGAAGACAAGTCTTCTTCCGAGCCGAACCGGGAAACGCCTCCCGCGGGGACGGAGCCTCCGAAAGAGGATGCCGGCGCTCCCGCGCCCGGCGGATCTGAACAGACCGGCGGGCAGCAGGAGAACCCGGCGGGCCGGGAAGGGCAGGACAGCCGCGGCCAGGACGGCATGCCCCCGTACCAGAATCCCGGACAGCCGTACGGAGGCTATGCCCCGTACGGGCAGCAGCAGTACCCGAACCCCGGGGGCTTCGGCCGTTACGACAACCCGTACGGCCCGCCGCCGAACGGGCAGCCGCCCTACTGGAACGGCTACGGCGGCCCGACGCCTCCGCCTCCGCACAAAATGGGCGTGGGGCTGAAGGCTTTTCTCTGGATTCTGGGCATCGTGGCGGTCGGCCTCACGGTCGCGCTTATCGTTTTCCCAATCAGCCCCGACGGGACTTCCGTGCCGGGCGTGGTTTCTTCCGCCCCCGCTTCTTCGTCGGATGAGCTGGCGCCGGAAAGCAGCCGGGCCGCCGTTTCTTCCGGTACCGTGATCGGCGGGGTGCCGGGCGACGGAACCAGCTCCGGCTTTACGGGCATCGTGATCCAGAGCCAGCCGACCGGCACGCCCATGACGGCGACCAATGTGTACAAGAGCGTCATCCAGAGCGTGGTGAGCGTGGAAGCGACGATCCCGGCTTCGCAGACCACGGGCGGCCAGAGCGGGACCAGCGAGGGCACGGGCATCGTGGCCACGAAGGACGGGTATATCCTCACCAACGCCCACGTCGTGAACGACACCCGCAGCGCCGACGTCAAGGTCGTGCTGCACAACAACCAGCAGTACCAGGCGAAAGTGGTCGGCTACGACAAGACCTCCGACCTCGCGGTCCTGAAAATCAACGCAGGCAACCTTTCCGCCGCGGCGTTCGGCAATGCGGACAGCATGCAGATCGGCGATCAGGTCATCGCCATCGGCAACCCGGGCGGCCTGAGCTTCGCCGGGTCGCTGACCGGCGGGTATATCTCCGCCCTGAACCGCTCGATTGAAAGCTACAGCGCCAACGGCCTGACGTACATCCAAACGGACGCGGCCATCAACCCCGGCAACTCCGGCGGGCCGCTGGTGAACATGTACGGGCAGGTCATCGGCATCAACTCGAACAAGATTGTCGCCACGGGCTACGAGGGCATGGGTTTCGCCATCCCCGTCAGCCGCGCGAAGAGCATCATCAACGAGCTGATTCAGAAGGGCTATGTTTCCGGCAGGACCCGCCTGGGCATTTCCGGGCAGACGGTCGACGGCAACCGCGCGCAGCTGCTCGGGTACCCGGAAGGGGTCGTCATCCGTACCATCGACTCCGACAGCGACATGGCGCGGGCCGGCGCCAAGGTGGGCGACATCATCACCAAGATGGACGGCAAGAGCATCACCTCGCTCGAGGATCTTTATGCCATTCTCGACACGCATAAGCCCGGAGACGAAATCTCCATGACGATTTTCACAAGCTCCGCGACTGGGAACGGCACGAATAAGACGATCCGCGTCAAGCTTCTGGAAGACAAGGGAGAAACGCAGAAATAAATCCGCGGCAGGACGCGGCGGCAGGCGGAGGGGCCTAGGCCCCGGCCCCCCTGCCGCCGTTTTTTACGAATCTGTAATGATACTTACCGTTTTGTAACTGGCCTTTCCGGCAACCGGAGCTTATCATGTAGCAGGTGCAGAAATTGCGGGAGGGAGCTATTTTGCAAAATCGTGAAATTTTTCCGCCCGGGCCGCCCTTTCGGGAGCTTTCCCTGACCCTCCCGCCAAAGCCGGCCGGGAGTTTCCCGCCGCGCCGGACGGCGTGGCGAAGCAGGGCGTGCCCGAAAAAAATTTGAAAAACCTGTTGCAATCGGCTTGCGGCAGTGGTATTATAATAAAGCACGACTGCGACAGATATGCGTTGAAGCGGGAGGTTGCGGCGCAATGCGCCGGTTATTTCCGTGGAGTATGTCCGATTTTAAACCGGGCGACAAATTTATGTGCGTGCGAAGGCGGGGTCTGCCTGCCTGCGTATGCCCAGACGTTTTTTGAGCCTACACCCGGATTTTCGGTTCGCAAGGAAAATCCGGTTTTTCATTTCACCGGGAAGAAACGCCCGGCACGGTGTTAGGATTTGAAAAACGCCGCCCGCCAACTACAATAAGGAGGCGATCCAAGTGGCAGTCAAGGAAAAAATCAGGATCAGAATCAAGGGGTACGACCACCAGCTGGTTGACCAGTCGGCGGAAAAGATCGTCCAGACCGCGAAGCGCACGGGCGCCAGGATTTCCGGGCCGGTTCCGCTTCCGACGGAAAAGCAGATCATCACGATTCTGCGCGCCGTCCACAAGTACAAGGACAGCCGCGAGCAGTTCGAGATGCGCACCCACAAGAGGCTGATCGACATCCTGAGGCCCTCGAACAAGACCGTAGAGTCTTTGATGGGACTGGAGCTCCCCGCCGGTGTTGAAGTGGAGATCAAACTCTAAAGCAACCAACCTGCGGCCGGGGTCATGTTGGCCGGACGCCAACCAATAACCTGCAAGGAGGTAAATTATGAAAAAAGGAATTATCGGCAGGAAGATCGGCATGACGCAGATCTTCGACGAAAAGGGCATGGTCGTTCCCGTGACGGTCATTGAGGCCGGGCCCTGCGTCATTTCGCAGAAGAAAACGGTGGAAAACGACGGCTACACGAGCGTGCAGATGGGCTTCGGCGACCTGAAGGCGCAGAAGGTCACCAAGCCGATGAAGGGCCATTTCGACAAGGCCGGCGTCGCGCCGAAAAGGTCGCTGCATGAATTCCGCTTTGAAGATCCGGAAGCCTACAAGGTGGGGGATCTTGTAAAAGCGGACGTTTTTGCTGCCGGCGACCGGATCGACGTGACGGCGACAAGCAAGGGCAAAGGCTACGCGGGCGTCATCAAGCGCTGGAACTTCCAGCGCCTCAAGGAATCCCACGGCACCGGGCCTGTGGCGCGCCACGGCGGCTCCAACGGCTCGAACTCGGATCCTTCGCGCGTGTTCCCGGGCATGAAGATGGCCGGGCACCTCGGCGCCGAGCAGGTGACCGTGCAGAACCTGGCCGTCGCAAAAGTGGACGCCGAAAACAACCTGATTGCCATACGGGGCGCTGTGCCCGGCCCGAACGGCGGCATCGTAGTCATCCGTGACAGCGTCAAAGCTGCCAAGGCGTGAGGGAAGGAGGAACAGGAATGCCTACAGTAGCAGTACTTGATATGGCGGGCAAGGAAGTCGAGAAAATCGAGCTTTCCGACGCCGTATTTGGAATCGAACCGAACAAGGCGGCCATGCACAACGCGGTTGTGGCTCATCTGGCCGCGCTTCGCCAGGGCACCCAGTCCGCCAAGACCCGTTCTGAGGTTTCCGGCGGCGGCAGAAAGCCGTGGCGTCAGAAGGGCACCGGTCACGCGAGGCAGGGCTCCATCCGCGCGCCCCAGTGGAGGCACGGCGGGGTCGTGTTCGCGCCCAAGCCGCGCGACTACACCATCACCCTGAACAAAAAGGAACGCCGTCTCGCCCTGAAATCCGCGCTTTCGAGCAAAGTGCTCGACAACGAGATGGTCGTGCTTGACAAGCTTTCGCTCGACGCTTACAAGACGAAGGACATCGCCGCCATGCTGAAGGCGGTCGGGTCCGAGAAAAAGGCCCTCATCGTCCTCGCCGGACCGGACGAAAAGGTGGTCGCCTCCGCGGCGAACATCCCGGGCGTCAGGACGACCCAGGCCGGCTCGCTGAACGTTTACGACATCCTCGGCGCCGACAAGTTCATCGTCGTCAGGGACGCGGTCCAGAAAATTGAGGAGGTGTACGCCTAATGGCAGCCCAGGACATCATCCTTCGCCCCGTGATCACCGAAAAGAGCATGGGCAGCGTCGGAGAGAAGAAATACACCTTCCGCGTGGCCGACAAAGCCACCAAGATCGACATTGCGCGCGCCGCAGAAGAGCTGTTCGGCGTCAAAGTTGCAAAGGTCAGCACCCTGCACGTCCGCGGCCATCTTCGCCGCCAGGGCAAGAGCCAGGGCTATACCAGCGCCTGGAAAAAGGCGATCGTCACCCTTACGCCCGACAGCAAGACGATCGAATTTTTCGACAGCATGATGTAATTCCGCCGCGTAGCGGAAGCATGGATGGGGGACCGGCATTCCCCCGCAAAGCCGTCATGAGGAGAGTGAAAGAATGCCAACTATTAATTTTAAACCGACGACCGCTTCGCGGCGCAACATGTCCGTCATGGACCACGGCGCGCTGACGAAGAAGGACCCGGAGAAGAGCCTTCTCGATTCCAAAAAGAAAAATTCCGGCCGCAACAGCTACGGCAGGATTACCGTCCGCCACCGCGGCGGCGGAAACCGCAAGAAGTACCGCATCATCGATTTCAAGCGCCGCAAGTTCGACATGCCCGGCAAGGTGCTGAGCATTGAGTACGACCCGAACCGCAGCGCGTATATCGCCCTCGTGCAGTACGAGGACGGCGACAAGAGCTATATCATCGCGCCGGACGGCCTCAGGGCCGGCGACACCGTTGTTTCGGGCGCTTCCGCGGACATCCGTCCCGGCAACGCCCTTCCGCTTGAGAACATCCCGGTCGGCACGTTCATCCACAACGTCGAACTCTACCCCGGCAAGGGCGCCCAGCTGGCCCGCGCGGCCGGCATTATGGCGCAGCTGATGGCCAAGGAAAACGGCCTCGCGCTTCTGCGCCTGCCCTCCGGCGAGCTTCGCAACGTGCCCATCAGCTGCATGGCGACCATCGGCCAGGTCAGCAACATCGACCATGAGAACATGAAAATCGGCAAGGCCGGCCGCAAACGTCACATGGGCTGGCGTCCGACCGTCCGCGGTTCCGTCATGAACCCGAACGACCACCCGCACGGCGGCGGCGAGGGCCGCGCGCCGATCGGCCGCCCCGGACCGGTCACCCCGTGGGGCAAGCCGACCCTGGGCTACAAGACGCGCTCGCACCACAACCGCTCCGACAAGTTCATTGTCAAGCGCAGGAACGGCAAATAAGGCTTGCGGAAAGGAGCTTGCAGATTATGTCAAGAAGCATAAAGAAAGGTCCTTATGTGCAGCCGGTGCTGCTGAAAAGGATTCAGGATATGAACGCGGCCGGCGAGAAGAAGATCGTCAAGACCTGGAGCAGGTCCTCCACGATTTTCCCCGACTTTGTCGGCCACACGATCGCAGTCCACGACGGGCGCAAGCACGTGCCCGTCTATATTACGGAAGACATGGTGGGCCATCGCCTCGGCGAGTTTGCCCCCACGCGGACCTTCCGCGGCCATTCCGGTTCCAAAACGACTGCACCCGCCGCGGCGCCCGCTGCTGCCGGCGGAAGCAAATAACGGCTGAAAGGAGTGCACAGCATGGAAGACAGCATGGAGGCAAGGGCTGTTCTGCATCACGCCCGCATTTCGCCCCGCAAGGTCGAAATTGTGCTTGACCTGATCCGCAGCAAGCCCGCCGGCACCGCGATGGCAATCCTGCAGCATACCCCGAAAGCCGCGAGCGAACCGGTGGCAAAGCTGCTGAAGTCGGCGGTCGCCAACGCAGAAAACACCAAGAGCATGGACACTTCAAGGCTTTACGTCGCGAAATGCTTCGTCAGCCCTGGACCGATCCTCAAACGCATCCGTCCGAGGGCGCAGGGCCGCGCGTTCCGCATCCTGAAGAGGACGTCGCACATCACCCTGGTGCTCAAAGAACAGGAATAAGGCAGAAGAGGAGGTAAATTATGGGCCAGAAAGTCAATCCCCACGGGTTCCGCGTGGGCATCATCAAAGACTGGGATTCCCGCTGGTTCGCAAAGGATGCGGACTTCGGCAGCACGCTCGTCGAAGACTACAAACTGCGCAAGACGCTTTTAAAGCAGCTCGCGCCGGCCGGCGTACCGAAAATAGAGATCGAGCGCGACGCTTCGAAAGTGCGCATCCACATCCACTGCGCAAAGCCGGGCATCGTCATCGGCAAGGGCGGCGCAGAAATCGAGAAGCTCCGCCTGCAGTGCGAAAAATTCCTCGGCAAGCCCGTCACCGTCAATATCGTGGAGGTCAAATCTCCCGACTTGAACGCGCAGCTTGTCGCAGAGAACATCGCCCAGCAGCTTGAAAAGAGGATTTCCTTCCGACGCGCCATGAAGCAGTGCATCGGCCGCGCCATGAAGATGGGCGCGAAGGGAATCAAGACGCAGGTCTCCGGCCGCCTGGGCGGCGCGGAAATCGCGCGGCGCGAGCAGTACCACGACGGGACCATCCCGCTGCAGACCATCCGCGCCGACATCGACTACGGCTTTACCGAGGCTGCGACCACTTACGGCCGCATCGGCGTAAAGGTCTGGATCTACAGGGGCGAAGTGCTGCACGACAGCCGTAAGCCCGCTGTGAACAAGCCTGTTAAGGAAGGGGGCGGCAGGTAATGCTGATGCCAAAACGCGTGAAATACCGCAAGGTTCAGCGCGGCCGCATGACGGGAAAATGCTACCGCGGCAACCGCGTTGACTACGGCGAGTACGGGCTTCAGGCGCTGGAACCGGCATGGATCACCGCCAACCAGATTGAAGCCGCCCGTGTCGCCATGACACGTTACACAAAGAGGTTCGGCCAGGTCTGGATCAAGATCTTCCCGGACAAACCCGTCACGAAAAAGCCCGCCGAGGTCCGCATGGGCTCCGGGAAAGGCGCGCCCGAGTACTGGGTCGCCGTCGTGAAGCCGGGCCGCGTGATGTTCGAAATGGGCGGCATCCCGGAAGAGACCGCGAAAGAGGCCCTTCGCCTCGCTTCGAACAAGCTGCCGATCAGATGCAAGATCGTGACCAAGGAAGAGACGGGTGGTGAGCAGTCATGAAGGCTTCGGAAGTCAGGCAAATGACAACGGAAGAACTCGAGAGCAAACTGAAGGATCTTAAGGCGGAACTGTTCAACCTCCGCTTTCAGCTTACCATCAACCAGCTTGACAACCCCATGCGGATTCAGGCTGTGAAGAAGGATATCGCCCGCATTAAGACTATTTTGCGCGAGAACGAGCTGAAAGACAGCGCCGAAGCGTAAGGGAAGGGAGGATGGACCGTGAGCGACAGAAACACAAGGAAGACTGAAGTCGGGAAAGTCGTCAGCAACAAGATGGACAAAACCATCGTCGTTGCCGTGGAAGACAGCGTAAAGCATCCGATTTACAAAAAAGTCGTTAAGCGTACCGTGAAACTGAAAGCGCATGACGAGAACAACGAATGTTCAATCGGCGACCGCGTGCGTGTGATGGAGACCCGTCCCCTGAGCAAGGATAAGAGATGGCGTCTTGTCAAAATAATTGAGAAGGCCAAATAACGTTGGCCCCGTGCAAAGGAGGAACGCACCGTGATTCAACAGCAGACTTACCTTAATGTTGCCGACAACACCGGCGCGAAGCAGCTCATGTGCATCCGCGTCCTTGGCGGCACGGGCAGAAGGTATGCCAATATCGGCGACGTCATCGTCGCATCGGTGAAAAAAGCGGCTCCGGGCGGCACTGTCAAAAAGGGCGACGTGGTCAAGGCGGTCGTCGTTCGCACCGTTTCAGGCGTCCGGCGTGACGACGGGACCTACATCCGGTTCGACGAAAACGCGGCCGTGCTCATAAACGACGACAAAAACCCGAAGGGGACGCGTATCTTCGGACCAGTGGCCAGGGAGCTGCGCGACAGGGAGTATATCAAAATCCTGAGCCTTGCCCCTGAAGTGCTGTGAGGAGGTGCTCTGTGATGATTAAGAAGGTTCATGTAAAAACAGGAGACACCGTCGTCGTCCTGAGCGGAAAGGACCGCGGCAAGAAGGGCAAGGTCCTTGAAGTCAGCCCCAGAGAGGGCAAGGTCATTGTCGAAGGGATCAACATCGTTTCAAAACATGTGAAGCCCCACAAGGCCGGTCAGGAAGGCGGCATCGTAAAGGCCGAGGGCGCCCTGTACGCCTGCAAGGTCCAGCTGGTCTGCCCCCGCTGCGGAGAGCCCACCCGTGTCGGCAGCAAGACGTATGAAGACGGCACGAAAGAGCGCATCTGCAAAAAATGCGGCGAAGCGCTGTAAGGAGGAGAAACATGGCCAGACTGAAAGAATTTTATCAGAAGGAAGCCGCACCGGCCCTGATGAAAAAGTTTTCCTATAAAAGCGTCATGCAGATCCCGAAGCTTGAGAAGATCGTCATCAACGTAGGCGCGGGCGAAGCAAAAGAGAACGCCAAGGTGATTGACGCCGTGATTACGGATCTTTCCGCCATCAGCGGCCAGAAGCCGATGATCACGACGGCGAAAAAGTCCGTCGCAAACTTCAAGGTGCGCGCCGGCATGAAAATCGGCGCAAAGGTGACGCTGCGCGGCGACCGCATGTACGAGTTTCTGGACCGCCTGTTCAACGTGGCGCTTCCGCGCGTGCGCGACTTCAGGGGGATCAACCCGAATTCGTTCGACGGGCGCGGCAACTACAACATGGGCGTGAAAGAGCAGCTCATTTTCCCCGAGATCGAGTACGACAAAATCGACCAGGTCCGGGGGATGGACATCTGCTTCGTGACGACAGCAAAAACCGACGAGGAATCCAGAGAGCTGTTAAGGCTGATGGGCGCCCCGTTTGCAAAGTAAGGAGGGGTTCCTGTGGCCAAGACATCAATGAAAATCAAACAGCAGCGGCCGGCAAAGTTTTCGTCCCGCGAATACAACCGGTGCAAGATCTGCGGCAGGCCGCATGCCTATCTTCGCAAATTCGGCATCTGCCGTATCTGTTTCAGGGAGCTGGCCTACAAGGGCGAGATCCCGGGCGTAAAAAAGGCAAGCTGGTAAAGGCTTGGCAAAGGAGGTAACGGCATGCAAATCACTGACACCATTGCCGATCTGCTGACCCGCATCCGCAACGCAAGCTCAGCGAAGCACGACACCGTGGAGATCCCCGCTTCCAACATGAAAAAGGACATTGTGCAGATTCTGGTGGACGAAGGATATCTCAAGAGCTTCACGGTCGTGGACGACGGCAAGCAAGGCATTATCAAAGTCAATCTGAAATACGGCGAGGGGAAGGCCGCGGCCATCAACGGGCTGCAGAGGGTTTCGAAACCCGGCCTTCGCATCTATTCCAACGCGGAGGAGATGCCCCAGGTCATGAAAGGCCTCGGCATTGCGATCGTTTCCACCTCCAGGGGGATTATGACCGACCGCCAGGCCCGCAAAGAAAACGTGGGCGGCGAGGTTCTCGCATTTGTCTGGTAAATAAAGGGGGCGCAGCAATGTCGCGAATTGGAAGAAAACCCATAAATATTCCCGCCGGCGTCAACGTTTCGGTTGACGGCAGCGTTGTAACGGTCAAAGGGCCGAAAGGCACCCTGACCCAGAAGGTCCACCGCAACATGAGCGTTGCGGTCGAGGGCAGCGAAATCCATGTCACCCGTCCCGACGACGAGAAAGAAAACAAGGCGCTGCACGGCATGACGCGTTCGATTATCCACAACATGGTGCTGGGCGTGACGGAGGGCTTCAAAAAGGAGCTCGAGGTCAACGGCGTCGGCTACCGCGCGCAGAAGCAGGGCAAAAACCTTGTGATGACCCTGGGGTATTCCCATCAGGTGACGGTGCCGGAAGTAGACGGCATCACCATCGAGTGCCCGACGGCCAACAAAATCGTCATCCTCGGCCCGGATAAGCAGCAGGTCGGGCAGTTCGCCGCGGAAGTCCGCGAGAAACGCCCGCCGGAGCCGTACAAGGGCAAGGGAATCAAGTACGTGAACGAACACATCCGCCGCAAGGAAGGCAAAGCCGGCAAAGGCGCCAAGAAGTAAGGAGTGAATCGCAAATGGTGAACAAGGCCGATACCAACGTGGCCAGGCTGCAGCGCCACAAGAGGGTGCGCGGCAAAATATCCGGTACGGGCGACTGCCCGCGCCTGGACGTATTTCGCTCTACCAACAACATCTACGCCCAGATCATCGACGATGTCAAGGGCGTTACGCTTGTTGCGGCTTCTTCGCTGGACAAGGAGTTTGAAGGCAGCGGCGGAAACAAGGACGCGGCGCGCAAGGTCGGCGAGCTGATCGCCAAGCGCGCGGCCGAAAAGGGAATTGCGCAGGTGGTCTTTGACCGCGGCGGCTACCTGTACCACGGCCGCGTCAAAGAGCTTGCCGAAGGCGCCCGCGAGGGCGGCCTCAAGTTCTGAGAGAGGAGGAAATTTTTTGGCTAGATATCAACAGCCCGAAGATGAATACAAAGAGCATGTCGTCGCCATCAACCGTGTTTCCAAAACCGTAAAGGGCGGCCGCATCTTCAAGTTTGCGGCGCTCGTCGTCGTCGGCGACGGCAAAGGCACGGTCGGCTTCGGCATCGGCAAGGCCGGCGAGGTTCCGGACGCCATCCGCAAGGGCATTGAGGACGCGAAAAAGAACCTGGTGAAAATCTCCCTGCGCGGGTCGACCATTCCGCACGAGATCATCGGGGAATACGGCGCGGGCAGAGTCCTGATGAAGCCCGCCGCGCCCGGCACAGGCGTTATCGCCGGCGGCCCGGTCCGCGCGGTGGTGGAAGCCGCGGGCATCCGCGACATCCGCACGAAAGCCCTCCGCTCGAACAACCCGTGCAACGTGGTCCGCGCGACCATGGACGGCATGAGAAGGCTGCGCAACGCACAGCAGGTCGCCCAGATCCGGGGGAAGTCTGTAAAAGAAATTTTTGCATAAGGAGGGCAGAGCAATATGGCACAGCTGAAAGTAACGCTGGTCAAAAGCCTGATCGGCGCCAAAAAAGACCAGATTGCAACCGCCCGCGCTCTTGGTCTTACCAAAATCGGCGATTCGTCTGTTCAGCCCGACAATGACCAGACCAAAGGCAAGGTGGCCAAGATTATCCACCTCATCGAGGTAAGCAACGCGTAAGCAAGGAGGTGCGAGTAAATGAAGTTGAACGATCTGACTGCGGTTCCGGGTTCCAAAAAGGAGCGCAAGCGCATCGGCAGGGGCATCGGCTCCGGCCAGGGCAAAACCGCGGGGAAGGGCAGCAAGGGCCAGAAGGCAAGGTCCGGCGGTTCCATCCGTCCGGGGTTTGAAGGCGGCCAGATGCCTCTGCAGCGCCGTCTTCCGAAGCGCGGGTTCGTGAGCCGCTTCGGCAAAGACATCCGGATTATCAATCTCGGTTCTCTTGAAAAATTCGAAAACGGGGCCACGGTTGACACCAAGGCGCTCATCGATGCCGGAATTGTCAGCGAATGCGGCGACGGGATCAAAGTCCTTGGCAACGGCAAGCTGACAAAGAAGCTGACGGTGAAAGCCGCCGCGTTTTCCGGCTCCGCAAAGCAAAAGATCGAAGCTGCCGGCGGGAAGGCAGAGGTGATCTGATTTGTTCAAAACAATCAAGAACGCCTGGGCCATCCCCGATCTGCGCAGAAAAATGCTCTTCACCCTGTTCATCATCATCATCTTCCGGTTCGGCTCTGCCATCCCGGTGCCGTTTCTCAACACGGAGGCCCTGAAGGGCCTGATGGGCGAGGTCGGCGCGGCCGGGACCGCGCTGAGTTACCTTGACACCCTTTCCGGCGGCGCGTTCGCGCAGGCGACCCTGTTCGCCATGAGCGTGACGCCGTACATCAACAGCAGCATCGTCATTCAGCTGTTGACCGTCGCCATCCCGTCGCTGGAGCATCTGGCGAAGGAAGGCGAAGAGGGCCGCAAAAAGCTGGGGGCCATCACCCGCTACACGACCGTGCTCCTTGCTTTGATTCAGGGCCTTTCCTACTATTTCTACCTGCGCAACAGCTCTTACCAGGGCACGCCGATTGTGAAATACACGGCCGGCTGGCAGGCGGTTTTCGCGGGCTTCGTCATTGTCATGACGTTTACCGCGGGCGCCGCGCTGATGATGTGGCTCGGCGAGCAGATCAACCAGCACGGCATCGGCAACGGCATTTCCATCCTGCTGTTCGCTGGCATTGTCGCGAGAATGCCGCATACGTTTAACACGCTGGGCACGTTCTGGAACGCGGCAGGGCAGGATCCCGCGAGCTACGGCAAGTACTATTTCCTGGTCCCGCTGTTCGTGGTGCTGTTCCTCGTCATGATGTTCGTCATCGTCTATATGTACGATTCCGAGCACCGCATCCCGGTGCAGTACGCGAAGCGCGTGGTCGGCCGCAGGATGTACGGCGGCCAGAGCAGCCATATTCCGATCAAGATCGGGCTTTCCGGCGTCATGCCCATTATTTTCGCAAGCTCCATCCTGATCATCCCCAGCACCATTCAGTTCTTTCTGGGCGACCGGGTCGCCACCGGCTTCTGGAAAAGCTTTTTCGACGCGTTTTCCACAACGGGGTGGGTGTACTCGATCCTCTACTTCCTGCTGATTATCATTTTTGCCTTTTTCTACATGTCGATCCAGTATAATCCAATTGAGATGGCCAATAATCTTCGTCAGAGCAACGGCACAATCCCGGGCATCCGGCCCGGCAAGCCGACTTCCGACTACATTGCGAAGGTCATTTCCAAAGTAACGTTCATCGGTTCGCTGTTCCTCGGCTTCATCGCGCTGATGCCCATTATCTTCGGCGCCTCGACCGGAATGAGAAACCTTTCCATCGGCGGCACGTCGCTGCTGATCCTTGCAGGCGTCGCTCTGGAGACCATCAAGCAGCTGGAGTCTCAGATGATGATGAGGCACTACAAGGGATTTTTGGACTGATGTGAGGAGTGTGCAAAAATGAATCTGATTTTTCTCGGCGCACCCGGTGCCGGCAAGGGCACCCATGCGGAAATCCTTGCCCAGAAGCTGAATATCCCGACAATTTCCACAGGTAATATCATTCGCGACGCGCTGAAAAGCGGCACGGAGATGGGCCTGAAAGCCAAAGCCTATATTGATTCCGGCAAGCTTGTTCCCGACGAGGTGGTCATCGGCATTGTCCGCGACCGCATCAAGCAGGAAGACTGCAGGGCCGGCTTCATTCTGGACGGCTTCCCCAGGACCATCCCCCAGGCCGAGGCGCTGGACGAAATGGTCCAAATCGACAGGGTCGTCGACATCGAGGTGCCGGAGAGCCTGATTCTGGAGCGTTTGTCCGGCCGCCGCGTCTGCAGCAGGTGCGGCGCCCCCTACAACATCTACAACAGCAAACCGAAGGTAGACGGGGTGTGCGACATCTGCGGCGGAGCCCTTATTCAGCGCAAGGATGACCAGCCCGAAACGGTCAGGGCGAGACTGAACGTGTACCACGAGCAGACAGAACCGCTCGTTGGGTATTACAAGAACCAGGGCAAGCTCTGCATCTTGCACGGCACGAACGACAAAGTTGCGACGGCGCAAAAAATTTTCAACGCACTAGAGGCGTGATTCATGATTGTTCTGAAGACGAGCAGAGAGCTCAAAATCATGCGCGAGGCGGGGAGAATCGCTGCAAACGCATTGAAGGCGGCCGGGGCCGCGGTCGAGCCGGGCGTTTCCACCTGGGAGATCGACCGCGTCGCCCGCCGGTATATTGAGGAGCAGGGGGCAAAACCGACCTTCCTCGGGTACGGCGGATTTCCGGCGAGCGCCTGCGTTTCCGTCAATAACGTGGTCATCCATGGCATACCAAGCAAACGCCTGATTGTAAAAGAGGGCGACATCGTCAGCATCGACGTCGGCGCCACCTATCAGGGATTCGTCGGCGACAACGCGTGGACTTTCCCCTGCGGGAAGGTCAGCGCGGACGCGCAGGCCCTGATGGACGCGACGCGCGAGAGCCTGATGGAAGGAATCAGGGCCGCGGTTGCGGGGAACCGCATCGGCGACGTCGGCAGCGCGGTCCAGAGGTATGCCGAAGCTCGCGGCTACTCGGTGGTACGGGATTTCGTCGGCCACGGAGTAGGCGCGAAAATGCATGAAGATCCAAGCGTTCCCAATTACGGCACGCCCGGCAGGGGCGTGCGCCTGTTGCCCGGCATGACCATCGCCATCGAGCCGATGATCAATCAGGGTGTCAAGGAAGTGAAGACGCTGCAGGACGGCTGGACGACGGTCACTGCCGACGGAAAGCTTTCTGCGCACTTTGAAAAGAGCATCGCCATCACCCAGGACGGCCCGGTTATTTTAACGGAGCCGGATTAAGGGGGCCGCGCGATGGATTTCGTCAGAGGGCTTGTAGTACGGTCTTCCGCGGGACGCGACAGGGGCGGATTCCTCGTGGTGCTTCAGACAAACGATTCCTGCGCGCTTGTGTGCGACGGGAAACGCCGCAGCCTCGAACACCCGAAGAAAAAGAACCTGAAGCATCTTTCCGCAACCGGAACCCTGCTGCCCGAAACCCGGATGCAGACAAACCGTGAGATCCGACGGGCCCTGGCCGGGTACCAGACACCGAGGGGCCGCTTTCCAGACGAGGAGGCTGATTCTATTGTCGAAACAGGACGTAATTGAAACCGAGGGCATCGTAACCGAAGCTTTGCCGAACGCCATGTTTACGGTGGAGCTTCCCAATCACCATACCGTCCTTGCGCATATTTCAGGAAAACTCCGCATGAATTTCATCCGGATTCTGCCGGGCGACAAGGTAACCATCGAGCTGTCGCCCTACGACCTGACGCGCGGGCGCATCACATGGAGATCAAAGTGAAACGTAAACTGCCTGTTTAAGAGGGAGGGCATTCGATTATGAAGGTAAGACCATCCGTCAAAAAAATGTGCGAAAAATGCAAAATCATAAAGCGCAAGGGAAAAGTCATGGTCATCTGCGAAAATCCCAAGCACAAACAGCGCCAGGGCTAATGGCGCGAACCGATTAATTTGGAGGTGCAACCACTATGGCGCGTATAGCAGGGATCGATCTGCCGCGTGACAAACGCATCGAGATCGCTCTTACTTATATTTTCGGGATCGGCCGCAGAACGGCGAGCAACATCTGCTCTGCCACAGGCGTCAACCCCGACGTAAGGGTAAGGGATCTGACGGAAGACGATACGGCGAAACTGAGGGAATATATCGACCACAACTGCCGCGTGGAAGGCGACCTTCGCCGCGACGTGGCGTTCGACATCAAGCGTTTGATCGAGATCGGATGCTACCGCGGGATCCGGCACCGCAAGGGCCTGCCGGTCAGGGGCCAGCGCAGCAAGACCAACGCGCGCACGCGCAAGGGTCCGAGAAAAACGATGGCCAACAAGAAGAAGTAATCTGGGAGGGATATTAAGATGGCAGTTCAGAAAACGTCCGCCAAGGGCGCCAAGGGCGCGACAACCGTCCGCAAGCGCCGCGAACGTAAAAATATCGATCGTGGCTCCGCTCATATCCAGTCCACGTTCAACAACACTATTGTCACCATCACCGACGTGCAGGGCAATGCGGTCTCGTGGGCAAGCTCGGGCGAGCTGGGCTTCCGCGGTTCGCGCAAATCCACTCCGTTCGCCGCGCAGACCGCAGCCGAAACGGCCGCCAAAGCGGCGATGGAGCACGGCATGAAAAGCGTCGAGGTTTACGTCAAGGGACCGGGCGCCGGCCGTGAAGCCGCAATCCGCGCGCTGCAGGGCGCGGGCCTTGAGGTCAGCATGATCAAGGACGTCACCCCAATCCCGCATAACGGATGCCGCCCGCCGAAGAGAAGACGCGTGTAGTTTTAGGAGGTGTAAGCAAAATATGGCAAGATATACAGAGTCCGTCTGCAAACTGTGCCGCCGTGAAGGCCAGAAGCTGTTCCTGAAGGGGCAGCGCTGCTACACGGACAAATGCGCCGTTGGGCGCAGGGCTTACGTTCCGGGCCAGCACGGCCAGGGGCGCAAGAAAACTTCAGAATACGGCCTCCAGCTGCGCGCCAAGCAGATGACGAAGCGTTATTACGGCGTGCTGGAGTCTCAGTTCCACAAATATTACGAGATGGCCACGAAGAAACAGGGCAAGACCGGTGAGGAACTGCTTGTTCTGCTGGATCGCCGTCTCGACGACGTCGTTTACCGCTTGGGCTGGGCCAATTCCAGGGCGGAAGCCCGCCAGCTCGTGACGCACGGCCATTTCACCGTGAACGGAAAGCGCGTCGACATCCCCTCGTACCTTGTAAGCGTGGGCGAAACGGTTTCCATTGCAGACAAGAGCCGCAAGAGCGAGAAGATCAAAGCGGTCCTCGAAGCAAACGCCTCCCGGCCGGTGCCGAAGTGGCTTGACGTGAACCGCGAAACGCTGGAGGGCAAGGTCCTGGCGCTGCCCACCCGCGAGGAGATCGACCTTCCTGTTGACGAGACTCTCATCGTTGAGCTGTACTCCAAGTAATGCCCGCCCCTTCGGGGGGAGCGTGACGGCAGATAAATTCATCCGCTATATGGTCAAGGAGGGTCGCTGATGATCGAGATTGAGAAGCCAAAAATCGAGACGAACGTATTATCGGAAGACGGGACTTACGGCAAGTTTATTGTGGAACCGCTGGAGCGCGGCTTTGGCACGACCCTGGGCAACAGCCTGCGGCGCGTGCTTCTGTCGTCGCTGCCGGGTGCGGCAGTCACTTCAGTAAAAATAGACGGCGTTCTTCATGAGTTTTCCACGATTCCGGGTGTGAAAGAGGACGTCACCGAGATCATCCTCAACATCAAGGGCCTCACGGCGAAGCTGCACTGCAACGGCCCGAAAACGGTGGAAATCGTTGCCGAGGGACCGTGCGAAGTTACGGCCGACTCAATCAAGTGCGACAGTGAAGTGGAGATCCTGAACCCCGAGATGCACATTGCCACGCTTGGCGACGGCGCGAAGCTGTATATGGAGCTGACGCTCGACAAGGGCCGCGGCTACGTCTCCGCCGAACGCAACAAGCAGAACATGAGCGCCAGCGTAATCGGCGTGCTCCCGGTGGATTCCATCTATACTCCGGTTTATAAAGTCAATTACAATGTGGATCCGACGCGTGTCGGGCAGAACATCGACTACGACAGGCTGACGCTGGAAGTCTGGACGAACGGCGTCATCGGCGCGCAGGAGGCCGTTTCCCTCGCCGCCAAGGTGCTGACCGAGCACCTGAACCTGTTCGTCGATCTTTCCGACAAAGGCAGCAGCACCGAAATCATGATTGAAAAGGACGACAAGAGCAAGGAGAAGATCCTCGACATGACAATCGAGGAGCTCGACCTTTCCGTGCGTTCCTTCAATTGCCTCAAGCGCGCCGGCATCAATACGGTCGGCGACATCATCAACAAGTCGGAAGACGACATGATGAAGGTCCGCAACCTGGGACGCAAATCCCTTGAGGAGGTCGTCTGGAAGATGGCCTCGCTCGGCTTCAACCTGCGCAAGGATGAAGAGTAGTTACCCCGCTTAAGCTTTAAGGTAAAGGAGTGAAATTCGATGCCAGGAACCAGAAAGCTCGGAAGGGCCACCGCCAGCAGAACCGCAATGCTGCGCGCGCTGGTGACTTTCCTTTTAGAGAACGGCAGAATCGAAACCACCGTGACCCGCGCCAAGGAGGTCCGCTCCCTGACGGAAAAAATGATCACCATCGCGAAGGAAGACACCCTCGCGAACAAACGCCTGGTGCACGGCTTTGTGACAAAAGACGCCGTCGCCCACAAGCTGTTCGCCGAGATTGCCCCCAAGTACGCCGACCGCAACGGCGGCTACACCCGCATTACGAAGCTGGGACCCCGCCGCGGCGACGCCGCGGAGATGGCGGTCATCGAACTTGTTTGATTTTTTCCGCGATCAAAACCGGCTCCGCCCTTTCAGGCGGGCCGGCTTTTTTTATCGTGCGAAGGACCTGCGCGGCGCCGGGACGGCCGTCCGGCGATCCAAAGCCGCAAAAAATCCGTTCCCTATCCGGTAAGGAAGGCGGCCTCATCTCGTTCCGGGCAACAGCACCGGCCGTCCGGCCCCGTTCCGGAAGAATGCGCCTTTGCTTACGAATCGACAGGTTTGTCTGGTGACAAATCCCGGGAAAAAAGGTATAATAAAGAAAAAATTTCCCGAGCAGTCAGGGGCGAAAGGAACGGCTTTTGATATGAACGAGTTTAAAATCGTAACGGATTCCACAAGCGATCTGCCGCAGGAGTTGGTGGATGAGCTTGGCGTGACGGTTATCCCCATGAACTTCACCATCGGCGACGATTCGTTTTTCAATTACCCGGACGAGCGTGAGATCTCTTCCCACGACTTCTATACGCGGCTTGCCGCCGGAGAGAATTCCACGACGAACCAGATCAGCCTCGCGACGTTTCTCGACACGTTCGAGCCGATGCTGAAAGACGGGTTCGACGTGCTGTACCTTGGCTTTTCTTCCGGCCTGAGCGGTACATACAACAATTCCGTCATCGCGTCGAACGAGCTTGCGCAGAAATATCCCGGCCGCAAGATCTACGCGGTGGACACGCTCGCGGCGTCCATGGGGGAGGGCCTTCTGGTCTGGCATGCGGCGCAGCTGCAGAAAGAGGGCAAAACCATCGACGAGGTCAAAACCTGGATGGAGCAGAGCCGCCTGCGCATGCACCACTGGTTCACCGTGGACGACCTCAACCACCTGAAGCGCGGGGGCCGCATCTCCGGTGCCGCGGCGCTTGTCGGCACCATGCTCGGCATCAAGCCCGTGCTGCATTTCGACGACGGCGGCCACATCCTTCTGGTGGATAAGATCCGCGGCAGGAAGCAGTCGCTCGACGACCTGACCGCGCACATGAAAAAGACCGCCGAAAACCCGGCCGACCAGATGATTTTCATCGCCAGCGCCGATTCGCCGGAAAGCACGGAATATGTGCAGAAGAGGGTGGAGTCCCTGTTCGGGACGAAGCAGTTCGCCCTCGGTCATATCGGCCCGGTCATCGGGGCGCATTCCGGCCCCGGCACCGTCGCGCTGTTCTTCCTCGGGACCGACCGCGAGACGGGAATCGAAGACAAGAAATGACTGAAACCGCGCAGGCGTAAACAACAGAA
>JAEZCC010000017.1 GCA_023412715.1 Bacillota bacterium
GGGAAAATCTCATCTCACCGCTTTGGGACATGTCTCGCGCAAAATGGTTAATATCATTTTCGCTGTCCTCCGTGACAACACCCCCTATGTCCCGGCTATTTAATCCTTGACTTTTTATAGCCGGTCTTATCTCATCGGCTGACGATCACCTTGTCAATCAGACCGTAGTTCACGGCTTCTTCGGCCGTCATGAAATTGTCCCGCTCGGTGTCCCGCATAATCGTTTCGAGCGGCTGGCCGGTCCGCTGGGCGAGAATTTCGTTCAGTTTCTTTTTGATTTGCAGCATGTGGTCCGCCTGGATCTTGATATCCGTCGCCTGGCCCTGGGTCCCGCCGCTCGGCTGGTGGATCATGATGTCGCTGTTCGGAAGGGCGTAGCGTTTGCCCTTTGTGCCGGCAGCAAGCAGAAAAGCGCCCATGCTGGCAGCCATCCCCATACATATGGTGGAGACGTCACATTTAATATACTGCATCGTGTCATAAATGGCAAGCCCCGACGTGACGGAGCCGCCCGGGCTGTTGATATAAAGGTTGACGTCCTTCGAGGGGTCCTGCCCCTCGAGGTAAAGAAGCTGCGCCACGACAAGACTGGAAGTCGTGTCGTTCACTTCGTCGGTCAGCATGATGATGCGGTCGTTCAGAAGACGGGAGAAAATGTCGTAGGAACGTTCGCCGCGGTTTGTCTGTTCAATGACATATGGGACGAGATTGCTCATAATTCGCTAACCTCCTTAAAACGAGCCGCTTTTACAGCATTGGCGGTTTCGGCGCCGATTATTCTGCGGACGGGGCGTCTTTTTTGTCTGTGCTTTCCGGCTTACTCTCCGCCGGCTCGCCTTCGGCGACCACCGCGGCGTCGCGAACGAAGTCGAACGCCTTTTCGACGGCGAGATCCCTTTCGACGTCCGCGCGCGGAAGGATCTTCTTTACCTTCTCCACATCAAGTTTATAGCCTTCGGCGATCTTTGAGAACTCTTTTTCCACATCTTCGTCGGAGGGCTTGATGGTTTCAAGGGCGGCGATCTTTTCGAGGGCCAGCCTCAGCTTGACCTGGCGCTCCGCCTGCGGGCGGAACTGCTCACGGATGCCCTTTTCGTCGAGGTTCGTGTATTTCATATAGGTTTCGAGATTCATGCCCTGCGACTGCAGGCGGTAATTGAAGTCGCGCATGTCTTCGTCGGTGCGGCTCGCAAACATGACCTCCGGAATTTCCGCCTTGACGCTGGAAACGAGCTTGTCGATCAGTTGGTTGTCCACGCTGTCCTTTTCCCGCTCTTCGCGCGACTCGGTCAGTTTTTTGCGGATATCCTCACGGTACTGCTCGACGGTGTCGAACTCGCTGACGTCCTTGACGAAATCGTCGTCGGCCTCGGGCAACTCCTTTTCCTTGATTTCATGCAGCTTGCAGGCGAACACGGCATCCTTGCCCGCGAGATCCTTCGCGCCGTAGTCCTCCGGGAACTTCACGTTGACGTCGAACTCGTCGCCGGTCTTGCGGCCGACGATCTGATCCTCGAAGCCGGGGATGAACTGGCCCGCGCCGAGCGTCAGGCTGTAGTTCTTCGCCTTGCCGCCCTCGAACGGCTTTCCGTCGGCGGAGCCGTCGAAGTCGATGTCGACAATGTCTCCGTTCTTGGCCTCGCGGTCGGAGACGGTCACCATGCGGGCATTGCGCTCGCGGACGCGCGCAAGCTCGTCGTCGACGTCCTTGTCGGTCACGTCGACGGGCCGTTTCAGCGCGGTCAGGCCCTTGTAGCCGCTGATCTCGACTTCCGGCTTCGTCGTGATGGTCGCCTTGAACACAAGGCCGGCCGCATCGGCGGAAACCAGGTCGAAATCCACTTTGTCCTCGATCATCTCAAGGTTCGCCTCATGGATCGCTTCGTCCAGGGCGTCGGGATACAGCGCGTTGATGGCGGTATCGTAAAAGACTTTTTCGCCGTAATATTTTTCAACAAACTTGCGGGGCGCTTTTCCCTTGCGGAACCCCGGGATGGCGATCTTCTTGTTATCTTTCCGGTATGCGGCCTCCACAGCCTTTTCAAAAGCTTCCGCATCCACCGCGACCTCCAGCTGATAGCGGTTGGTATCGACCTTGTTGGACGATTTCAGACTCATGTTATATTTCCTCCTGCAAGTTTACATATTAGCGGAAAATATTATACCACATGCAAAAAATACTTTCCACAGATTTGTTGAAATGTTTTTTATTTATTCACGATTACCGGCACGGGCCGGAAATCCATGGTATCGCTCGAAATCAGGTGCATCCGCACGCCGCGGTACTCGCCGCACGGCGTGCGCCGCGCGGCCGCGCGGCCGTGCACATGCCCGAAATAGCAGTCGGTGATTCCGCGGGAAACGAGGATGTCCATAATCTGGGGGCATTCGACCCCGTCGTACACGGGCGGGTAATGCAGAAAAACGACCGGCCTGCACCCCGTCTTTTCGGCCGCGTCAATCGAAACGTTCAGCCGGCCGGCCTCCCGGTTCACAATTTTCTGGTCCTCGCCGCTCTCCGCCCCATACAGCCAGCCGCGCGTGCCGCAGACGGCCGCGCCGTCCACCGCCTCGGCGCTGTTGAAGATGAGGCCGATGCTGCCGAAGCCGCGGGAAAGCAGGAATTCCTCGATTTTTTTCCGCGTCGACCACCAGTAGTCGTGGTTCCCCTTGACCAGCAGCTTGCGCCCCGGCAGGGAATCGAGGAAGCGCATGTCGCGCTCCGCCTCTTCCAGCTTCATGGCCCACGAGATATCGCCCGCGACGACGACGGTGTCCCGCTCGCCCACGGCGGCCCGCCAGTTCGTCTCGATGCGCTCCACGTAATGCTCCCAGCCGGGGAACACGTCCATGGGCTTGTCGCTGCCGAGCGACAGGTGAAGGTCGGCGATCGCAAACAACGCCATCGCCGTCAGTCCCCGGCGCCGGCCGCGCGGAGCACGGCAGCCCCCATCTCGTCCCTGCCGCAAACCTCGGAGAAGCGAAGCGGCTTCGACGCCAGCGAAGCGATAGGCGCCGGCACCGGCACGCCGGTCTTCTCCGAAAGCAGGCCGACCGATCGGAACGCGTCTTGCCCGGCGGCGCCGCCGTTTTCCAGCGCGGTCAGCACGTCCGGGGCAAACTTGTACGGGCTCGCCGTAGAGACGACGACCATGGGCGTTTCGGCGTCTCCCGTCTCGTCGCGGTACCTGCTGCCGACGCAGGCCGCGACGGCGGTGTGCGGGTCGCACAGGTAACGGCGGGAAGCGTAGATTCCGCGTATCTCTTCCCGCGTCTCTTCGTCGCCGCAGGAGCCGGCCCAGAACAGGCCCCGGATCTTCCGCAGCGTTTCGGGATCCACGCGGTAGGCGCCGCGCTCGCCGAGCTCGCGCATCCACCCCGCGACGCGCACGTCGTCCCCGCCGGTCAGGTCGAACAGCAGGCGCTCCAGATTGCTGGAGACGAGGATGTCCATCGACGGGGAGATGGTGGCGTGGAACGGCCGGTTGCGGTCGTAGACCCCCGTGGTGAGAAACTGGGTGAGCACATCGTTCGCGTTGGAGGCGCAGATGAGCCGGTGCACCGGCAGGCCCATCTTCTTCGCGTAATAGGCGGCGAGAATGTCGCCGAAATTCCCGGTCGGCACGCAGAAGTTCACTTCTCCACCCGGGCGGACGGCCCCGGACTCCAGCAGGCCGCACCACGCCGAGAAATAATAGACGATCTGCGGCAGCAACCTGCCCCAGTTGATGGAGTTCGCGCTCGAAAACATCAGGCCGTATTTGCCGATCTTCCTGCGGATCGCCTCGTCGCCGAAAATTTTCTTCACACCGGTCTGCGCGTCGTCGAAATTCCCGCGCACGCCGACGACGGAGACATTGTCCCCTTCCTGCGTGCGCATCTGCCGCTCCTGCATGGCGCTGACGCCGTGCTGCGGGTAGAACACCGCGACGCGCGTACCCGGCACGTCGCGGAAGCCCTCGAGGGCGGCCTTGCCGGTGTCGCCGGACGTCGCCACCAGAATCATGGCGTCTTTGCCCGCGCCGATTTTCCGAAGCGAACGGGTCAGCAGGTGCGGCAGCAGCTGAAGCGCCATATCTTTAAAGGCGCAGGTCGGCCCGTGCCACAGCTCCAGCAGAAAGACGCCGCCGCCCAGCGAGGCCAGGGGCGCTGGATTTTCCCCGGAAAACTTTTCTTTCGCATAGGCGCGGGAAACGCTTGCTTCCAGCTCTTCGGCGGAAAAATCCGACAGGAACGGCGCCATGATGCGCACGGCCCTGCCGCGGTAATCAAGGCCGGAAAGCTCTGCAGCCGACACCGCGGGAAAGGCTTCCGGAACGAAAAGCCCGCCGTTGCCGCAGATTCCCTGCGCGATCGCCTGCGCCGCAGAAGCGCTCTCCCCGCGGTCGCGCGTCGAGATATAATCCAAGGAGAATTCTCCCTTCCTCTTCAGGCTGTCAAAAAATCGTGCAGTCGCAGAATGAATGATGATTTTGCTCTCTGCGCTGGCCGCACCAGCAAATCAGGGTCACATACATAAAGTATGTTCCCCTGTTGCAGGTCCGCCGCCTTGACCTGCGCGATCTCCCGACGCCCGACTATCGTCTTATTGTTCTCTCAATCATACAGGATTGCGGCGGGAAAGTCAAAAAAAGCCGCCGGCCTCGAACGCGTTCTCGATATGCCGCACGGTATGCCGCGAGCCTTTTAAAACAATGCCGATGACGTCGAACCTCGGCTGCAATTCCGTCGGAAACTTCTGAAGATAGAGCATGGCGGCCCTCACGAGCTTTTTCCGCTTTGCGGGCGTGACAAACTCCACCGGGTCCGCCAGCGCGTTTTCTTCCCGCGTCTTGACTTCGGCAAACACAAGAAATCGGGAATCCGCCGCCACAATGTCAATCTCCCCGAAGCGGGTGCGGTAATTGCGGCAGACGACCCCGTACCCCGCCGCCTGCAGATATTCCGCCGCAATCCGCTCGCCGAGCGGGCCGGAGGAGTTATCCATTGCCCACGTCCCCCAGAACCTTTTTCAGGAACGACCGCCTGTGCACCGGGCACGGGCCGTATTTTTTCAGCATTTCCACATGCAGGGCCGTGCCGTAGCCCTTGTGCCTGGCAAAGCTGTACTGCGGGTACAGCCCGTCGATCTGCAGCATCAGACGGTCACGGCTGACCTTTGCGAGGATGGACGCCGCCCCGATGCTTGCGGAAAGCGAATCGCCCTTGATGATGGTGCGGGTCTCGACGCCGAGCTGCGGCATGCGGTTGCCGTCGACCAGGGCGAGGTCGGGGCGGACGGCGAGCGCGTCGAAGGCACGTTTCATCGCGAGGAACGTCGCCTGCAGGATGTTGACCCGGTCGATCTCCTGCTCCGTCGCAAAGCCGATGCCGTAGGCGACCGCCCCGTTTTCAATCTCGCCGAAAAGCTGCTCGCGCTTTTTCGGGCTGAGCTTTTTCGAGTCGTCGATACCCTCGATGCCGCAGTGCTCCGGCAGGATGACGGCCGCCGCGAAAACAGGCCCGGCAAGAGGGCCGCGGCCTGCCTCGTCAATGCCACAGACCGCCGCAAAGCCCTCCCGCCGCGCCTGCCGTTCAAATGCATACAAATCAGCCATTTATTTCGCCCACTCCAGCGTAATGCGCCCGATCTTCCCGCCGCGGAACTCGTCGAGCAGCATGCGGGCGGCGCGTTCCGTGTCCACTTCTCCGCCGCCTGCCAGCATCCCGCGCTTTCTGCCGATCTTTTCGAGCAGCACGTATCCGTCCTGCGCCGAACATTCCGCTTCTTCCATGCGGTACCGTTTCGCGAGCCGCCCCGCGTAATGGCCTCCGAGCGTTTCCAGCAGGCGGCAGGCAAGCAGCTCCGCATCTAAAATTTCATCCTTGACGGCGCCGGTGAACGCCAGATGCTCCCCGGCCGTTTTGTCGCCGATTCTGGGCCACAGTACGCCGGGGGTGTCGAGGACCTCAAACCTGCCGCCGACGGGGAACCACTGGTTCCTGCGCGTCACGCCGGGCCGATTCTCGACCGCCGTCCGGCTGCCGCCCGCAAGGCGGTTGATGAGCGAGCTTTTGCCCACGTTCGGGATTCCGACGGCCATGAACCGGATTTTTCTGCCGGTCATGCCCTTTTCGTTCCAGGCTTCAATCCGGCTGCGGAGCGCCGCCGTGACGAGCGGGAAAAGCTTGTTCAGCCCCTTGCCGGAACGGCAGTCCGCGGCCAGCACGCCGGCGGCCCGAGGGGACAGCGCCTGCTCCCAGCGCGCCGTCTGCTCCGGATCCGCGAGGTCGCCCCGGTTCAAAAGCAGGATGCGCGGCTTCTGGCCAATCAGCCTGTCCAGAACCGGGTTGCGGCTGCTGACCGGGATGCGCGCGTCCAGTATTTCGACCACGGCGTCACAGAGCTTCAGATCTTTTGCAATCTGTTTCTCCGTTCTGGCCATATGGCCGGGAAACCACTGTATGGTCTGCTGTTCCGTCATAAGGGTTCTGCCGGTTCCTTTCCTGTTGTCGCGTCGTTTTGCAAATTCCGCTCAGGGCGCCTGAAAGCCCCTGAACGGGCTTAACAGGAACGGCACCTTGCCGATGATGTACCGGCAGTCCACCATGCCCACGGCCGACGAACGGCTGTCTTCCGAAACCCCGCGATTGTCGCCCATAACAAACACGTGCCCCGGCGGAACGGTCTGGGGGAACTGCACGTCCGACCGTTCCTTCGTAATGCCGTTCTGGATATAGGCGGACTCGTCGAGCGCTTTTCCGTCCACATACACCGTGCCGGTCTCAAAGTTGATGTCGACCTTCTGGCCGCCGGTCGCAATGACGCGCTTGATGATGCGCTCGTTCAGATGGGTCCCGGCGGAATCCACCACAACGACATCCCCGCGCGAAAAGTCTCTGTTCAGGCAGGAGACAAACACGCGGTAGCCGGTCTGGTAATTCGGCTCCATGGAGCTGCCGTTGACGATTACGTTCAGCCGGCAGACAAAAACAAAGAACACCATGACGACGAGAAGCGCCGTAATCATGTCTTCGACCCACTCGTAACAGCCGGCTGCGAGGCTGCTTTTGCTTTTTTCTTCCTCCGGAGTTCCGGGAACGGAATCGGGCACGGCAATTACCACCTTGCTTCTGAAAAGTTTTCAGAAATTCCAAACAAAAAAGGGACACTGCATGTCCCTTTTCGATCAGCGCCGGAAATAATTTTACTGGACCTGCTCTTTAACCTTGGCAGCCTTGCCGACTCTGCTGCGCAGGAAATAAAGCTTCGCGCGGCGGACATTGCCGCGGCGGACAACCTTTACGTTTTTCACGTTCGGGGAATGAATCGGGAACACTCTTTCGACGCCGACGCCGTAAGAAACGCGGCGCACCGTGAAGGTCTCGCTGATTCCGCTTCCCTTGCGGGCAATCACCGTGCCCTCAAAGGCCTGGATTCTCTCCCTTTCGCCCTCGCGGATGTTCACGTCCACGCGGACCGTGTCGCCGATCTCAAACGCCGGCAGCTCGGGCTTTGTGCAACCCTGCGAAATAGTTTTTAATGCATCCATGAAAAAACTCCTTTTCTTCAGACATTCATACCGCGGTGCGGCAGAGGACTGTCAGCTTCAGATCCTGGAAATAAGACCTGACTCCCATCGAAAATGCCGATGGATTTCCAAATACTTTTTTAGTGTACCACAATGCGGGTATATATGCAACGCTTTTGCCGATTTTATTTTCGGCGCCGCCTGCCTTTCTCCCTTGACACGGTTTTTGTTACGCTGTATAATGTTTAAGCATCCTTTCTCCGCATGGTTCTTATGCAAGATAGGGGTATAGCTCAGTTGGTAGAGCAGTGGTCTCCAAAACCACGTGCCGAGGGTTCAAATCCTTCTGCCCCTGCCACTCCAACAGCCGAAATCCGCAGTATTCATGCGGGTTTCGGCTGTTTTTTGTTCTCCAATTATTTTTCATATATTGAATAACTTTCTCTACTTTTCTCTGAGAATTCCCACTTTTCTCTACCGGTTTGGTGTCAAATTGGTGTCAAAATATTTGACGAGCAGCAATTTCGACACTATTAATGTAAGCAGTGCCAGCTTACATAACTGACTAAGAGCGAAAGGTGACAAAAATGCAAAACTTAACTGGCACTAACACGCAAGGACTTTCTGTTCATGCAAAAAATCATCGTAAAACAAACGGCGAAGGAAGCGTTTTTCAGCGAGCGGATGGACGATGGTGCGCGAAAATTCAAATTGCGACCAAAGATAACGGAAAGCCGCTGGTCAAATGTTTTTATGGGAAAAAGCGTACAACGCGATCAACGCCTGCTGCAAATATGCCGTCGCAACACATAAAATACAGTATGACCCCGTGTCAGCCGTTGAGATACCCATCTCTAGGAATTTCGAGATAAAAGAAATTTTTCTGGTTCAGTGAGAAAGAGATTATACGCTTTGAAAGAGAATGTAAATATAGATATAAAAACGGTAAATTGCGGTATGCATTAGGGTATGGTATGATTTTTATTTTGAACACCGGCCTGCGCATTGGCGATAAAATGGAAGGATATTGACCCTGATAAAAAGATTGTATCCGTCGTAAAAAATGTCGAAGAAGCCAAGGACCGGAGAAGCGGTTCACAGAAAAAAGTACTTATCAATCAGTCCACCTTAAAATCAAGAAATGGTTATCGTTATGTGAATTTAAATAACAAAGCGATGGACGCTTTAATACACCTGAAGAAAATTCGCTATTTTGGAGAAAATAGCTTTATTTTCTGCAATAAAGACGGTAGGCAAAATAAATATCACAATTTTCTAAGAACTTTTAAAGCAATTATCAAGCAGGCCGATATACCGGATTGTGCCATTCACAGTCTCCGTCATACTTTTGCCACACAATTATTTGCAAAAGGAAAGAGTGTGCAAGTCGTGGTAGCTCTGCTCGGAGATGATCCCATTACTGTGCAAAGGACTTACATCCATATTATCGAGAAAATGAAGGCGGAAGATGTTAAGGCATTGGACGATATTGGAT
>JAEZCC010000013.1 GCA_023412715.1 Bacillota bacterium
GGCGGAAGCGCCCCAGCATATCGCTCAGCTCGCCGGCCAGCCTGCTCAGCTCTTCGCTCGTGGCCGCACTCTCTTCCGCCGTGGCCGAATTGGTCTGCACCACCGCAGAAATCTGCTCCACGTTTGTATTCACCCTGCGCACCGCGGACGCCTGCTCGCCCGCCGCCGCCGCAATGGACTGCAGAAGACCGCTCATGCGGTCGACGTCCGTGATGATTTCCTTCAGGTACTCCCCCGTCTCGTCCGCTATCTTGGCCCCGTCCTGCACGGCGTTGGAAGAAGCCTGAATCAGGGCGGCCGTGCTCTTCACCGCCTCCGCGCTGCGGTTCGCGAGGTTCCTCACCTCGTCCGCCACGACGGAGAACCCGCGACCCGCTTCGCCCGCCCGCGCGGCTTCCACCGCGGCGTTGAGCGCGAGGATGTTGGTCTGGAACGCAATGTCCTGAATCGTCTTGATAATCTTTTCAATCTTCGAGGAAGAGTCGTTGATTCTGCCCATCGCCTCGGACATCCGGTTCATGTGCTCCGTCCCGCCCGAGACCTTCTCCGCCGCCTTGACGGAAATCTCTTTGGCCTGCGTCGCGTTGCGGGCGCTCGCGTCTGCGTGCCCGGCGATGGTGTGGATGAAGTTGGAGAGCTCCTGCACGGTGGCGTTCTGCTCGGTCGCGCCCTGCGCAAGCGACTGCGACGCGTCGGACATCTGCTCGGACCCGCTCGTCACCTGGTCCGCCGTGCAGTGAATCTCAAAGAACGCGCTGTTCATGGAGGAAAGGATCGAATCCAGGGCGTTCTTGATTGCGGCGAAATCCCCCTTGTAGTTCCCGGACGTCCGGATGGTCAGATCGCCCTGCGCGATGGAGCCGAGAATGGAAGAGATCTCGCCGATATACTCGTTCAGCGCGTCCACCGAGCCGGAGAACGTCTCGGAAAGCGTCTGAATCTCGTTGCCCGTCTGAATCTTCGGCACCTCCGTATGCAGGTCGCCGCCCGCAAGGCCCTGCATGCGCTTCATGAGGGACACGATCGGCTTCGACACCGAACCGGCGAGGCGGAACGCCAGGAAGACGGAAAGCGCGATGAACAGAGCGGCAATCATGGCGGTAATCCAGATGGAGCGGTTGAAATCCGCCATCATCTCGTCCATGTCCGCGACGACGCCGATCGACCAGGTGGTGTTGAGAATCGGCGCGTAAAAGACATATTTCCGGCTCCCGTCGGCGTTCAGGTACCGGCCGCCCGCGACGCGGGCCGTCATTTTATCCACCAGTTCGCCGTACTCCGCATACTTCGGATCCTTCTTGGCAAGCTGGATGTAATTGACCTGGTTGGTGACATTCTCCAGCGTATGGTCGGCGACGATGGTGCCCTTGTCGTCAACAATAAAGCCGTACCCTTTCTCGCCGAGCGAAAGGTCGCTGATGACCTGGTTGAACTGGTTGGCGGTGATGACGCCGTAAACGACCCCGTTATAATCGGTCCCGTTCGAGACGCGCGTCGCCACGTACAGCACGAAAGAACCGTCTTTCTGCTTTTCCACGGTCGACAGAGCGGTGTCGCCGAGCATGGCGGTCTTGAAGAAATCATATTGGCTGAAATCATCGCCGTCCAGGTTCTTTCCGGATTCGTCCAAAAGGTTGGCCGCGCTGAACTCGTTGTTCGCCGCAAGCAGGGCGAGCGTGTTCGTCCACTGGCTTTTCGCCTGCGGGTTCGTGATCTCCGGGTTCGTCGCCATGGCCTTGATTTTCAGCTTATAGTTCTGAATTGCGTTCTTGACCCCCTCGTCGTACGCGAGGGCCACCCTTGAAACCTCCTGCTCCATGCTTGCTTTCGTATTGTTGTAGAACATGCCGCAAAGGGCGACGGAAGTACAGACGCTGATGGCGATGGTAAGGCTGAGGGTGCTGACCAGCAGCTTGCGGCGTATGGTCGTTTTCCTTTTCGGTTTCCGTGCCTTTTTGGGGGCTGACGTTTTTACAAAGGACGATTGGGCCGGTTTTGCTGCTGTGCGTTTTTTACGAAGCTTAAACATAGTTGACTATCTCCCTCCAATGCAATCTGCAGCCTGCAAGGCGCCGCAGATCCCCAAAATCTGGTCTTGCTTTTATCCGGCTCACCAGAAGCCGTTTTTCTCCCGTCCTGCGGCGCCGTCTTCAGAAAGCGCCGGCGGACAGGCCCTTCCCCTGATTCCTGAAACAGATCCCTGCTTTAATCTCCGCGGACCTTGCCGGCAAGAAGCCCGGCGATTTCGCCGAGCGGTGCCTGCTGTGCGACCGCGCCGATCTCGTAAGCGGCCATCGGCATGCCGTAGACCACGCAGGTCGGCTCGTCCTGCCCTACGGTAAAAGCCCCGGCTTTTCTCATCCTGAGAAGGGCGTCGGCGCCGTCCCTGCCCATTCCGGTCAGAATCACGCCGATGGCGTCTTCGCCCGCGGCCTGCGCGACAGAGTCGAACAGTACGCCGACCGACGGGCAGTGCCCGTTTACCTTCCCTTCCCCCCGGCATGTGACGTAATAGCCCCTGGTGTCTTTGCGCAGGTACATCTGCCTGCCGCCCGGGGCGACAAGCGCCGTCCCCTCTTCCACGCGGGCGCCGTCTTTTGCCTCGGCGACCTTCATGCACGAGATGCGATCGAGACGCTCCGCGTACATCTTGGTGAACTCGGGGGGCATATGCTGGACGATCACGATGCCGGGCATGCCCGCGGGCAGATGCGCCATAATTTCCGCGGTGGCTTCGGTTCCTCCGGTCGAGGCGCCGATTGCGACGACATGGAACGGCCGGGCCGCGCGCGCCCCGGAATCGCCGGAAGAAGAGGGTTCCGCGCGCTGCCGGGCGGCGCGCTTCCGCGTTTTGCCCATGGAAACCTGCACGGCGAATTTTATCTTTACGCATAACTCATTGCCGAAGACCTTCACGCTTCCGCGTTTGGAAAGATCCGGCATCCTCACGCAGTCGAAGTCCTCCGCCTGCAGCTGGCCGGCCTTTTCCCGCACAATCGCCACGACGGGCACCGGGCTGGACCGGCGCAGGTCCGCGAAAGTTTCCCGAAGGTCCTGCGGCCGTTCCGCAAGCCCGTTCAGGATGACGACGTCCGGCGCAAGTTCCTCGATCTTCTGCTTTGCGGCCTCCCCTTCCCCCGCCGATCCCACGATTTTCAGACTTGGGTCCGCACCGATCACCTGGTTTAAAGCAGTCTGGAAAGGAACAGAATCATCTACGATGAAAATCTTAATTGTGTGAAGTTGCATCACTGCTTCTGCTTATCCTTTCTGAAAAATCGAAGGCGCAATATATTTCAGCCGGACCCCGTCGCGCTGGATTGTCTCGGAGTGGCCGATTAACAGATAGCCGCCGGGCCTGAGCGCATCGCTGAATTTCTCGACCAGGCGGTTTTTGGTGGCCTGGTTAAAGTAGATCATGACGTTCCTGCAGAAAATCAGATCGAAAGGCTCGCGGTAAGGGAACGGATCCATCAGGTTCAGCTTCTTGAAAATGACCTCTTTTTTGATTTCGTCGCTCAGCAGGTAATTTTCCTCCGAGCGGCGGAACCACCGACGCCGCCATTCCGGCGGGAGCTTCTGCAGGGACTCCGCCGGGTAGACGCCCTCCCGCGCGGCCTCGAGCACGTGCGTGGAAATGTCGGTCGCAAGAATCCTGTAATCCCAGCCTGTGGTGAGGCCGAAGTAGTCTTTCATGACCATGACGGCCGTATAAGCCTCTTCGCCCGTGGAACAGCCCGCGCTCCAGATGCGCAGATTCCTCCGGCCGTTGGTCCTTTCCTGCGACGGAAGGAAAGTCTTTTTCATGAAATCGAAGTGGGCCGGCTCCCGCATAAAATACGTGTGGTTGGTCGTCAGCTTGTTCAGCAGCACGTCGCGCTCGGGAGCCCCCTCGCGGTGAAGCAGGTTGAAATACTCCGAAAAGGAGGAAAGCTTTTTCTCGGCGAGCACCGAGTACATTCTGGATTCAATCAGCAGGCGTTTCTTGCCGAGGTCGATGCCGTAATTGGCCTGGACGTAAGAAACCAGCTGCCGGAACTCTTCATCGGTCAGTTGGATCATAAAAGCAGAATCCCCGAATTTCCGTATAGATTTTCTGAAGGCGCGGCGCCGCGGGGCGCCGGCCGGAGCGGGTCAGTTGCTGTTGTAAAGGTTCTGCACGTTCAGGATCAGGCTGATGCTGCCGTCCCCCAGAATTGCGCACCCGTCGATGCCGGACTTGCGCACCCGGAACTGGTTCAGGTAGGCGGGAAGCGCCTTCACCACAACCTGCTGCTCGCCGAGCAGCGAGTCCGCGAAAATGCAGAACTCATTGTCGTGCGTGCCCACCAGAATCACGATGCCGGCGGCAACGTCCGTGACCTCCGTGTCGATGTTATACGACTTGTGAAGACGCACCAGCGGATAATATTTGTCGCGGATCATGATGATCTCGTGCATGTCGGTGTCGAACATGACGCTCTCGTCGCCGGCCTTGAACGACTGCCGGATGTTCTTGATGGGGATGGTGAACATAGTGCCGCCGACGGAGATCTTCATGCCGTTGATGATGGCCAGCGTCAGCGGGATCTTGAAGACGACCGTCATGCCCCGGCCGGGAGTGCTGTCTATGGAGACTTCCCCGCCTATCTTTTCCACGTTGTCGCGCACGACGTCCATGCCGACGCCGCGGCCGGAATATTCGGTCACCACGTTGTTGGTGGAAAAGCCCGGCATCAGGATGAACTGGTACACCTCTTTGTCGGTGTATTCCTGCTCCGGCTTTGTAAGGAGGCCCTTCTGGGCCGCTTTCGCGAGGACCGCCTCGCGGTCCAGCCCGCCGCCGTCGTCGGAAACGCTGATAAGAATGTCGCCGCCGGTGTTCTGGGCGGTCAGCGTGATGGTCCCGATCTCCGGCTTGCCGGCCTTCAGGCGCTGGGCCTTCGACTCGAGGCCGTGATCCATGCAGTTGCGCACCAGGTGCATAATCGGGTCCGAGATATTGTCGACGATGGTCTTGTCGACTTCCGTCTCTTCGCCCACGAGGACCAGCTTCGCTTCTTTTTCAAGCTTTTTGCTCATGTCGCGGATGATGCGGTTCATTTTCTGGAAGACGGAGGAAATCGGCACCATGCGGATGGACATGACGATTTCCTGCAGCTCGTCGGTCAGCTTGCGCAGCTGACGCGACGCCTTGGTGAAATTGTTGTCGAGCCCTGCCTGCTGCAGCGTCGGGTTCGAGGTCACCATGGACTCGGTGATGACGATTTCGCCCATCAGATCCATCAGCCCGTCGAGCTTTGAGAGGTTGACGTTAATCAGGCTCTGCTTGACCGGCGCGTGCGCGGTCACGGCGGCCTTCTGCGCGGAAACGGCCGCCTCTTCCCTCGATTTTTCCGCAGGGACGGGCGCCGAAAGCTCGCTGTAGTTCTTGGTGTAGGTGAAATGCTCAATCACAGGCAGCGCCCTGGCCATGTCGTCGGCCGAGGCGAAAAAGACGTAAAAGCCGTCGCGGATGACGGAATTCGCCGTCTCGGGGTTTGTCTCGATGTCTTTGGGGATGAACTCAAAATTGGAGCACACGTCCTGAATGTCGATGGTCAGCATGAACGCGCGAAGGTTCGCCATCTGCGACTCCTCGTCGAAATAGACGCGCACCGCGAAGGGGAACCCTTTCGCGGCCTCTTCCTGAAGGGCGCCGCTCTGCACGCTTTCGGCGGAGGGGGCGTCCTCGCCGCCGGCATTTTCGGAGGGCACGGCGGCTTTCGCGGCCGGCGCGTCGGAACCCTGCGCCCCGCTTGAAATCTTTTTGAGGAAACCGTTAATTTCCTGCTCAAAACTGCCGATATCTGTTGTAAGCGGCTGACCTCCGCGGATTTTTTCCACTTCCGCCTTGAGGAAGTCGCCCGACCGGAACATCAGGTCGATGAGCGGCTCTATATATTCCTTGCCGATTCCCTTTTCACGGACGTAGGCAAAAAGGTCTTCCATTTTATGGGCCACGACCGTCAGGCTGTTGAACTGCATCATGGCGGAAGAGCCTTTTATGGTGTGCATGATACGGAAAATCTCGTTGATGCTTTCCTGATCGAAATTCTTGTTGCTCTCGCAGGCCAGCAGGATATCGTCCAGATGCTCCAGCAGGTCGTCGGTTTCGAACAGGAACACATCCAGCATGGATTCGGTCCCGTTATCCATAATTTTCACTCCCAATATTTGAAATCAATTTCCCGCTGCGACGCGGCATGCTATAATAGCTACATGCTATAAATACTACTGAAAATATATCGGCCGGAAAAAAAGATTCTTTAGCCAAATTACCGGTCCCGTCCAATTTTTATGAAAGAAGTGGTTCGCGTGCCGGACAACCTACGCATCACCGCCCCCGTGACCCCGAACGAGAGTGTCATCAGGCCCAGCCAGACGCCGGCGGAGGCCCCTCAGGTCCTGCCCACCAACCCAAACCGCGTGCCCGGCAACGGCAACCAGACGGAAAACCCGGGTTACCAGACCGGCGAGCTTCTTCAGAACCGGGGTTCGGTTTTCGGGCAGTTCATCGAGCAGCTGCGCGCGACGCCCGACCTGTCGAAATCGCTGCAGGGGCTGCTTCTCTCCGCCGTCGCCCGGCAGGAATCCATCGCGGCGCGCCAGCCTGCTGACGCCCCCCTGCCGACGCTGCTCGCGGCCCTGAAAATGGACCCCCAGCAGGTGGCGGAAAGCCTCTCGTTCCAGCAGGAAAACGCGACGCAGTTCAGCGGGCCGCTGTTCCGCCTGCTGGGCCAGATCTCCGAGCAGAGCACAAACGCGGGCTTCGACCTGCGCCTGGCGGATTTTCTGAAGGCCTTCAGCGGGTATTTCAGCCGGCAGAGCACGACGCACGCCGTCCTTGCCAACCTGGACCGCATCCGCGGCGAGATTCCGCTCGCCTACGCGAAGGACCTCCGCAAGGCCATGGGCCCCATGGACGGGCAGGACGGCGAGAGCCAGGCGGTCGAAAACCTTGACACGCTGAAAAAGGAAGTCATCCCCTTCCTCGCGAAATATGTGGCGCAGACGAACGACTACGGCAAGGTGCGGGACGAAATCTCCATGCTGCTCCACAACACCGCCATCCTAAACGTCAGCACGCGCGAAAATCTCGGCGACAGGTTCGAGCAGCTTTTCCGGTACTGCAAGTACAACCTGAACCTGCCGGACGCGACCATGGACCTGCTGCGCTCGCTGTTCGGCGAAGAGCTGGCGGCAAAGCGCACCGAAAAAAGCGACGCGTTTTATTCCGCGCTGGTGCAGCTGCTGTCTTCCGCGGGCGACGGCGCGGGCGGCACGAGCGGCGGCGCGGACCGCGCCGTGCTGCACGACGTCACGCGCTCCATCCTCCTCGACAACAGCGTGTATATGCCCTTCCAGCATCTCTTCCTGCCTGTGGACATCGACGGCAGGCTGCTTTTCGCCCAGATGTGGGTGGAAAAGAAAGAGGAGGACGAACCCGGGGCGCGCGGCCGCGGCGGCACCGCCGCGCGCCCCACGGCAATCTACCTTACGTTCGACATCCAGGACCTGGGATATTTCGAGGCCAGCATACATATTCTTGACAGGCACGTTGATCTGCGCCTGGGCTACCCGCCGGCGTTCGACCGCTTTCGCGGGGCGATCCGCTCCGAGCTTTCCTCCATCCTCGAAAAGAACGGGCTGAACGCGGAAGACGTCAGGGTTTCCCCCTGCGCCGAGGCGACGGTCCCCCGGGCCATTCAGGACAAAATTGAAGAGAGGAGGAACTCCGTCAATGTCTCAGTTTGAAAAGCTGCAGAAAGCCGCGGCCCTGAAATATTCGGACGAAGCGCCGGAAAGCGCGCCCGTCGTCGTGGCGGCCGGCATGGGAGAAGCGGCGAAACGGATCATAGACCTGGCGGAGCGGAACGGAGTGCCCGTCTTCCGCGACGATTCCCTCGCGACGCTCCTCTCGCAGATGCGCGCGGGCACGGAGATTCCTCCCGGGCTGTACCGCGCCGTGGTGGACATCTACGTCTATTTTCTGGGCTATACCGCCGACGCCGGCGGCAACGTGACGCACAAGCAGCCGCTCCCCGCGGCGCCGCCGGAAGCGCCCGAAGAAGCCGGGGGAGCCGAAGAAAACGAAGCCGGGGAAACCGAAGCGGCGGAGACCCCCGGCGAAGGGCCTTTCTCTTCCGGCGAGGCATAAAAATTTTGTCGGTTTGTGGGTACATATTTGCCGGACCGCGCTAATTTTTTGAGCTGCCGGGCCGATATATATTTTGAGATATGGCAGATTGCAGCCGCCGCACGCTGTCGGCGGCCAGTTCCGTAAAAAACGCGGCTGGAAAGGTGAAAGTCCATGAAAAAAGACAAAGCAAACCTTCAAAAAGGATTTTCGGGTTCTGAAACGGTTGCAGCGGAAAAATACCTTACTTTTCTGATCGACAGCCAGCTTTACACCATCCCGACCTCCCGGGTGGTCGAAATCATCCGCATGCAGCCCATCACTTTCATGCCGAACCTTCCGAAATACGTAAAGGGCGTTATCAACCTGCGCGGCAGGGTGGTACCGGTCATAGACATGCGGCTGCGGTTCCGCAAGGAAGAAATCGCGTACGGCGCGCGCACCAGCATTGTGATTGTGGAGCACGGAGAGATGACGGTCGGGCTGATTGTGGACTTTGTCAGGGATGTAAGGGACATTGCCCAGAGCCAGATCAACGTCGCGCCCAAATCGAAGAAAGCGCCCGGCAAGGGGTTTGTCTGCGCCATCGCCACGCTTGAGAACAACTCCGCCATGGTGCTGGACGTCGAAAAGGTCCTGACGCACACCTCGTCGTCCGGCGGCGCGCCGGAAGCTGCCGAGCCTGCGGCGGAAGACAAGGCGTCCGCCCAGTAACGTTCCGCGATATTTCCCGATGCGATTCTAGGGGGTTCCACCGATGCTTCCGATACCAAAAGAATACGTCAATTCCATCTGTGAACTCAAATCGATGGGCAACGCGCCCATCCTGCTCGGATATATCCGCGACGTTACGGGCGACGGCATCAGCATCTCGCGCAAAGAGGACCGCCTGCCCGTGATCCACTGCAATTCCACCGTCAAAGTGAATATTTACAACAACGACCTGGGATTCCGGGTCGTCATCGGGAAGGTGTACCTTTCCACGGAGGATTTTATCCGGCTCACCGACGTGCAGAATGCTTCCGAGTACGAAAAGCGCGGCTTTTACCGCGTGAAGGTGGACATGGAGACGCAGGCCAGGCAGATCTTTCCGGATCGGAAGAATGCGGAGCCGTCCGAGCCTTTTACCATCCATGTGCACGACATCAGCCTGAGCGGCCTCTTTTTCATCAGCGACAAGGTGCTTCATACGGGCGACAGGATCACGGTCCTTCTCAACCTGTACGGGCAGAAGGTGCCGATGCTCTGCACGATACACCGTTCGCGCCCCGTGGAGATGGGCACGGCGGACGGCTACGGTTGCGGCTTTGACGACGGCAGCGGCAAAAAGTTCGACACCCTGTGCAAATTTCTGTTCCAATACCAGCGCGAACAGATCCAAAAAATGAGGGACAGCCAGACATGACAGGACGGCCGCGGCGGGCGGCGGCGCCTTTTGGGGCGTTTCCCCGCTGCTCGGCTCAACTTAAACTGAGGTGATATCATGCAAAATACTGTGGCGAAATCTATATCGGAAAAAACGGAAGACCGCTCACAGGAAGAAAAGTTTCTGACCTTCCTGACAGACGGCGAGCTGTTCGGCATCCCCATCTCCGACGTCGTACAGATCATCGGCATGCAGGAGATCACCCCCCTGCCCGATTTTCCGGATTACGCAAAGGGCGTCATCAATCTCAGGGGGAACATCATCCCCGTTGTGGACATGCGCATCCGCCTGAAAAAGCCGGAGATCGCCTACAACGAAAACACCTGCATCATCGTGACCAGCATAGGCGACACCTACATGGGCTTCATTGTGGATTCCGTCGACGAGGTCGCCAACATCAGCGACGACGACATTTCGCCCGCGCCGGTCGTCTCCGACCGCATTTCGAACCGGTACCTCACGGGCATCGGGCAGATAGACAAAAAGGTCGTTCTTCTGCTGGACCTTTCCAAAATTCTGACGCAAAGCGAATTTCAGCAAGTTACCCAAACCGTCGAGCAGGCCGTTTCCGCCCCTGAAGAAGAAGGGGCTTCCGACTCTGCGGTCGAAAATGCTGAGGACGCTGAAAATAAACACAAAGAATAAAAGGAGTAATCTGTTATGAAGTCTTCGCGGAAGACAACCATTCGCGCGCGCATCATGAAACTGGTAATCATCAGCCTCCTCGTTATGGCAGTCCCTCTGATCATTTACCTCGCGCAGGTCTTTGCGCTCGGCGGCAACCCTGAACAGCTGGTATCGTTCCTGCAGAAGACGGCGCCGATTTTCTGCGCGTACATCGTGGTCGAGCTTGTCGTCGGGATTTTCTTCACCGCGCGGGTTGCGAAAAAAATCTCCAGAGCCGTGGGTGAAACCACGAGGGCGCTGGACGAATTTTCAAAAGGCAACCTCAACGTCCACATTGACACCACCCTCAACGACGAGATCGGCACTTCCGTCGAAGCCCTGAACAACTACGCGGCCGACCTGCGGGCCTCCATCAAGGCGCTTATCACCTACCTTGACGGTCTGGCCGCGGGCGATATGACCGTAAAAGCCGACTACACGTGGAAGGGCGACTGGCAGGAAATCAATGTCGCGCTCGAAAAGATCTCCTCTTCCCTCAACGGCATCTTCACGAACGTGCGCAACGCGTCCGACCAGGCGGCAAGCGGTTCCGAGCAGGTCGCAAGCGCCTCTCAGGCCCTTGCGCAGGGCGCGACCGAACAGGCGAGCGCCATTGAAGAGCTTTCCGCCACAATCTCCGAGATTTCGGAGCATGTGCGCAAAAACGCCACAAGCGCGACCTCCGCGGACGACTCCTCCACAAAAGCGGCCAGCATGCTGGTGGAAGCCGACAAGAGCATGCAGCAGATGATGGAGGCCATGGACGCGATCAATGAGTCTTCCCAGAAGATCAGCAACATCATCAAGACGATAGACGACATTTCCTTCCAGACCAACATCCTCGCGCTGAACGCGGCCGTCGAAGCCGCGCGCGCAGGCTCCGCCGGCAAAGGTTTCGCCGTCGTGGCCGACGAGGTGCGCAACCTTGCGAGCAAGAGCGCCGAGGCCGCAAAAGACACGACCACGCTGATCGAAGACTCCATCAAGGCCGTCGAATCCGGCACCTCGATTGCAAAAGTCACACAGCAGACGCTGCGTGAGGTGAAGGCTTCCGCGACGGAGGCTTCGCAGCTCGTGAACGAGATTGCGGCCGCCTCGAACCAGCAGGCAACCTCCATCGGGCAGATCACGCAGGGCGTGCAGCAGATTTCCGCCGTCGTGCAGACCAATTCCGCCACGGCGGAGCAAAGCGCCGCCGCAAGCGAAGAGCTGGCGGCCCAGGCAAAGAGCCTCAAGCGCGTGCTGTCCACTTTGAAGATCGCCGAGCAGAAATCCCCCTCCGGCCGCGCAGCCGCTCCGGCGGTCAAGCCGCAGAAGCCCGCAAAAGCGCCCGAGACCGCCGAAAAGCCCGCGGCCGAAAGCGCCGCCTCTGCCGCTTCCGCTGCCGTGAAAGACGACAAATACGTCTGAGTTACAGCCGTCCGCCGTGCGGGCGCACCGTTTCTCCGTCAGATAAGCGATTTCTGGCCGCGCGGAAAATCTCCGCGCGGCTTTTTCGCGCCCCGAAGCCGGCGGCCGCCGAAAATACGCCCCGGCGCCGCTAAATTTTTTGCCCCACGGTCCGATATATGGAATAGACAAAGTGCAACGGCCCAACGTGCAGAAACGGAGGATATCTTATGAGCACGACTTCATCCACTTCTTCATCCTCGTCCATCGCTTCGTTCTATACGACGAACGGAGTGACGCGGCTCAACGGCTCGCAACTGATTTCCGGCCTTGACACGCAGAGCCTGATTACCGCAATGACGATGAAAACGCAGAGTAAAATAGACAAGCAGGGACAGATGGAGCAAAAAGCCCAGTGGAGACAGCAGATGTACCAGGAGATTCAGTCCCTGCTGGTGGCGTTCAACGGCAATTATTTTTCATACGCGGGCGGCGCCAACAACATCATGAGCTCCAAATTTTTTGACTCCGGCGCGCTGGTCAGCTCTTCCGACCTTGTGACCGCAACAGGAGCTTCCTCCGCCGCGGGGAACGTCGTGATTAAAGACGTCACGAGCCTTGCCGCGGCCGCGTCGCTCTCGACCACATACGCGCCTTCCGCAACGAGCATCACCTCCGGCGCGCTCCGTACGGAATGGACACAGTCCACCCTGAATGGAAAATCCCTGACCGTCTCATACGGCGGCAACGATTACACCCTGACGCTCGACAGCTCCGCTTCGCTGGATTCTTCCGACCCGACGGGCCAAAACAACCTGCAGTCCATTGCGGACGCGCTGAACAGCCAGATAAGCGCAAGCACCTCCCTGAACGGCAAGGTCCAGTTCTCCGTGACCGAACCCGAAACGGGAAAATACGCGCTTACGCTTTCCGCAATCGGCTCGGCGCCCACCACGTCCGTCGGAATCAAGGCCAACTCCGCGGACGACACCAGCGCCGATTTTCTGGCCGCCATCGGTTTCAATACCATCCCCGCCACCGGGGATTCCGGGAGCCTGACCGGTTCCCCCGTTCAGCTGGACAGCTCGTCCGTCGCAACCAGCCCTCTGTTCAGCCACACGGTCTCCTCTTCGTCGTACCTTACGTTTGCCCTCGGGGAAAAGACATACACCGTTACGCTGGGCGCCGATATTGACCTCACGGCCAGCGACGCCATGGCAAAGCTGAAGGACGGCCTGCAGACAAAAATCGACCAGTACGCCGACCTGAAGAACGCCAACGTACAGGTCGCATACGACGCGGGAAGCAACCAATTCACGGTCACCGGCGACAGCGTTTTCGTGACCGGCGGCTCTGAAAACCTTCTTCTGGGCCTCGGCATGCAGAGCGAGGTCGGCGGCGCCATCGAAACCGGCACCCCGGGGACGGTCAGCACGACGAAGCTGGCGCAGTCGTATCTCGGCGACGCGCTGGCAGGCTCCACCCTCGCCGTACAGCTGAACGGCGTTTCCAAAACCATCACCTTCAAAAGCACCGAAGAAGCGAGCTATTCTTCCATCGCCGGCCTGCGATCTTACCTGCAGACCGCCATGAATACGGCGTTCGGCACCGACAACGTTCAGGTGGGCCCCGCGGACGACCCGACGAGCAACCAGCTCGTCTTCACTACGAAGGACCCGACTTCCATCTTCACGATTTCTTCTTCAAGCGTGTCGAACGTCCTGAGTGACAACGGGGCGCTCCGAATCTCCTCCGGCGAAACGAACCGCCTGGAAACCACGAAGACGCTCAACCAGCTGAAAGGCGAGCTGAATACCGCCCTGACGCCAGACACCACCGAGAGCGACGGAAAATATTCCATCAGCGTAAACGGAAAGGTCTTCTCCTTTACGGGAGACACGGAGCTCGGCACCGTGATTTCGACTATCAACTCCGACCCCGACGCCGGCGTGAACATTGTCTACTCCCAGACGCTGAACCGCTTCACCGCCACCGCGGACGACACCGGCTCGCAGGGGCAGGTCGCGATTACAGACGCCAAGGGCAGCAGCCTTGCGACGGTCCTGTTCGGCACGGCGGATGCGCAGACTTTTAAAAAGGGCTCCGATCTTGTCATGGACGCCTACCTGGGCGGAAGCAGCGACGCGACGCCCGTCACGCGCAGCACAAACTCTTTTACGCTCGACGGCGTCACCCTGAACATCAAGGGCCAGCCGACGGGCAGCGTTTCCTTTACGGCCTCCAGCAACGTGGATGACCTGTACAGCAGGATTTCCGATTTCGTGGACGCCTATAACGCCATCATCGACAAAGTCAACACCTATGTGACGCAGGCGCCGTACGGGCTTGGCTCCGGCAACGGGAGCACGGAATCGTACGATCCTCTGACGGATGCGCAGAAGAAAGAAATGACTGCCGACGAGATTACGGCATGGAACGAAAAGGCGCAGCAGGGCCTGCTGCAGAACGACCAGACGCTGAGTTCCATCCTTTCGGACCTGCGCGAAGCCATGGAGAGGACCGTTTCCGCTTCCGGCCTCACGCTGGGCCAGATAGGTATTTCGACGGCCGCATACGACTACACCTCCGGCGGGAAGCTCGTGATCGACGAGACCACCCTGAAGAGCGCGCTGCAGACGAAGTCGGACCAGGTCAGCCAGCTCTTCACCGACACCAACGGAATCGCCGCCAACGTCAAATCCGTACTGAACAACTACGTCGGCGAATACGGCAACAGCGGCGCCCTTTACTCCATTGCCGGCAACAAGGACTTTTCCACCGGCAGCGGCAGCCAGCTTGACTCGCAGATTGCCGATTACGAAGAGACGATCAAAAACCTGAAGGCGCAGCTTACAACCGAACAGAACTTCTGGCAGACAAAGTTTTCAACGATGGAGAGTAAGCTCAGCGTACTCAGCTCCCAGTACAACTACCTTTCCTCCATGCTCGGCGGGAGCAGCCAGTCGTCGTGACCGGGAGCGCCGGCCCTGCAAAAAGGCGGCATCATAAATATGTTTTGTCCGACAGCAGCAGAAACGGGGGTTGCACATGAACGGAAATAACGACCTGATCATGAAATATCAGGAGCAGGCCATCAGCACCATGTCGAAGGGCGAGCTTGTGGTCGCCCTCTACGACGAGCTGCTGAAAAACCTGAAATACGGCTCTCTCCTGCTCAAGCAGGACAATGCCGCCGCCGCGGCCAAATGCACGAAAAAGTGCAGGGACATCATCAACTACCTGCTGGTCACGCTCGATACGAAATACGACATCTCCGTCACGCTGTCGCGCACTTATTCTTATTTTCTCGGCCAGATTATCCTGGCAAGCGCCAAGGGCGACGCCTCGTACCTCGACCGAATTCTCCCCCAGGCGCAGGAGCTTCGGGACGCTTGGGCCCAGACAGAAAAAAAAATCCGCATGCCGAACGGAGAAAACTCCGCCGGAAGCGGCAGCGAATCGGGACAGGTGAAAAATGGAATATGAACGCCTGCTGGCGCTTTGGGACCAGCGCACCGTCCTTCTGACCTCGGTCCTGGACCTTACAAAACAAATCGAAGCGCAAAGCCGTCAAGAAGATATCCAGCTCGGCGACCTGCCGGAGCAGCGCCAGGTCTATATTGATCGTCTGAAAAAATGCAACCGTGCAATCGACGCGTCGGCGGGAAAAGCGAACCCGGAGGACCGTGCCCGGCTCAAGAGGATCCTCGCCGCGAATCCCGATCTGACCTCCTGCACGCAGGAGGAGCGCCGTCTTGCCGCATACGCGCGGGAGAGCCGCCGTCTGCTGGACTCCATCCTCGCGTCGGACACCGAGGCGCGCAGAAAGATTCGGCTGGAATGCGACCGCCTGAGAAAGCTGGCGCGTTCTTCCCGGAAAAAAGCAGCCTTCCGGCCCGAATCCGGAAACGTCTAATAGGCCTTCGTCCCCTGTGCAAAGGACTTGACGACCATTTCTCCCGTCTCCGTGTAAAAGTAAACCGTTCTGCCATAATTCAGACCCGTGTCTTCCGCGATGACACGGATCTGTAATTTTTGTAAGGTCTCTTTCACCGCGGCGATGTTGCGGGCGCCGATGTTGCCGAAAGCGTAGTCGTCGGCGACGCTGAACATTTTCGCGCCGCCCGCGATTTTCGCCACGATGCAGCCGCGCATGGCGCCCAGCCGCTCCATCTGCGCGACCATGTCGGGCAGACAGGTGTCGGCGTAACGGTGCAGCTTCTCGTTCGGGTTGTCCTCGGGAAAATAAGGAAGCATGATATGCCCCAGGCCCCCTATTTTGGTGATGGTGTCGTAAAGGCAAATGCCGATGCAGGAGCCCAGAGCATACGTGACAAAGGCGGCCGGACTGAAGGAGACCTTCATATCCGAGATGTTGATTGTGATCAGATCGCTCATAAATCAATCCCCAAGCTGTTCATCAGTTTATTCAAGGATTCCAGGTTCGGAATTAGCATCATATTTGCAGTGATTTTATCGTTGGCGTTGATAAAGTCATCCTCTATAAAAATGATTTTGTCGGAAACGGAACCCATTTCCGCAGCGGGGACCGTCAGGAGGGAACCGACCATGTCTGCCGTGACGGCCGGGACCGAGATCTTGATTTCCAGGTGCGAAAGGGATGAAATCGCCGCCGTGTACGCGGCAATCATGATGTTGCCGATTTCGGAAAGCGCCGAAGTCTCCATTTCGGAAAGGTGCAGGCAGTCGACCTGCTCTTCCCCCAGAAGGCTCTGCAGAAGCGACTGCGCAAAGCTGTTGCCCAGAATAAACATCATGATTCCCTGAATATCGCCGTGCAGCTCAACCAGGATGGCGATGACCGGGGTCTCCGGCCCGCCCAGGGCCCTGTCCGCGTCCGTAATGTCCAGAATCCGGACCACCGGCGTCACCATTTCCACCCGGCGGTTAATCATCTTGGCAAGGGAGGTCGCCGCGTTGCCGGCGCCGATATTGCCGATTTCCCTGAGAACGTCGATATGCATTTCGTCCAGCTGTCCCAAATCTTTGATCGTCATGTTGCACCTCTGTTTTCTGTTCCGGTTCTCAGTAATCGATCCGGTCGGAAGGAAGAATGGGGCCGTTCGTAAGATCGTCTTTACCGGGATAGAACTTCACGCTGCTGTAGTCTTTTTTCAGCAGCATGGTGTATGCGCCGATCGAAATTTTGACGCCGCTGTAAACGACGCGCACGCCGACGATGTTGAAATCTGCCGGGTTGTCGATAAGTTCTTCCTGCGTCAGGGCAATCTGTTCCTGCAAAGCGGAAATCTGGGCGTCGATTTTCTTCTGTTTTTCCACATTGTCGTTGATAAGTTTTTCGACTCTCTCATGCGCATGGCCGATGGTCAGCAGGGTGCCGAGGGTGTCGATCTGGCTTTGCAGAAGGGATCTGCTGTTCCGCAGCGTTTCCATCTGCTTTTTGATCTCTTCGTCCTGCTCTTCCATGCCTTTTTTCTGAATCAGCTTGTGCAGCGCCGGCGACTCGATGATCACGTCCGTTTTGAGGTTGTTGGCGTTGCCGATGTAATTTGCGTAGACGCGGCGGCCCGTCGTGCACCTGCCGCCCAGCAGCAGGCCGTTCTTGCCGCGCAGAATCACCGCGTTGCCGGCCTTGACGATGCTGTTCATAATCACGTCGCTGTAAACGTCGCCTTCGCATTCTATGTTGCAGTTTTCAAAGAACTTTGCCGTGACGTCGCCGCCGCAAATCAGGCGGCCCTTGCCCATGCCGTTCATTCCTTTGGCAATCGTGATGTTCCCCTCTGCCTGCAGCCTTGCGCCCTCGACCATCCCGCGCACCGTGATGCTGCCGCCTGCCTTGACGGAAAAGCCCTCCAGAACGTCGCCGAGCACCGTGACGGACCCGACCGTGTCGATGTTGCCGGAAGAGCCGTCCACGTTGCCGTGCACAATATAGGAATCCAGGATGTTCAGCACCATCGACTTGTACTCGATGCACCCGTCGATGAGCGCCGTCAGCGTGAGGCCGTCTTCCGAAACGGCGATGTTCCTCCCCGTCGGGAAGCGGGGGACGCGGCCCTCCTTGTAATGAATCGGGCGGCCGAACACGTCGATCCCATCGCTGCCCGGCTTCGGCGGAGAGATGCGGCAGAGCGCGTCTCCCTTTTTGACGTTCTGAATCAGGCCGAGGTCGCGGTAGTCGACCGTTCCGTCCTGTCTCTGCTGCAGGCTGATGTCCTGCTTTGTCTTGAACAGAAACTCCATCGTGCCGTCTTCCCCGTCGACCGGCGGCAGGCCGTGCGCGCAGACCAGCTCGGTAAAATAGCTGCTGCGCTCGCAGTACTCCCAGATGCGTTTTTCATAGATTCCATAGGTGACCCGCTTTGCTTTCAGAAAATCCATGACCTCGGCATAAGAAAGCGCCTGCCCCGGCTGTATGGATTTCACACGAAGATAAGCGATGAGGTTGTTGTTCTCGGTCCGAAACTCGAGAACAGGCGGTTTGTAGTCGGGATTCCGTTCCGGCGGGGCCGACTGTCCCGCTGCCGGCTGCTGTACATTTCCAGACGGACGATCCATCATACCGAAGACTCCTCCCCAAAGCGCTGTGCCGCTTCAAGCGCATCAGCGCAGATTATTGACCGTCTGCATTACTTCATCGGTCATCTGAACCATTTTGGCGTCCATTTCGAACGCGCGCTGCTGTACAATCATGTTGGAAAGCTCGTTCGACAGGCTGGCGGCCGAATCCTCCAGATATCCCTGCCGGACCTCCGCCCCCGGTACGGCGGACGCCGCCCCGGAAAGCGCCGTGGGCGTGCAGTAGCTCTCTCCCGCTTTCAGCAGCCCGCCCAGGTTGGCGAAGGTATAGACGCCGACCGGCTGCGCCTGCCGGATGTCCCCCGTAAAGACAATCGGGTTCCCGGCCTGATCGAGCACGAAGCCGCCCTCCGGGTCGGCCAGGTAATAGTTTCCGTCCCCTCCCGGCACTTTCTGGAAGCTCCCGTTGCGGGTGTACTTGACGGTGCCGTCCGGGGTTCTCACCGCAAAGAAATTCCTCGCGCCGGTCAGGGCGTAGTCCTGCGGGTTCCCGGTCTGCCGCAGGCCGCCAAGCTCGTAAAGCGTGTCCGTCTTCGCGACCTTTGCGCCGTGGCCCACCTTGAGGCCGGAATCGCCGGTCTCGTCCTTCACATTCGTATAAAGCAAGTCGGCAAAAGAAGCATGGTCGGCCTTATACCCCTGTGTCGAAAGGTTTGCAAGGTTGTTCGCCGTGACGTCGACGGCCTGCTTCTGGCTGATCGCACCCGTAGCAGCCGTGTAAAACCCTGTGGTCATCGTTCATCACTCCTTCTGTTTTTCGTCAGACACGGCCGATGTCGGTCGTCGCCTTGTCCAGAACCTGGTCGTACATTTTCAGCGCCTGCGAGCAGGTCTGCAGGGTCCGCTGCGCGTTGATTGCGGCCGTCAGCTCTTTCGTCGGATCCGTGTTGGAATCCTCGATATTCTTCCAGACGATCTGCGGGCTTGCCACGACGGCCGCGCCCGTTCCGCTGTACACGCCCTCCCCGACCGTCTTGAGAGCCTGCTCGTCCGGGAAGGTGAAGGTGCCGAGGCTTCCGGCAATTCCCCCGCCGACGGAGAGGTTGCCCGCTTCGTCCGCGGTGACGTCGTCCGTCCCGAGGTAGATGGGCTGGCCGTCCCTGCCGAGGACCCTGCCCACGCCGTCCAGCGCAAGGTATCCGCCGTCGTCCACGTTGAAGCTGCCGTTTCTGGTGTAGACCACCCCGTTGTTGCTCTGCACCGCGAAGAAGCCCTGACCCGCAATCGCAAAGTCGAGGTTTCTGCCCGTCTGCACGAACGAACCCTGCGAAAAGTCCGTCACCGCGCGGTCGGCGGTCGTCATCATGGTCACGGAGCCGATCGGCGTCTTGCGGCTGTCCACCCGGTCAATCACCATGCTGCCGAACGTTTTGGCGGTGACATGGTCCGTTTTGAAGCCGGGCGTCTCGGAATTGGAAAGGTTGTTGCTTACGGTGTTCAGCATCCGGTTCTGCGTCAGCATGCCGGAGGCCAGCGTGTAAAATCCTCGTACCACTTTACATTTCTCCCTTCGCCGGAACGGCGCTCTTTATTGCTTCAAATATTCTTCCAGGCTTCGCCTCAGCTTTCGCAGCGCGCTGGAATGGATCTGCGAAACGCGGGAATCGCTGATGCCCAGAATGCCGGAAATGTCTTTTATCTTCAGCTGCTCCTTATAATACAGCGAAATGACGGTCTTTTCTTTTTCGTCCAGCCGCTCGATGTTCTGCGCCAGCATGTCTTTCAGCTCTTTTTCCGCCATCGCCTGCTCCGGGCCGGCAATGGAATCATCGGCGCCGTGCAGCTTCAGGTCCTCCATCCCTTTTTCGTAGACGATTTCCTCAAACGAAAGGATGTTCAGCGAGCTGGTTTCCGCAAGCGTTTTTTCGTAGCTCCCGAGGTCCATCTTGAGGTAGTCGGCAAGCTCCCGGTCGGTCGGCTCCCGCCCGAGGCGCCTGTACAGCTCCTCGTCCGCCTCGTTGATGTCGCGCGCCATCTTTTTGAGGCGCCTGGGGAAGCAGTCCTGCTTGCGGATGAAGTCAATCATCGCCCCCCGGATGCGGATGGACGCGTAGGTCTCGAATTTCACGTTCTTGGTCCGGTCGAATTTCTGTACGGCGTCCATCAGGGCGATGAGGCCCTCGCTGACAATGTCGTCCATGTAGTTGAAATACTGGTAATGCCCGACGAGCTTAAGCGCGATGCACCGCACAAGGTAGCTGTACTGCCGGATCAGCTCGTTCCGCACGGCGACTTCCCTGTCTTTGCCGTAGCGCAGCCAGAGCTTTTCGGCCGTCACCTGCTCTGCCGTTTCGCATTTCTTCATTTTCAGCCGACGCTCCTTTCTGAAAAACGCCGCGGTCCCGGCCCTCAGGACGCGGTGTCAAGCGCCACGTTGGCCACAGCCTGAATCTGCACGTTATTGTCAAGCTCGTTGAACGACAGTACCACGGCCTTGGGGTAAAACTGCTGCAAAAGCCTGCTGAAATAGAGCCGCACAATCGGCGAGGTCAGGATAATCGGCGTGGAGACGACGTCCTTCACCCCGGCGATGCATTCCGTCAGGCGCGAGATAATCTTCTGCGTGGTCTGCGGGTCGAGCGCAAGGTAGGTGCCGTGCTCGTTCTTGCTGATGGAATTGACGATGGTCTTTTCCACCTCGCTGTCGAGCGTGATGACGCGGATCTGCCCGCCCTCGGACCATTTGCGGGTAATGGTGCGGCGCAGGGCCTGGCGGACGTATTCCGTCAGCAGGTCCGGGTCGTGCGTGCTGGCCGCGTAATTCGAGATCGTCTCGAGGATGGTCTCCATGTCGCGGATGGGGATGCCTTCTTTCAGCAGCGCGCAGAGCACCTTCTGCAGCCCCGCCTGGGTGATGACGGTCGGCACCACGTCGCCGACGAGCGGCGCGTTGTACTTCTTGAGGTTCTCCAAGATTTCGTTCACATCCTGACGCGAGAGCAGCTCGAACGCATGCCTGCGCACGGTCTCCGAAAGATGCGTGACAATGACCGAAAGCGGGTCGATGACCGTGTAGCCGTAGATTTCCGCCATGTCCTTCTTGTCCGGCGTGATCCATTTGCTGGGGATGCCGTAGGCCGGCTCTATGGTGTCGATGCCATCGATCTCGCCGGTCAGGTTGCCGGGGTCCAGCGCGAGGTAATAATCCATCAGGATCTCGCCGCGGGCGACCTCTTCCCCTTTGATTTTGATGACGTACTGGTTGGGGTTCAACTGCCCGTTGTCGCGCAGGCGCACCGCCGGGACCACCATGCCCATGTCCGTGGCGAACTGCTTGCGGAACATGACCAGCCGGTCGATGAAGCTGCTTCCGCTGCGCTCGTCCACGAGGGGAATCAGGCTGTAGCCGAACTCCATCTCGATGGCATCGAGGGGAAGCAGCTTGTAGATGTTGTCGATGTTCTTGTAGTATTCGGCCTCGTTCTGCGGCGCGGCCGCCGGCGAAGCCCCCGCGGCGGCCTGCACGGCATGCGCCGCCTCCGCCTGCCTGCGCCGCAGCATCAGCCCGAGCGCAATCAGCGCGGCGGAAACGATCAGCAGCTGGGGGATGGGCATGTTCGGCACCAGGCAGAGCGAAAGCACCACGACGCCGGTCAGGAGGAACACGGTCGGGTGCGCCGCAAACTGCCGGGTGACGTCCTCGCCCAAGGTGGAGTTGGACGCGGCGCGCGTCACAATCATACCCGTGGCCGTAGAGACGAGCAGCGCGGGGACCTGCGTCACGAGGCCGTCGCCGACCGTCGCGATGGTGTAGACGTTCAGCACGTCCTGAAAAGAGCTGCCGCCCTGCACCATGCCGACGATGATGCCGCCGATGAAATTGATGAACGTGACGACGATGGACATGACGGCGTCGCCCTTGACGAACTTGCTGGCGCCGTCCATGGAGCCGTAGAACTCCGCCTCGCGCTGGATGTCGTCGCGGCGCTTGCGCGCCTGCTCCTCATTGATCAGACCGGAGTTGAGGTCCGCGTCGATGGCCATCTGCTTGCCGGGCATCGCGTCCAGCTTAAACCTTGCGGCGACCTCCGAGACGCGCTCCGAGCCTTTGGTAATGACGAGGAAGTTGACCAGCACGATGATGAGGAACACCACGAACCCGACGACGATGTTTCCCTGCAGCACGAACGTGCCGAACGTCTTGATGACCTGCCCCGCAAAACCGGAATTGGTCAGGATCAGCCTTGTGGAGCTGACGTTGAGCGCCACCCGGAACAGCGTGCAGATGAGCAGGATGGACGGGAAAACGGAAAAGTCCAGCGCCGTGCGGATATACATGGTGATGAGCAGGATGGAAAGCGAAAGCGTGATATTCAGGATGAACATCACGTCCAGCAGCGACGGGGCCAGCGGGATAATGATGAGCGCAATGATGACGATGACGAAAAGCGATACCACGTTGCTGTACAGCTTTTTCATGCTCCGCCCGCCTCCTTCTTAAGTTGGAACACCCACGCCATGATTTCGGCAAGAACGGTGTAAAACTCCTGCGGAATCTCGCGGCCGACCTCGACCGACTCGTAAAGCGCCCTCGCGAGCGGGCGGTTTTCTTTCATGGGGATCTGGTACTGCTGCGCGATTGCAATGATTCTCAGCGCAAGGTAATCCTGTCCTTTCGCAACCACGACGGGGGCGTTGTCCTTTTTCGCGTCGTACCGGAGGGCGACGGCGAAATGGGTCGGGTTCCTGACAATCACGTCGGCCGTGGGCACCTGCTGCATCATACGCCGGCGGGACATCTGCTGCTGCACCTGCCGGATGCGGCTCTTGATCTCCGGGTTGCCCTCCAGCTCTTTGTACTCTTCCTTGACCTCCTGCTTGGTCATGCGGATGTTGCGCTCGTACTCCCACCACTGGTAGCCATAGTCCAGCACGGCCATACCGATGAACGCGATGGACATCTGGATGACGAGGTCCATGATTGCGGTCAGCATGCTTGCGGTGGAGGCGAAGACGTCGCCCTCCAGCATGTTGATGCCCCGGGCGTAAAAGCCCTTGATCTGTACGTACAGCAGATAGGCGACCACCACGACCTTGGCGATGGCCTTGAGGACCTCCACGACGGAGCGCAGGGAAAACAGCCGTTTGATCCCCTGGATGGGGCTGATGTTGCTGAACTTGAACTTGATTTTTTCCCCCGAAAACTTGAACCGGGTCTGAATGCCCGCGGCAAGCACGGCGACCAGGATGGACACAATCATAACGGAAGCGGAAAGAAGCAGCACCGCGATGATCGCATTGTTGCAGGCCTTGGCCGCCAGCTCCACGGTGGCGGTGGTCTCGGTCCTCGCATAGCCGAGGTACTGGATGTAAAGGTTGCTGAAATAGCGGTAGATGTAAGGCACCGTAAAGCGCAGGGCGAGGAAAATCGCCAGAATCGACACGGCGCTGATGATGTCGCTGCTTTGGAACAGGTTGCCCTTCTTCCGTTCATCTTCCCGCTTTTTCGGTGTGGCCTTTTCAGTTTTTTCGCTCGCCGACGCTTCTGCCATGAAATTCCCCCCTCTTCCGTCCGGTTCCGGCGGCCGCTCCCGTTACACCATCAGGCCGTAAACCTGGCTGATGGTCTCAAACATCAGGGAAATCAGCTTCTGGATAAAATCGGAAAGCGGAGGCACCAATACAAGAATCGTTACAAAGCCCAGGATGATTTTCAGCTGTATCTCGATTGTAAAGATATCGATCTGGGGGACGGCGCGCATCATCAGGCCTATGCCCATCTGAGCGACCATCTGTACGGCAATCATCGGCAGCGCCAGCTTTGCGGCATAAATCAGCATCAGGGAAAACATCGCCGCCAGGTTGCCGAAAACATTGGAAGAAAGCAGCTGATCGCCGTACGGGACCGCCATGCCCAGCCGGACGAAAATCTGAATCAGGGTCAGGTGCGAGTTGCTTGAGAAGAAAATGAGCAGGTACATGGCGTTGATGATCGAGGCGGAAAGCGGCATTGCCAGGTTGCTCTGGGGGTCGTAGATCCTCGACATCGAGATGCCGATCTGCATGTCGATCTGCTCGCCGCCCATGATGATGATGGAAAGAAACATCTCGATGATGAAGCCCACCACAAAACCGATGAGCAGCTCTTTGGCGCAGGCGAGCATCATGACCAGGAACGACGAAATCCGCAGGTCCTGCGCCGGCACCAGCGGGTAGGTGAAAACGGAAAGCATCAGCGAAAGCCCTACGCGCACCAGCGCGGGCAGGTTCCGCCTCCCCAGGATGGGGTTGAAAAGGATGCAGCCGGACATTCGCATGAAAATCAGCAGCAGCAGGGTAAAATTGTAGTCGAACTCCAGCGCGTTCGTCATGTTTTCAGCTCAGCCTCTGGATCATATCAAAAATGTAGGTGGTGAAATCCTTTAAAGAGTCAATCATCCAGGAGCCGAACACCATGAGCACCACCAGAATGGCGACCAGCTTCGGCACAAAAGAGACCGTCTGCTCGTGGATCTGCGTCGCCGCCTGCAGGATGGAGATTACGAGGCCCACCCCCATGCTGACCAGCAGCAGAGGGGCCGAAACCTTCAGAATCGTCACCACGGCCGCCTGCACGACCTGCAAGATCTGTGAAGCTGACATCCGAATCTCCTTTCAGGGTCCAAGCGGTCAAACATTGAATGTCGAAACAAGGGTCCGGAACAGCAGGTCCCACCCGTTCACAAGCACGAACAACAGCAGCTTGAACGGCAGCGAAACCATGGCCGGCGGCAGCATCACCATGCCCATCGACATCAGCGTGCTTGAAACAATCATGTCGATGACGAGGAACGGGATATAGATGAGGAAGCCGATGAGGAAAGCACGCTTCAGCTCGCTTGTCATGAAAGCGGGAATCACGACGGTGATGGAAAGATCCTTCGGCTGCGTCGTGCTCTTGATCTTCCCCAGCTCCATAAACAGGTTCAGATCCTCTTTTTTCGTGTTCTTGAGCATGAATTCCTTGAGAGGGTCGCTCGCCTTCTGCAGAAATTCCTGCTGGGTGATTTTGTCTTCCTTATACGGCACGTACGCTTCCGTGTTGATCTTGGCGACGACCGGCGACATGATGAACAGCGTCAGGAAAAGCGAGATGCCCACAAGGACCTGGTTCGGCGGCGTGTTCTGAAGCCCCAGCGCGTTGCGCAGAAACGAAAGCACAATGACGATGCGGGTAAAACAGCTCGTCATAATCAGGATGGACGGAATGAGCGCCAGGATGGTCATCATCTCGATGATCTCGAGCACGCCGCCGCTCTTCCCGTTGATGTCCACATTGACCGAGGCGGCCGACGCCTTCATGGGAACGAGGAAGCAGAGGATCAGGCAAAGCGCGCAGAAGACCGCGACCTTCCTGAACTTTCCGCCCTTTTTCTTTACGGCGCGCTGGTCAGCGCTTTCCGGTGTTATCGTTTTTGTCATGTCCCGTTAAATCCCATCTTCCCTTGAGCGCAGTGTTCAGGGCGTCCATAAAATGAGGCGCTGCCGGCTGCTCCTCATGCCGCAGCAGCGACGGATCCAGTTCTTTCAGGATCTCCACCCGCTCGTTCGAAAACCCAATCAGGTAACAGCGGCCGCAGATCTCCGCGATGAGAAGGCCTTTGTCCTGCGCGATGGCGACCCGTTCGAGGATGCGGATATTGCTGGTGTTCGCAATTCCGTTCGCCCGCTTGGCAAGATAGCGGCTCAGGCGGTAGCAGCCGTACAGCAGCGCGGCCACAAGAAGAAGCGAGCCGAACAGCGGCAGAATGTCGGACGCCGCGCTGAGGGGGATTCCATACTGCATCATTCCCGGCTACCCCAGGATGCTGCTGACGGTCTTCATGATGCGGTCGGCCTTGAACGGCTTTACGATAAAATCCTTGGCGCCCTGCTTCAGCGCGTCGACGACCATCGCCTCCTGCCCCATGGCAGAGCACATGATGACGTTGGCGGCCGGGTCCATCTGCTTAATCTGCTTGAGCGCTTCCAGCCCGTCCATCACGGGCATGGTGATGTCCATGATGACAAGATCCGGCTTTTCCGTGGGGAAATTCGTGACGGCGACCTCGCCGTTGTTGGCCTCTACAATATTGGTGTACCCGTTTTTAGAAAGCGTATCTTTGATCATCATACGCATAAAAGCAGCGTCATCCACCAACATGATTTTCTTGTCCATTGCAGATCCTCCTAATGTACGGAATAATAAATTTCAGTCTGTGTCAGAGTATTTTCATGATTTCGCTGCTGTTGATGACCTCGGTGATCCGCACCCCGTAGTTGTCGTCCACAACGACCACATTTCCCTTGGCTATGGCTGTCCCGTTGACATAGACGTCCACCTGAGAGCCGGCCTGGCGGTTCAGCTCCACAATGGTGCCGGCGGAAAAATCCAAAATCTCTTTGATCTTCTTGGAAGTGCGGCCGATTTCGACGGTGATCTGCAACGGAACGGACATAATCATGCCAAGATTGGTGGATTCGCCCTGGCTCAGCTTTACATCCTCGCTGTCGAAATTCGGGTAAACGGTGCTGGAGACATAGCTCTTCGGAGGCTCCGCCTGAGGATAATACTGCGACGCGGCGGGCGTCTGCGCAAAGCCCTGGGCCGGGTACGGCGCAGGCTGGCCTGCCTGAGCGTACGGGGACGCGGGCTGCTGAGCGGGTGCAGCCGCAACCGGCGCGGCCACGGGAGGAACAGGGGCCTGCGGTGCGGAAGCGGTCGGAACAGCGGGGGAAGCAGCCGGCGCCGAAGCCTGCGGCGCGGGGACAGCGGAAGCGGCGGGAGCCGTCTGCGTCGGAGCGGGAGCCGCCTGCGCGGCGGGTGCGGCAGGTGCGGCCTGCGTCGGAGCGGGGGCCGCCTGCGCGGCGGGTACGGCAGGAGCCGTCTGCGCCGGAACGGGGGCCGCCTGCGCGGCGGGTGTCTCCGGACTCTGCGCCTCCAGGCCGAAGTTGGAAACCAGCTCTTTCGCCATATTGAGGCGCATGATGTTGATGAAAGTGCTGTTGACCAGGTCGCCGATCATCAGGTTGAAGTAAATCGCGACGACGTCTTCATCCTCTTTGAGGTACTGCGCTTTGAACTGGTCGGAGCTTTCGATGCTGAAAGAGGTCGGGGGCGAGATGTTGATCCTGCGGTTCAGGAACTGGGACAGCGCCGTAGCCGCGGCGCCCATCATCTGGTTCATGACCTCGCAGATCGCGCCGATGTTCATCTCGTCCATGACGAATTCGCGGTCTGAAAAATCCGTCTGCAGCAGCAGCCCAACAATCTTTTTCACATCGGACTGCTTGAGGACCAGGATGTTGTTCCCGTCAAGGCCGGCGACATACTTGATATCCACGCCGATGGCCGGCTCGAAAGTTTTAATGTCGAAATCGTTGGTTTTAATAACCTCAACCCGCGGCGTTGTAATGTTGACCTGCTGGCCCAGCAGCTGCGACACGGAGGTTGCGGAGGACCCCATGCTGATGTTGAGGATTTCACCGATCGCATCAATCTCCATACTGGACAGCGTTTTCACTTCGTTTGATGCCAACGCAATCACCTTATTTCAAATAATTTAAGTTACAGCACTTTCTCTATTTTTACAGCGTAGTGTTTTCTCTTGATTCCCATCGTGCCGGTAAACCACGCCAGCTTTTCAACTCTCACGACTACGGAGCCTTCCGCAACCTGCGTGTTCAGCAGGATGATGTCGTCTTTCTGCAGGTCGAGAAGATCGCGCAGCGTCACCTGAGTTTCCCCCAGAACCGCCGCGACGGTCAGGGGAGTGTCCTTCAGCTCCGCGAGGATGCTGTCCCTGCGGCGCTTTTCCACTTTGGGGTCGTCCCGTCTGGCGGCCTTCACGTACTTGGAATCGTAGCTCTTGAAAAGCTCTTCCAGCGAGCTCGCCGGCAGGCAAATGTTCATGTTGCCTTTCAGGGTGCCCAGCGTGATTTCAATGATGACGATGGCCACCGATTCGTCCGCCGGTATGAACTGAACGGTCTGGGCGTTGGTTTCGATGGAATCCATGCTGAACGAGACATCCTGATAATTGCTCCAGGCGTCTTTCATCAGCACGGAAATCTGCTTGAAGACGTAGTTCAGAAGCGAGAGCTCAATTTCCGTGTAATCGCGGTCGACCATGTAGCCGGAGCCGTCCCCGCCGAGCATTCTGTCAAGAACGCAGAAAGAAACAGGCCGCGACATTTCCATCATGATATGCTTGTCTTCCACATTGTACGACTGGCTGTGAAGCCCCATGACCGACATCAGCAGGGAATCGTTCAGCGCATTTTCAAACTCGCGGTATTCTTCCTCTTCCACCTGAAGGACCGTCGCCTGACAGGACATCCGCAGCATGCCGGAAAGCTGAAGAGAAAAAAGCCTTGAAAACGTTTCGAAGATGTTCTGCAGAAAGCGTATCTGCTCGCGCGTAAACTTTTTTGGCGACAGGAAATCGTAGTCTTTGATTTTCGGGCCGGAGTTCTGCTCTTCAATTTCTTTTGGGTCCATATTGCCGCTTTGCAGATTTCCCAGGAGTTCGTCAATTTGCTGCTGCGATAAAACTTCTGCCATTCCATACCCACCATTTCTCGCACAAAATCTGCCAAAGTAACTCTATAAGAAACCGCCCGGTCCCGTGCGGCGGGCCTGACGGGAATTGTCAAAAGGATTCCGGGGCGGGCCGGTGTTTCCGCCGTCTGCATACGGCGAAAGCCGCCGGCCCGGATGCCCGGATGGGATTTACGCTCCCCCGCTCTTTTCGGCGCTGGTGCTGTGCTTTTTGGGCACCGGGCGTTTTGCCGCGGTTTTTGCGGGAAGCCCTCCCGCGGACTGCGAAGCGGTCTTCGCCCCTTCTTTCAGAAGGACCAGGTTCTTGAAGATCCGCCGCCGGTAGACGATCACCTTTTCAATGACCTCTTCCCGGGTCTCTTTGACCAGAAAATATTTGCCGCTTGTCAGAAGGACCTTCGTCTCCGGGATATTCTCGATTGTTTCGATCAGGTCGCTGTTGAGCGTGAACGGATGCCCGTTCAGCTGTGTCAGTTCAATCATGCCCATCCTCCCTTCTTCCGCCCTCCGCCCGTTTCAGACGGAGGGCGGGCCGCGTGATTACTTCATGTTGACCAAAGTCTGCAGCATTTCGTCCGCAACGGAAATGATTTTCGTGTTCGCCTGGTAGCCTCTCTCGTAAACAATCATGTTGGAAAGCTGCGTCGCAAGGTCGACGTTCGAGGCCTCGAGCATACCCGTGTTGAGCGTTCCGGTCGCGCCCTCTCCCGCGGCGAAAACCGTCGCGCTGCCGGAGCCGGTGTTGCTCTTGTAGTAGGAGTTGCCCGCTTCGTCAAGGCCGCCGGGGTTGTTGAAATATCCGATGGCGATGCGGCCGATGGTGACGACGTCTTTGTTCGTGTTCACCGCCGTGATGGTGCCGTCGGAGGAGATCTTGATGTCGCTCAGCGAGTTGTTGGCATCCCCCACATCGTAGGAAATGCGCTGCAGCGCGGCGATTTTTCCGTCGGCACCGATTTCGCCGGTACCGGTGGTACCGGTGTAGAGATACCCCGGGGTCGCGGTGCCTGTATAGGTGTCGGTCGGGATCGCGCCTGTCGCATTGCCGTTTGCATTCGGGGCGCTGTTGTTTGCGCCGAGGACATAGTTGCCATTGCCGTCTGTCAGGTAGCCGTCGATAAACTGCAGCTGCCCGACGCGCGTGTATTTGTAGCTGCTGGGAGCGCCCGTAGTGGTATTGACGCCGTCCTGCACGACGAAATAGCCCTCGCCGCTGATGTAGCAGTCCATGGCGCGGCCCGTCGCGTCCTCGCTGCCCGCGGTGGTGTCAACAGTGACGCCGGTCGCCGACGCGCCGAAACCGACCTGCATGGGGTTGTTGCCGGCCATGCTCGCGGTATAATTCCCGCCGGAGGCCGCCTTCATGGTCTGGTACATGGCGTCGCGGAACGAAGTGTCGCTGCTTTTGAACGCGTAGGTGTTGACGTTCGCAATGTTGTTGCCCACCACGTCCATGGCGGTCTGGTGTGCTTTCAGACCGGCTATGGCGGATGTCATGGCTTTCATCATAAGAAAATCGTCCTTTCCGTTTCCGGAACCGGCCGGGCTTCTCTGTCAGTCAAAGCCCGGAATGACCCCCTCTTTGAGGTCCGGTCAAAGAATCACGGCTCCGTCAATATTTGTGAATATGTTGTCTTTCATTTCTCCGCCGTTCATGGTGGTGACGACCGTCCTGCTCGGGACGTTGACGATGAATGCGGTGCCGCCGTCCAGAATCAGCGCCTCTTTCACGCCCTTGCTCCCGGCTTTTTCAACGGCGTCGTCCATTTTTGCCATCAGCTGGGGAGAAACCTCGATCTGCCTTACGTCCATTCTCTGGATTGCGTGCTTGGAAAAACTGATCTGCGCGTTGCTCGCTTCGATGGACTGCCGGAGCATCTGCGCAAACGTGCCTTTTTCTCCGCCTTCGCCGGTTTTCTGCGCCGCTCGGCCGGTGTCTGCAAGCCGGGCCGCATAGGCCGGGTCAATCAATGCGGAATAATTTTTTTTGAACTGGATATCTTCCATAGAATCACCATCCAACGGCTATAGGCCCCATGCCCATTCGCCGGCTATGTTTCCGAAGTCCGAAACTCAACGTTTGTGACATCGGCGGGATTGTATTTGTTTCCGTTGATCGTGATCATGCAGCTTCCGTCTGTGCCGTACACCGCGCTTTCAACAACGCCCGTCACAGCCGGACTCTCCGTATCGCCTGTGTTTACTGTAACGGTATAGCCGATTAGCGAAGAAGCGTATTCGCGAAGCGCAAGCATCGTTTCCGAATTGTCTGTCGCGGTCTGCGTCACGTCTGACACATCATACGCATTGCCGCCGATTACAACCTTGCTGCTTCCGTCCGTCCCATAGACCGCGCCCTGCACGATTCCCGTTACAGTCGGATTGCTGTCCACGCCGGTATTGGCGGTGACGATTTTACCGACCAAAGAGGCCGCGTACTGTCTGTTGAAATTCTGCGTCAGCGTCGTCATGGCCTGGATGGCCGAAAACTGGGCCAGCTCCGTAATATACTGGGTGTTGTCCACGTTGCTGTCGAGGCTCTGGCTCTGAAACTGGGCCGCCATCAGCTTTAAAAAGTCCGACATGTCAAGCGCCGAGCTGGAGGATTTCTTGGAAGACGACGTCGTCGAGGAATCGGGAGACGCCGCAGAGGCCGCATATGCCTGGTTCAGGCTGCCGTACCCTGTGATGTTAAGGGAATCCAATTTTGTTTCACCTCCCGACGGCGGTGCGCTGCGCGCCCGCTGTTCTTTGCATGATGCTGAGAAAATCTTCCGTGCTGACCGCGCCGATATCGCTCAGGGAATAACTGTCTTCGCTGTTTTTCTTCTGTCTGCCGCTTTCCTGCTGCTGGCGTCCGTCCTGCCCGCCGTAGCCGTCGTTCGGCGCGTACCATTGCTGCTGCGCGGCTGCCGGATCGGGTCTTACGACCTGCACGGACTGCCCCGTTGCGTTCTGCAGCATGGAGCGGATGTCGCCCGAGCTGGAAGCAATCAGGTCCCGCGTCTTTGCGTTGTCGGCCGCGAGCTGAACGGTCAGAAGACCGTTTTTCGAAGTCAGCTCCACGGAGACTTTGCCGAGCGATTCGGGGTAAAGGTCGACCTTCAGCTGTTTGACGCCGGTTTTCAGACCTGCGGAAACGGCGTTCGCGATCTGCCCCGCGGGGGAAGCCCGCATCTGTCCCGTTTTATCGGAGACATCGGACACTTTGACGACAACCTTGCCGTCGGAATAAAGAGCTGCAATCGACGGAGCTGCCGTTCCCTGCCGGCCCGGCGCGGAAGCACTGTCTTTGCCGCCGGAGCTTCCTGTGCTGTCGGAAAAGCTTTGTTCTGTAGCCCCTGGCTCAGTCGCCTGCACGCCTGCCGTGTCTGTGGTGCCGGCTGATGAGAGCACGACGATTTTGTCGGACGTGCCCGGCTGTGCGGCCGGCGGAGAAACCTGCGTCCCCTCCAGGGCTGTGATCCCGGATTGCTGCCCCTGCGCCGTCCGGAAGGTCTGCCCGCTCTGCGTCTCCCCCTGCGGGGAAATGCCGGGCGAAACCGCCCCGCCGTCCGCCGGTGATTCGGAGACGGAAACCGGAGTCTGCCGGGCCGTCTGGGGAAGCGTCTGCGCCGTAGCCGAAGAAGCCTGCGCGCTTTGCCGCCCGTCAATCCGGGCCGGCACTTCCGCCGATCCTGCCGGGCTTTGCTGCTGCGCGGGTACCGTCTGCCGGAAAAGCGCTGCGCCCTGCATGGCTGCCGGGTTTGTGGATTCGGGCTGCGCGGCTATGGACGGGAGAGCTGCGGATTGGACGGGTGCGGACTGTGCCGGCGCCGTCTGATTCTGCGCCGTTCCCGCTGCCAGCAGGGCTGCACCCGGATTCGCCTGCGAAGACTGTACCGCAAGCAGCGCCGCCAGCGCCGAAGCGTCGTATGGGAGCGCGGCCGGGTTGATACCGGCGGCATCCCCGTCGGTCCTGGGAAGATCGTCCTCCGTTTTGCCGCCGCCCGATGGATGACCGGGTTCCGCGGCCTTGCCCTGCGGCTGAGTCTGCCGGGAAGCGGTCCTCATCAGCGAAAGAAATGCTGCGTCCGCTGCCGAAGGCTGTGATTTGGAAGCGCCCGAAGAGCCGGATGCCGCCTGCGCCTGGTCTGTGGAAAGAGCAACGTTCTGTATTGTCATTGGCATTTTTTCACCTCCTTTGCCGGTAGATTCTATCTGAAAGCAAATTGCTTAGATAGCGAAATCAGGGTGCGGTCTCAGACCGCCCGGCCCACAAATTCCTCGATGAACTGCTCCTGCTCTTTGCGGTCCTTTGCGAGGTATTCCTGAAACTGCTTGTCCCGGACTCTCTCGAGACCGGAAATGTCGCTGTTCATCTCGACGATTTCCCGCTGCTTGGCCTCGACGGCCAGAACCGCCTTTTGCAGCTGATCCTGCAGCAGCCGGGCCTGACGGTTCAGCTCGCCGAAATATTTTTTATACACCGCGATGCCCTGGGGGTTCATGCCGTCTTTCATCTTTTCGGTAAGCATGCGGTTGTATCGGTGGAATTCGCCGTTTGCGTTTTCAATGGACTGCTCGATTTCACGCTGCCGGTAGCGGAGCTGTTCCAGCTCGTTTTTCAGCAGATCGAGCGTCTCCTGTTTAAAACGAAGAACTTTTTCGAGAGTAAAGGCAAACTGCTTCATGCGTTCAGATCTCCCTCATCAGGCTGTCGGTTTCTTCGTCGGAAAACTTTTCGTCGACCTTCTGCTCGAGAAAAGCGTTGATCTTGTCGATCTTGCTGACCGCCTCGTCAAGCCGGCGGTTCATGCCCGGCTTGTAGGCGCCTATGGAAATGAGGTCGTAGTTCTGGTAATAGGTGGCGAGCAGGTTGCGTATCTTCGCGGCGAGCGTCTTGCGCTCGGGTGAGGCGATGTCCGTCATAAGCCTCGAAATGCTTGCGTTGACGTCGATCGCGGGGTAATGGTTCTGGTTCGCGAGCGACCGAGAAAGCACGATGTGCCCGTCCAGAATACCGCGGACCGTGTCGGCAATCGGCTCGTTGGTGTCGTCCCCCTCGACCAGCACGGTGTAGATGCCGGTGATGGAGCCCGTCTTGAAATTGCCGCACCGTTCCAGCAGCTTCGGCAGCTCGGCATAGATGGAGGGCGTGTACCCGCGCGCGATGGGCGGCTCCCCGACCGAAAGGCCGATTTCCCTCTCGGCCATCGCGAAACGCGTGAGGGAATCCATCATCAGCAGGACGTCGCGGCCCTGGTCGCGGAAATACTCCGCGATTGCGGTAGCCACGGCGGGGCATTTCGCCCGGAACATGGCGGGCTGGTCGGAAGTCGCCACAACGAGCACCGAGCGGGCAAGCCCTTCTTCCCCGAGATCCTTTTCAATAAATTCCTTGACCTCGCGTCCGCGCTCGCCGACCAGCGCGATGACGTTGACGTCGGATTTGACGTTCTTCGCAATCATGCCCATCAGGGTGCTTTTGCCGACGCCGCTGCCGGAGAAGATGCCCATCCTCTGCCCCTTGCCGATGGTCAGCAGGCCGTCGATCGCCTTGATGCCGTAGCTGAGCGGCTGGCTGATGCGCGGGCGCTCCAGCGGGTTGGTGTAGGAAGCGTCGATGCCGTAGAACTGCTTCGGGTGGAACGGCTCCTTGCCGTCCATCGCGTTCCCCATGGCGTCGACCGTGCGCCCCACCAGAAAGTCGCCGACCGGCACCCGCAGCTTGTGGCCGGTGTTCTCCACAATGCTGCCGAGACCCACGCCCCTGACGTCGCCGTAAGCCATCAGCAGGGTGTTGCCGTTCCGGAAGCCGACCACCTCGGCGGTCACGCCGCTGTCGCCTTCTTTTCTGCCGATGGCGCAGACGTCGCCGACCTTCGCCTCGACGCCCGTCGCCTCTATCATCATGCCGGCGATGTTCTTCACTTTTCCCTTATAGCTCAAAGGGTCGACCCTTGAAACAATCTCGCAGGCGGTCTGCAAACTGAACATGCTTTCCCTCACTCCACGGCAGTGTCACTGGGCCTGCGCCCGCATGGCGTCCTCAATGGACAGCTTAATTTTTCTGAGCTGGCTGTTGACGCCCGCGTCGATCACCTTGTCCGGCATTTCAATCACGCAGGCTCCCTGGTCCATGCCGTCCGTCGGTATCACCTTGACGTTGTCGGAAACGTCCTGCAGAGCCTTCACAATGTTGTTGTCCGCCTTCATCAGCACGGCGGCCGACTCGCTGGGGACGTAAATGCGCACCCACTCCTGGTTGCGGTACGCGTCCATCGCGTTGACAATGATGGAACGCAGGGTCTTTTCATCCGTCTCGATCTCCCGCTTCAGGATGGCCTTCGCAATGGCGACCGCAAGGTCCTGCAGGTCGTTCCGGAAATCCTCGAGGATGCGGGTTTTCGTCTCCTCCACGGTTTCGACCATCCGGCCAAGCTCCTGCACGTATTTGCGGTTCTCGGCCTCGGCGGCCTTGTGCGCCTCTTCCGAGCCGGACCGGCGGCCCGCTGCCAGTCCGTCGGTCTTGCCGCGCTCCAGGCCCTGCGCGTAGCCCTCGGCATACGCGCGCTTGCGCACGCTCGCGGCCTCGTGCTCCATCTGCTCCCCCGCCTCCTGCGTGAGGCGGGCGCTGTAGCTCTGCGCGGACTCGATGATCTGCCGCGCCTTCTCCGACGCTTCCGCCAGGATTTTGGCGGCCTGCTCCGCGGGGGGCGGTGCGGCGGGCGCTTTCGGCGGCTGCTTCTCTTTCGCTTTTTCCTCCGCCCCGCCGGAATCCTCGGGCGGCTGTTCTTCCGCCGCGCTTTCCTTCAGCCGCTCCTTCTCCGTGCTTTTCGGCGGCGCGGGGGAAGGGGGATCGTCGGCGAGGTCGAACCTGCGCCCGACAAAAACCGGAGGAGCCGGGATGCTTTGACCGGCTTTGATAACCCTACTCAATGATCTCATCCTTCCCGCCTTTCGCAATCACCAGTTCGCCCTCGCTCTCAAGACGGCGAATCACGCCGACAATGCGCTGCTGCGCCTCTTCCACGTCCTTAAGACGCACGTTGTGCGTATACTCGAGGTCCGACTTGACGGTTTCGGCGGAACGGGTCGACATGTTCTTGAAAACGACGTCCGCCACTTCCTTGTTGGCGCCCTTGAGGGCGTAGACGAGGTCCTTGGAATCCACCTCGCGCAGAAAGCGCTGGATGGACATATCGTCCAGAATGGGGATATCTTCGAACACGAACATCTTTTTGCGGATCTCTTCGGAAAGCTCGGAATCTTTGCGGTTGAGTTCGTCGAAGATGTTTTTTTCGTTCGTGCGGTCCATGTTGTTCATGATGTCCGCGGCATAGCCGACGCCGCCGAGCTGCGTCAGCTCGACGTCGAACACGTTCGAGAATTTGTTCGCGAGGTTGCTTTCGACAATCTTGACAATCTCGGGCGAGGTGCGGTCCATGGTGGCGATGCGCTGCACCACGTCCACCTGCTTGTCCGGGTCGAGCTCCGAGATGACCGTGGCCGCCTGGTCCGGCGTCGCGTAAGAAAGGATGAGCGCGATGGTCTGCGGGTGCTCGTTCTGAATCGTCGTCAGCAGGTTCTTGTAGTCCGCCTTGCGCAGGAACTCGAACGCCTTCGTCCGCAGGGATTTTGTGACGCGCTCGAGCAGAGAGGCGGCCGCCTGCGCGCCGTAGGCCTTTTCCAGAACATTGCGGGCATATTCCACGCCGCCGTCGGTAATGACCTTCTGCGTCAGGCAAAGCTGGTAGAAATCGTTCAGCACGGCTTCCATATCGTCGGAGGACATGCGCGACGTTCTGGCAATCTCGTAGGTGAGCTGCTCGACTTCCTCTTCCTGAAGGAATTTATAGATTCTGGACGCCGCGTCGGAGCCCAGGGCGATGACCACGGCCGCGGCCTTCTGGGCACCGGTCACTTTCTGTTCAGCCATGTTTGCTGTCGTCTCCTCTCAACCAGCTTCTGATCAGCTGCGCGGCGATTTCAGGATTGCGCGACGCGAATTCCTGGAGATCGCTCTTCAGCTCGTTGGATTTGCCGTTCATGGCGTTGCGGATCTCCTCGATGGATTCTTTCGGCTCCTTTTCTTCTTCTTCCACGTCTTCCTGCTCCACTTCCTCTGCGTCCGACTCGGGCGTTTCCGTCTCTTCCTCTTCTTCCTCCGCCTCTTCTTCCTCTTCCGGCACTTCTTCTTCGGTGTCGGCTTCTTCCGACGGCGCCTCTTCTTCCAGCGCCACCGGCATCTCTTCAGGCTGCAGCGGCATCGGGGCAATCGGCTGGAGGTTTTCCAGCAATTCCTGCTGCTTCCTGCGGCGCCTTGCGGCCAGAAGGACAATCAGCAGAATCAGCAGGGCCAGCGCGGCGGCGCCCGCCGCGAGGATGAGCGGGTTGCTCAGAAGTATCTGCGGGAAGGCCGCCGTGGGCGAAGCCGCACCGGTGGAATTCGAATTCAGAGGAACGGCCATCACCGCGACCTTGCTGGGGTCGACGGCGGCCGCGTTGGCCACGAGCGTCGTCACTTCCTGTTTCTGCGAGGGGGTCATGGAGTTCGTGTTCACAACAACAGCCACGGTCAGGTCATCGAGGGCCGCGGCGTCGCTCTGGATCTGCTCCTCCACCTGGCTGACCAGGTAGCTGTACGTCTTACTGTCTTTCGTCGTAATGACGTTTCCGTTCACAGAGACGCCCGGGTAGGTGGTGGTCGTGTCGGCATTGGGCTGCACGCCGACGACGCTGCCGGAGCTTGTGCCCTGCTGCGCGACGACATGCTCTTCCTGCGACTGGCTCACGACGCCCGTGTTGCCGCCGCTCGACGACGGCGTGTAGGTGACGATATCCTGTATTTTCTTGTCAAGATCCATCTTGCTTTTGACGCTTGCACTGATATTGCCCTTGCCGTACGCCTGCGACAGAAGGGAAAGGATCTTGCTTTCCACGTTGTTCTCGTACTCTTTTTCAATTTTCAGCTTGAATTCGGAAAGGGTGATCTGCAGCGAGGTGGAAGACTCCTCGGTCGAAGTGGAGAACTCGGCGCCGGTCTCGCTGTTGATGACGGAGACGTTGTCGGCGGAAAGGTTCGGCACGCTTTTCGCGACGAGCTGTTTGATGCCGTTCACCTGCTGGGCGGCAAGCGACTGCCCGTCTTTCAGGTGGATCGTCACGGAAGCCGTGGCGGCCTGCTTGTTGTCGTCCCAGGCATAGGTGCCGCCCTCCGGGATGCTGATGGTAACATAATCGGTATCGACGGGCGAAAGGGTGCGGATGACCGCCTGAAGCCTTTCCTGCAGCTGGTACTGCTCAATGATTTTCCGCTCGTCGTCGGTGGTCATGACCCCGACGTTGCCCGTGAAGAAATCGTAGTTCGGCACGGATTTCGGGTAGCCTTCGTTCGAAAGCTGCATCCTGACGGAATTTTCCTGATCCTTCGCCACATAGATCGTGCCGTTGCTGCTTTTGTAGGGGACGTCCAGCTTCTGCAGCTCCGTCATGACCTGCTGCGCCTCGTCGCTGTTCATGCCGGCGTAAAGGACGCTGTACTGGGTGCGGTTCATAAGGACTCCCAGAATGATTGCCAGCAGCACGACGCCGCCCAGCGAAGCCAGGAGAATCGCCTTGGCCCGCCTGGTCATTTTGTTCCAGAAATTCTTTATAGGGTCGATATATTTTTTCAACTGTTCATTCATGGAAGAGTGCCATCCGCCCTTCAAGAAATTTTAGTCACAGGCTGGTATTCATGATCTCCTTGTAGGCATCAAGCAGTTTGTTGCGAAGCTCCACGACAAGGCTGACGGAAAGGCTGGCCTTCTGGGAGGCTATCATGGCGCTGTGCAGGTCGTCGGACTGGCCGGTCGTCAGCTGGTAGATTTGGCTGTTCAGGTCGGCGCCCGTCTGCTGCGCGCCGGAAATCGCGTCCTGCACCAGAGACTGAAACGGCAGCTGCACAGAGGAAGACGAAGCGGCGCTCTGCGCCCCGCGCGTCTTCGCAAGCTCTTCCAAAGAACCGATCGGCTGAATGGGCTGAATTGTATTCATACCGTCACTTTCCTATCTCCAGCGCTTTGCTGGCCATGCTTTTTACTGCGTTCAGCGCCGTCAGGTTGGCGCTGTAGGCCCGCGTCACGGCCATCATGTCGACGGTCTCTTTGACAAGGTCTACGTTTGGTTTCTGCACATACCCCTGCGCGTTCGCGTCGGGGTTCGTGGGGTCATATTCCTCGCTGAAGGGCGTCTGGTCTTCCGTGATGCCGGTCACCTCGACCCCCTTCAAGGTAGAAGGCGCCGATGACGAAGCGATCTGCCCGTCGAGAAGGGAACGGAAAGACGCATCATCATCAGCGCATTGATATTCCACAATTTTCCGTCGGTACGGCCCGCCGTTGTCCGTGCGGGTGGTCTCGGCATTTGAGATATTCTCCGAAATCACGTCCATGCGAAGCCTGCTCGCCGTCAGGCCGGAACCGCTGATATCCAACGAGCTCAGAAAAGCCACCGGAAACGCCCCTTTCATTTATGTCAGCTATGTCAGCCGTTGCTTCCGCCCGTGATGGCCATTTTCAGGCGGGAAAAATTGTCGGACACCATCTGCAGGGAAGAGGAGTAGTTCAGCTCGGTACGGGCCAGCTCGATATTCTGCTGCTCGAGGTCCACGGCGTTGCCGTCGGCGCGGAGCGTCTCGTCGGAAGCCTCCGTGGTGACCGGCTGCACGCCGCCGACCGCATTCATAAGCTCCTGCCGGGTCCCGCCGTCGGAATCGCCGATCGCCGCTTTCAGCTGATCTTCAAAAGAAACATTTTTCGTCTTGTAGCCGGGAGTCTCGAAATTCGCGATATTGTCTGAAATGGCCTGCTGCCTCGCCCACAGACCGTCAAGGTCCTTGTTGAGGAGCGTCGAGGAAACGCTGTCAATCCAATTCAAACCATATTCCCCCTTTTCATTTATATGCGTCTGCCGCGGCGAAAAACGGACGCAGCGAACGCTTCCTGGCAGCTTTTTGCCATAATTCGTCCTGTTTCGTAATTATGGCTGTTTTTTCGACAGAAAAAGAGTCCATTATCTTCCTTTGCAATTCCCATATATTATCTTACAATAATATGCAAAAGTCAATATTATTGCCTATAATTCAATAAAAAACGAATAATTTCGCGTCTCATAATGCAATGAATATAATAAATAATCATAATTATTATTGTGTAATGTAACCATATAATTCTCTTTATTTTTCCGTGAGAGATAAATGGTTACAAAAATCGCCGTTCATCGCCCTTTCGAGAAAAATTTCTATTCTCTCACACGGCGCATTTTCCTTCCGGCGCGGCGGGAAGGACGCTAAATTTTTTCCGCGCCGTGCCGATAAAACAATCGAGGTGAACGATTCATGAATATCAACGGCGCGGGATTCGATGTGAACCTTTTTTATACGCTCAAATCCTCGTCAGGAACCGGGGCGGTTTCTGAGAATGCGAAAAGAGCAGGGTCGGTCCTTCCTGCGCAGGAACGCAGGAAGACGGACAGCGTGGAAATCTCCGCGCAATACGGCGAAGAGCCCGGCTCTTTTCTGACCGAACTGAAGAAAAAACTCGTCGGCAGCATGAACGAGCAGCCCGACGCCAGCCGTGCGCAGCGCCTTCATGACGAGATCGCGGCGGGGTCTTACGGCATCGACGCGGGCGAGCTGGCCCGGCAGATGCTTCTGTGACCGCCGCGGACCGGGAGGAAAATTTTATGATAGACGACGTGCTTGCCGGCAGGCTCTATGATTTTTTTGGCGGCCTGCTGAACTTTTACAGGGATTTTCTTTCGCTGGAGACTGAAAAATACGGCGACATCTCCGCCGGGCGTCTCGGCGCGGTCAATGCGCGCATAAAAAAAGAGCAGGCTTTCGTCATGCGGGCCAAGGGCCTGGAGCTGGACCGCCGGAAGCTGCTGGAAGAAGCCGGCGCGGAAGAGGCGACCATGCGGGATCTCATCCCCATGCTGCCCGCGGAAAGACAGCATGCCATGCAGGACCTGCACGCGGAGCTTTCCCAGACGCTGAACAGCCTGAAACGCACGAACGACAGCTGCCAGCAGATGACGAAAGACAAGCTGCGGCAGATTTCAAAAACGCTTTCAAACCTTGAGGATCACCCGGAGCTGAAACAAATCTACGGCTCGACGACAGAGCAGGAGTCCGGTACGGACGGCGTTTTTTCCATCAAGATCTGAACAGAAGAACGGAGGGCAAATCCAATGAGTTCAACCTTTGACGGGCTGTATATCGCCAGAAGCGGCGTGCGAACTTCGAGGGTCAACCTGAATATCGCGGGCCAGAACATCACGAACGCCACGACCGAGGGCTATACCCGCCAGCGCGTGGACCAGTCGTCGATTCCGTCCCCGTACGGATCTCTGTACGCGCAGAACCCCGGCGACTCCTACGGGCAGGGTTCCATCGCGACGGGCATCAACCAGATACGCGACGCCTTTCTGGATGCGGAATACCGCACGCAGAACGCGAAAGCCGGCCAGAGCTCCGTCGAATACGACGCGCTGAGCTCTCTGGAGGACATCTTCACCTACACGACGACTTCAAAATCCTCTTCCTCTTCCGCGGTGGTCGACGTGCTGAGCAACGAATTCAGCAACTTCATCTCGCAGCTGCAGAACCTCACCTCGGGGAAAAGCGACGCTTCCGAAAGCGCCATCCGCGAAGAGGCGAAGCTGCTGGCGACAAAATTCAACACGGCCGCCCAGCAGCTGCAGACGGTGTGGAACCAGCAGTACACCGACCTGACCGACTACGGGGTCAAGCAGGTGAACGACCTGATGAAAAACATCGCCGAGCTGAACGGCCAGATCAAACGGGCGGAGGTTTCCGGCGTCCCCGCGCTGGAGCTGAGAGACCAGCGCAACCTGATGCTGGACCAGCTTTCGCAGTACGTCGGCATCAAGGTGACGGAAACGCCCGTCGACAGCGGCTCCGGCACCAAGGTGAACCAGCTTTCCGTCACGCTTGCCGACCCGGACGGGAACAGCCTGGGGTACACGCTGATCAACGGCGACCAGTACGCGGCGTTCTCCGTCTCGAAGGTTCCCGCCGATGAAAAGGCGGCCGACGGCATTGCGAGCACAAGCAGCTACAGCGATGTGGAGATGCACCTGTCGGGCCTGACGACAGACGGCAATTTCGCCGCAGCCGGCGAACAGCTGGCGCCCGCGACCTACAACATCACGCTGGTCACCGGCACCCCCCCGGCGACAACGACGACGAACGGCAGCATTGACACTTCTTCGTTCTCGCTGGCCGCTCCCCCGACGATGGACGAACTCAAAGACGCGGTGCAGACGGCTCTGAATGACCCGCCGTGGAACGGCTCGGTCACCGTGGCCAACGTAAACGGGGCGCTTCAGTTCACTACAACTTCCGGCGGCACCCTCAGCGTAGAACGCGAGGGCGGGCTGAACAGCGAGCTGCAGAGCGGCAGCTTCCCCGGGTATCTCGCCCTGCTGAACGAAAGCGGGGAATTCGACACGGCATCCGGCGGCGCCACGACGACCACGCGGGGCATCGGCTATTATTCGCAGCTGCTGGACACCATCGCGGCCAACCTTGCGGACGCCGTCAACACCGTCAACAGCACCAACGACGCCGGCGACAACAAGCCGCTGCTGACGCAGGACGGCACCCTTACCGGCCACATCACGGCGGCGAACATCCAGCTCGCCTCGGCCTGGACGACCGGGTACCTCACGACCAGCAAAGACACCGCGAACCCCGGCGACAGCACGGATTCCTCTTACTCCAACATCACGAACATGATTGTCGCGCTGACGACCGCGGAGCACACGCTGCGCAGCAGCAAAGGGGTCGACATCTACACCGGGACCATACAGAAGGCCGTCGCCAACGTGGCCACCACGCTCGGGCAGGACGTCAACAGCGTGAACTCGACCGACTCGACGAACTCCACCATTCTGAGCAGCATCGACACGAACCGGCAGTCGAACTCCTCGGTCAGCATCGACGACGAGGCGATCGATTTGGTCCAGTTCAACCAGGCGCTGACCGCCGCTTCCCGCTTCATGACCGCGGTCGACGAGTGCCTCCAGACAATCATCAGCAGCATGGGCGTTGCAGGAAGGGGCTAACGGAAAATGAGAATCACTTCGCAGATGATGATGTCGCAATATAAAAGGAACGTGAACGACTCGCTCAGTTCCATGAACAAGGCCATGCAGAGGGCCTACGATTACCGCGCGTTCGACCATCCGTCCGACAACCCGCTGGCCGCCGCGCAGACGTTCCAGGTCCAGTGGGAAACGAACCTGAACCTGGACTACCAGACGAACGTCAGCAACCTGAAAAGCGCCGTCAGCACGGCCGACAGCATTCTGCAGAACATAGACAGCATTCTCACCACAACGGGCAGCACCAGCGTGCTGAAAGGCATCACCGGCACGACAAGCGACAGCGACCGGGAATCCATCGCAAAGGAGATCCTTGCCTACCGGGACACCATCGTTTCCGAGATGAACTCGAAATATGCCGACAGCTACCTGTTCGGCGGCTCCAATTCCTCGGAGGTGCCTTTCACCGTTAAGAACGACAAGCTGTACTACCGCGGCATCGACGTTGACACGGGCGAAAACCTCAACGGCGCGTCGGAGACGCTGAACTACACGTATGGCAGCGGCCCGGACGCCGTGGCCAAAACCATGCAGATCAATTTTGGGACGGCCATCGGCAAGAAGCTGAACGATTCCAGAATCGAGATCGACACCGGCGGCACGGACTTCAGCACGAACGTCACTTCCGACCCCGACGGCTCGGGATACAAGATCACGATCACCATGCCGGCCACAAAGACAAAGGGCGACCTGCAGGCTTACCTTCAGGGGACGGATTTTCAGACAACCCTTCAGAGCGATATTCCGGCAATGGCGGGCGTTTCGACAAACCAGATCACCGTCAGCGGCCTGCCGGACAATAAGAACGATACCCTCGCCTCCGGCGCCAGCGACGCTTCTACTGCCGGCATCACCGACATCGTCAGCCTCGACAAGCTTGCGGGCGAATCGATTTACGTCGACATCGGCCTCGGCATCACGGCCAGCAGCGGGAACATCAACGCCCAGAGCGCGTTCGATTCCGCCATGCCCGGCATCGCCTACCTCGGCTACGGCAAATCGGACGTCACCAATGAAGACGGAAGCGTGACCGCCGACGTGCCGAACAATATCTTCTCGCTCCTTACGACCATCGCGGCCGACCTGAGGGATCCCAGCCTGGTCGGCAACAGCCTTGTGTCGGCTGTCGACCCGTACATCACGAATTTTACGAACACGCAGGAAAAGTTTGAAGCGAAACAGACGGAGATCGGCTCGAAGCTCCAACTGCTGGGCGACACGCAGAATTACCTCGAAAACATGGGGATGAACCTCGACGACAAGGACAACCAGGTCGAATTCGTCGACGTCACCGACGCCATTACGGACTATTACATGCAGCAGTACTGCTACGAGGCCTCGCTCAAGGTGGGCGGGCAGACCATTCAGCAAAGCCTGATGGATTACCTGAAATAACAGCTTCCCGGAGGGCGACATGCTTCTCGTAATTGAAGACAAAGACGATCCGGCCGGCGGCATCGCGGTCGAATGCGACGGCCCCGCGGAAACCGAGCTGGCGTATATTCCCGCTATACGCGTGACCTTCCCGGCGGAGCCGGCGCAGGTGCGGCGCGACTGCGCCGTGCAGCGCATGGGCTACGAATGGCGAAGGAAGGGGATGGCGGAAGCGCTTTCCTCCGCCCCGCGCGCCGGGCTTGTGCCCATGTACCTCAAGGCCGTGCTGCGCACCGGGTGGCCGCCTTTTTCACCGGAGGCCGCAAGGCTTTCACAGAAAGCGTAAACAGAACGGAGGAAAATAAAACCATGCAGCCTACCGCAGCCGGCGCCGCCTCCCCCGAACCGGAGGGGAAAATCGCCATCCATTTTGAAGACGGCATCTACGGTTTTGAAGACATCAAGGATTTTGTCCTGGTGGAGCGGGACAACAGCCGGGTCATCTGGTCGCTGTGCGCGGCGGGGGGCGGCTTTCCGTCGCTGATTGTCGTGGACCCGTTCGTCGTCATGCAGGACTACCGCCCGCAGCTGACCCCGCAGGAGCGGCAGGCGCTGGGGAACCCCTCGGACGACGAGCTGTGCTTCTTCGCCGTGGCGGTCATCCGTGAAAACCTCGCGGATTCCGTCGTCAACCTGAAAAGCCCCATCGTCATCAACATGCCCGCAAGGCGTGCAAAACAGATTATTATGGAAAACAGCGACTACCCCGTGCGCTGCCGTCTTTTCGGCGGCGCGCCGAAACGGAGGTAGCGGCATGCTGGTGATTTCACGCAAGACCTCCGAGTCCGTCATCATCGGCGACGATATCGAAATCGTCGTGACCGAAATCGGCTCCGAGCGGGTCAAGCTCGGCATCAACGCGCCGAAGGGCGTGCCCATTCTGCGCAAAGAGCTGCTGGAAACCCGCGAGATGAACCGCGAGGCGGCGGGCGCCGTCTCCGAAAAGGCAGCCATGGAAGAGCTGCGCCGCCTGCTGGGCGACGCGGACACAGGCGCAGCCCGCTCCGCCCCGCCCTCCGGCACGGAGAAAAAGTAAATCCCGCCGAAGAGGGGGAGATGCGGGAAGTTCCCGCGCAGGCCAAAAAATTTTCAGGCCGGCCGCGGGTGCAAAAAATGGGGAGCAAAAACTTTTTTTATCCGCAAATGTCGTTTTACGGCTAAATTTTTTCCGTAAATTACCGATATATAGGATGAATTCCAAAAGGGATCCGGAACCGCGGCCGCCGTTTTACAGGGCCCGTAAATCGGAGCCGCGGGCCCGGAAGCCCGTTCGGAATAAAGAAAGCAAAGAGAACGGATTCTCTTGCCCGCAAGGCGGCCCAAGCCGCCCGGGAAAAATCAAGGAGGAAAATTTTTATGCGTATTCAGCACAATATTATGGCCCTCAACGCTTCCAACCGTCTGAAGGCAAACGACAGCGCCATCAGCAAGAACATCGCGAAGCTGTCTTCCGGCTACCGCATCAACAGCGCGGCGGACGACGCCGCAGGACTTGCGGTTTCCGAGAAAATGCGCTCCCAGATCAACGGCCTGAACCAGGCTCAGGACAATGCCCAGAACGGCATCTCGCTGGTACAGACGGCTGAAGGCGGCCTGAACGAAACTTCCGCCATCCTGCAGAGGATGAACACCTTGGCTGTCGAATCCGCGAACGGCACTTACCAGAGCGGGACAGACCGCGCGAACCTGCAGAAGGAAATCGTCGCCCTCCAGTCCGAAATCAACACCATCTCCACCTCCACGAACTTCAACCAGATCAACCTGCTCGACGGTTCGCTGGGATATACGGTTACGATTGGCACTGGTGACTTTGTTTCTGTGAGTAGCATATCGGTTCTCGGCGGTAATCTCACCGCGACAAGCGCATCCGCTTTCACTGTGGACCTTACGGCTTCGACCGGCGTGGTCGCCGTAACAACAGCGGCCGGTGCTGTCAAAGGTCTGTCCTTCTCGACCGTAACTGTGGCAGACGGCGTAGGTAGCTACACGGTTAACGCAAAAGTCGATTACAGTGGTACCACTGACACCGAGAAGGCAGAACTGCGGAAATATGAAGGCCTGAGCATCTCCTTCAAGACAAACAGTGATTTCTTGGTTGCTACCGGTGCCACTGGTGATATTTCTGCCACAGAAAACAACGAGCTTACGCTCCAGATCGGTTCAGACAACAAAGACGACCAGCGTGTCCAGCTCGCCATCGGTGACATGAGCACCGCGGGTCTCGGCATCCAGAACGTCGACATTTCGACACAGGATAACGCGAAGGCCGCGATTGACACCATCAAGGCTGCCATCAACACGGTTTCCGCTGGGCGCGCCGACCTCGGCGCCCTGCAGAACCGCCTTGAGCACACCAGCAACAACCTCAGCACGATGAGCGAGAACCTCACCTCCGCTGAAAGCCAGATCCGCGACGTGGATATGTCCGACGAATACGTCCAGTATTCCAAGAACCAGATCCTCTCGCAGGCTGCTACGGCAATGCTGGCTCAGGCCAACACCCAGCCGCAGAACGTCCTCACGCTTCTCAAAGGCTGAGCGAACTTCTGAAACAAAACCGCATTCCTTCAAAAGGGCTTTCCGGCAAATGCCGGAAAGCCCTTTTTGCCGCGTATTACGCGCGCAATGACGGCGTCGGTTCCCGCAAGCGGGGCACGCCAGCCCGTACGGGAGCTTTGTGTCCGCGGGAGCCTTGTCTTTTCTCTCCCGCCAGAACTGCGCCCGCGGTCTGCTCCGTTCTGCCCGGCGGGGCTCGGCGGCGGCGACACGCCGCCCGTCCGTCAGCGCAGGACCGACACCCATTTGACCCGCAGAATCAGGAGGATGGAAATCACGGCGGCCGCATAGTTGGAAAACAGGTTCCCCCAGAACACGGAATAATAGAGAAGCACATGCTCCGTCGCAAGGATGAAGATATACCGCAGGAACCAGATACGCAGCAGGCCGAGAAACATGGGGATCCCCGTTCTGCCGAGGCCGATGAACGCGCCCTGCACCGCCATGCAGACGCCGAAGCCCACCACGGAATACGTATAGATATGCAGCGCCCTGTTCGCCACGTCCAGAACGTCCTTCCGCTGCGTGAAAAGCACGGTCAGGTACGGCGAAGCCGGCACAATAATAGCGATGATGATTGCTGCGGTGACCGCCGCCGCGACGCAGCCGTAAAAGCAGGACTTTTTCGCTTTCTCCGGCTGGCCGGCGCCGATGTTGATGCTGACCATCGTCGTCACGGCGGATCCGAACGCCGCCGGCAGGTTGAAGCAGACGGCCGTAATATTGCTGGCGATCCCCTGGCCGTTCAGTACAATCGCGCCGTATTTCTGGATCTCCTGGTTAATCAGGAAAAACGCAAGGCTGATCATCACGCTTGTCAGCATGGCGGGGACGCCGACCCGAAAAATCTCCCGAATCAGCTCTTTGTCGGGCCGGTAGCCCTTCAGGGTGAGCCTGTCCTCCCCTTTCTTGAGAAAAAGCTCGTAAAACATCCAGACGCAGATGATGACGTTCGAGCACAGGGAAGAGAGGACGCAGCCCACAATCTCCATGCGCAGCCAGACGATGAAGACCACGTTGAACAGAATTTTCAGCACCAGCATCAGAAGCATGCGCACAAAGGTCGCCTCCGGCTTGCCGGTGGCGTTTTTAATGGCGTTGTAGATGCTCTCAAGAAAAGAAAAAGGAAGCACGAAAGCGTACAGGCTGATATAAAGGAAGACATTATGCGAGATTTCCGGGTCGACCCCCGCCGCGACCGGAACAGCCGCCAGCGCCATCAGCGGGGCGACGCAAACCCCGAGCATGGAGCCGAACGCCATAATCTGCGTGGAGACATAGCGCACGCGCGGAAAATCACCGCTCCCGTTCGCCTGCCCGATAATCGCCATGGCGGCCACGCTGATCCCCTGCGCCAGCGCCGTCATCATGTTGACGACCGGCTCGCTGAACGTCACCGCGCTGGCGACGAGCGTGCCCGCGGCATTGTTGATGAACAGCCCGTCGGAAAGTGGAAGAAGGGATTGAATCACGCTCATCATCAGCGTCGGGAAAGAAAGAAGCAGAAGGGTCCTGAGGAGGCTTCCGTGCAGAATCAGCTCCCTGCGCTGTTCCGTGCTTTGGTGCAAAAATTCCAGTTTCAATGAAAACCCGCTTTCTATTCGTGAGTTTTTATTGTATCACGAACACCCCCCTTTTTCAATCTTCCCATGCCCCCGCGGCAAACAGATGTGAAAAAATGCTTGACATCAAAAGGCCTACGTGATATGATAATAAGGCTCTCTAAAAGGGCAGCACCAAACTTAATATCGCGGAGTGGAGCAGTCCGGTAGCTCGTCGGGCTCATAACCCGAAGGTCGTAGGTTCAAATCCTGCCTCCGCAACCAAAACAAAAACCCGGAAGCCGCGTCGCTTCCGGGTTTTCCATACAGCTTTAGTTATCTGTCGTTAACTTTCAGCCGCTTTGTCTGTGAAAATAAGGCCTCGTTCTTTCGTCCGCCCTCTCCGCATCCTGATAAAGGCCGGGCAGCGCGGCAATCCTAACAATATGCACGGGATCAAAAAGAGCGTGAGATCGAAAAACTTCACGGAACCCTGCCGTCCGGCACGGACCATCAGTCTGAGAAAGGAGACTGAAAATGAAATTCAACTATTCTGAAAACAGGATTTATCTGAACGATGAAACCGGGAAAACCGTTGCGGAAGTGACGTTTCCGCCTGTTTCACAAAGCACCGTCAATATCAATCACACTTTTGTCGACGACTCCCTGCGCGGGCAGGGAATCGCCAACGAGCTTCTGTTGGCGGCCGCCCAATCGCTGAGAGAAAAACAGATGAAAGCCTACCCTACCTGCTCGTATGCCATACACTGGTTTTCCAAACACCCGGAGTTCGCGGACGTATATTCCGATCATCCATGAAAGCGTCTGCCGGACGCCGTCTCCGAAGGCCGCCGCAGCCATGATCCGCCGCTGACCGGAGCCGTCTTCGGGCGGATCTTCAGTCTCTGTACGCCCATCGGGGCAAGGCAGCGACCGAAGCCCCTTCCGTCCTTCTTACGCCTGACCGGAAGGGGAAACCGTCGGCAGGCTGCTCAGATTGTTGCTGTCGCTGCCGTCTGGAATCGACTTGAGATATTCCGTATCGCCCCGGTGCGCGATGCCCACGCCGGCAATGCCGCCCTGCCGAGCCAGTTGCACAGCCTGCTCTTTTTCCAGAACCGTATTGTCCGAGAGCCGGTAGCCGGTCACTCTGCCGCCCTTCTTGACCAACCCGGTGATGCTGCGGGCGTCGGACGAAGGGCTCGGAATCTTGTCCAGCGTGTTCCGGGCCAGGATATTCTGCTCTTGATTTTCTTCCACCGCAAATCTCCTCCTTTTCTATTTTGATTATTTTGCGCACCGGTTTTAAAATTATTATCCTCGAAAATATGGCAGAAGGCGAACCGCCCCCTGATCCGGTGATTGGGGGCCGGATTCGATTTCCGCAATAAAATAAAAAGCTGAACGCCGTGTACCGATACGGCCGTTCAGCTTTTTTATTATGGATGAAAGATATCTCAAGCGCTTTCCCGGGCGGGGCAGCCGGAGGACGCAAAACGCCGGACCCGCATACGGCATGACGGAGGAGGAAAAAAGGCGCTACTTTGCGTAGGTCCGGAACAAACGGATCTTATGGCGGGCAACTTCGACAACGCTTTCCCGCGCCATAGCCATAAGGTCGCGGATGAACGCATGATTGCCGTATTTTTTGAACGCCTCTTCCAGCCCGCGGTTGAAAGCAAGGTTCAGATCCGTACCGACGTTGATTTTTGCGACTCCCAAGCCGCAAAGCCGGACGATGTCCTCATCGGGGGTGTTGGAGCCTCCGTGTACGACCATGGGGCAGGGCAGGGATTTTACAATCTGCTCCGCACGCTGAAAGTCGATCACAGGCTTGGAGGAATAAAGTCCATGCGCCGTGCCGATGGAAACGGCGAGCGCGTCGATTCCGGTTTCGGCGGCGAAAACCGCGGCTTTTTCCGGGTCCGTCATTCCGGAATTGCGGACTTCGACCGGAGCCGAGGCATCGAAAATTTCTCCGAGCTCCGCCTCTACGGAAACGCCGCGCGCATGGGCGTATTCCACGACCCGCCTGGTCGACTGGATGTTTTCGCTGAAATCCGAAGAGGAAAGATCAATCATGACGCCGGTAAATCCGCTCTCTATGCACCTGACGGCCTGTTCGTAGGAATGTCCGTGATCCAGGCTGACGGAAACCGGGACGGTGCAGTGGCCGGCCGCGGTATTCGCCATGGTGACCATATAGTCGGCGCCGGAAAAATCCAGATCATCGCGAAAGAGCTGGATAATGAGCGGGGACTTCTCTTCTTCGGCGGCTCTGGTAACGGCCTGGATCGTTTCCATGTTGACGACGTTGAACGCAGGGACGGCGTAGCCTTTTTTCTGCGCCTCCAGAAGCAGCGGTGCAAACGGGACGATTTTCATTGCAATCACTCCTTAAAAGTTTGAAAACAGCGTAAATTTCCGGAAAAAGCGCGAAAGATATCTTCTGCGCTTTTGACTCTAACATCGTAGCACACAATTAAATCTTTTTCAATATAAAATTAAAGATTATTGCTCTGGATAAGCCGGATTTGCCGGAAATAAGTATACATATTATCTACATTTTCAAATACTTTTTTGAAAAATTTAAAATAATATTATCGTTTGCTATTGACAATCGCGGAATTTGCGGGTATGATAAAAGCCAAAAATAAATATCGATAAAAATAAAACTACTCAGCAAGTGTGGAATAAAGGGAAAGCAAAATTATACAATAATCCTAATAATATTCTTTCATTATCGCGAATATGGTCATGGTTTGCCCGGAAAGCGCAGAATATATTGTCGTAAATGATAAATTAAAACAAAGCGGGAAAAACTGTGCAGCAGGATCTGGCCGGGTCAGAAGGAGGAGCTCGAAAATGACGAAAAGATACTCCATCGCGGTTGATTTGGGCGCCAGCGGCGGCAAAATGGCTGTCGGAATGTTCGACGGGAAAAAAATCGGCCTGAACGATTATTTTGCTTTCGGCAATGTCCCGGTGGACCTGAGGGGAACGCTTTACTGGGACATTTTCGGGCTTTATAAGAGCATCCTCGAAGGCTTCTCGCGGTACGGGGCGAAGTTCGGGGCGGCCGAGACCGTCGCTTTCGACACTTGGGGCGCCACCTACGGCCTTCTCGACAAAAAGGGAAGGCTGCTGGAGCCGATCTACCATTACCGCGACAGCAGGACGGAACATACGCTGGCAGACATGTACCGCGTGATTCCCCGCAGAAAGCTCTTTGAGCTGACGGGCTGCCAGTGCGCAAGGACCTACACGCTTCCGCAGTTGTATTCCTGCGTCCTGTCAAAGGACCCGTGCCTGGAAAACGCGGAAGAGCTTCTGCTTCTGCCGGATCTGCTGGGATATTTTCTCACGGGGATCAAGACGACCGAGATGACGATTGCAGGGACGTCGGCGCTGCTGGATAAAACGCAGGAGCGGTGGAGTCCTGAAATCACGAAGGTGTTTTCCATCCCCCCGCGCCTGCTGACGGAAATCGTCGGGCCGGGAACGGTAAAAGGGGATGTTTCCCCAAAAATCGCCGCAGAGGCCGGCCTCGGGAACGTCCGGCTGACGGCCACGGTTTCACACGACAGCGCTGCGGCGGTCGCTTCCATCCCCGGGTTCGGCCCAGACAAGCTCTATATCAGCATCGGCACGAACGTCAGCATGGGCATCGAGCGCGGCGAGCCGCTGATCTCCGACGCGGCGTTTGCCGCGGGCTTCAAAAACACGGGCGGCATGGGGAATAAAAAAATCGTCTACCGCGACTTTGCCGCATTCTGGATCATCAATGAACTGCGCCGGGAATGGTCAAAACAGCACGTCAGCTGCTCTTTCGACGATCTGCACCGGCTGGCCGGCCAGGCGAAATCCGTCAACTCCTACATCGATCCGGAAAACCCCGCATTCAATTCCTCGCAGGGCGATATGCGGCAAAAAATCAAGTCATATCTCGAAGAAACGGGACAGCCCGTTCCGACGACGGTGGGCGAGTTCGTCCGGTGCGTATTCGAAAGCATCGCAATGAAAATAAAATATTCCGCAGACTGCCTGAAAAACGACATGGGCGTTCCTCTGACGGAGGCGTTCGCAATCAACGGCGGCGCCCGGAACGCGCTTCTGGTGCAGATGATCAGCGACGCCCTCGGCATCCGCGTCAAGGCGGGCCTGCCGCACGCGACGCTCGCCGGCAATCTGCTGACACAGCTGATCTCGCAGGGAGAAATCTCTTCCCTGGCGCAGATGCGCGAAGTCTCGGCAAATTCCTTCCAGATGGCGGAGTATGACCCCTCTCCTTCCAAGGACTGGGACCTGGAACTGCACCGTGCGGTGGAAAAACACATCTTTGGGTAAGCGTATCTTCCCGGTTCGCGGTTGCTTTGCCGAAAGCCGGGTTTATCATCACAAATTTATTTATGGAGGGACTCAATTATGGACATTGCTTTGATTCAGGAAGTTATAAAGGTGGCAAAGCGATTGGACTCAAAAGAACTCGTCAATACATTTGAAGGAAACATCTCCACGAAGAAGGACGGTTTGCTCTATATCACCCCGACGACAAGGAATAAAGGCCTTCTGACGGAAGAGATGATCGCCGTAATCGACGAGAACGGAAAACAGATCAGCGGGAACTGCCGCCCGACTTCGGAACTGCCGCTGCACACCCACACCTACCTGATGCGCGACGACATCGGCGGCGTAATCCACTGCCACCCGCCTTACCTGACCGCTTACGCCCTGTGCAACAAGCCGGTCGAGACAAAAGCATACCCCGAGATGATGGGCAACTTTACGCGCTTCGAGGTCGCTCCGTACGGCAGGCCGGGAACGGACGACATCTACAAGGGCGTGATTCCGCTGATTCAGCGGCACCAGGACATTATCATTCTGGGGAACCACGGGGTGCTCGTGGTCGGCAAAACGGTGACGGACGCGATGAATAAGCTGGAAGCCGCCGAGGCAATCACGAAAGTGATCTTCCTGTCCAACCAGCTGGGGAAACAGGTGGATCTCGACGAGGAAGAGTGCCGCTTCTTCTTCTCTTTAAACAAACATTGATCGCCGGCGCCCGGCCTTAGAACAGCGCGGCGGGCGTCCGCGGTTTCTGTAAGCAGTGTCAAAAATTTTTTGGGAGGTTTTGAAATGCAAAAGAAACGCATTGTCAAGTCCATTTTGGCATCATCTCTGGCATTGTCCCTCGTCCTGGGAGGGTGCTCGTCCGGCGGCTCTTCATCTCAGGGCGCTTCCGGCGCCTCGGTCGCCGAGTCGTCGGCCAGCGCCGGGAAAACCGAACTCACCCTGTGGACCTGGTCGCCGATTGAACGCACCGCAAAGAAAATGGTGGCGGATTTTGAAGCGAAGCACCCGGACATCAAAATCAACTACTCCAACTACAATTACGACCCGGAGTATCTGGCGGCCCTTTCCGCCGGCGCGGCGGCAAACAATCTTCCCGATATCATCGGCACGCAGCCGGGATCCCTGACGCAGCAGTACCGCGACTATCTGGTCCCGCTCGACAGCTATGCGAAAAAGGCGTGGGGCGACAACTGGACGGACAAATTCTACAAGATAGCCTCCAGCCAGATCAAGCTCGGGAATCCGAGCGGCGACGATAACTCTTACCTCCTGCCGATTGAAACGCAGATCATCAATATCTACTACAATAAGACGCTGTTCAACCAGCTCGGGATCACCGTTCCCAAAACATACGCCGACCTGAAAGCCGCGGCGCAAAAGCTGAAGGCCGCGGGCAAGGCCCCGATGTTCCAGGGCGGCGCGGACGGATGGCAGAACGTGAACGTTTATCTGATGCTCGTTTCGCAGATTGACACGAAGGTGTTCGACGAGGCGCAGGCGGGCACCGTAAAATGGACCGACGAAAAGCTTGTGCGGGCAATGAAGAACTGGAAAAAGCTCTTTGACGACGGCATTATCCAGGCGGGCGCTCTTTCCGCCCACTCCTACCCCGACGGCGTCAACGCGCTCACCTCTCAGAACGCCGGCATGATCGCGCTCGGCTCCTGGTGGCCGCAGGAATACACGGCTTCCAACGCCGCGCAGACGGTAAAGGACTGGGTCTTCGACGATTTTTATCTTCCCCCTGTGGAAGACGGCCTGACGGAAAGCCAGCCGATCGGCGGGATCGATTTCGGCTATGCAATTACAAAGAGCTGCAAGAATGTCGACGCCGCATGGACGGCCCTCCAGTCCTTCGCGGCCGAAGAGGGCAACCAGGCCTGCGTCAATGACCTGAATGACCTTTCCGCATTCAAGGGCATCCAGCCGACAGGCAGCATTCCCGACAGCATCAAAACCCAGGTGAAGGATTATTCGTCAAAGCTCGACGAGTGCATGAACCAGAGGATCGGTGAGCCGACCGTTCAGACGGCGCTTCAGGATGCGCTGGCCGGCGTCGCGTCCGGCGAGCTGACTCCGGAAGCAGGAATGGAAAACGTCCAGAAAGCACAGGATAAACTGAAATCCTGACGCCTGCCCGGGTATTGTTTGTGTAGACGAGGAGCTCTGGAGGGAACCTGCCTGCTTTGCGCGGGTTCCCCCCATCGTTATTGAAGGACGGAGTGAGATGGCCGTGGACCGGAATAAAATAACCGGGAAAGTAAATATCGCCGGATATCTTTTTATTCTTCCAGCTTTTTTATTTTTTCTCTGTTTCATCCTGTACCCGATTCTGTTCGTCGGGTGGGGCAGCTTCTTTGACTGGTCGACTCTTTCAAAGATGGAATTCGTCGGGCTGGAAAATTACCGGCAATTGTTTCAGGACAAGGTTTTTTGGATCACCCTGCGGAATTCCGTATACTGGATTGCATTGACCGTACCGATCCAGGCGGCTCTTGGTTTTATTCTGGCCTATATCATTGAAGAGCGCCTGAAGCGTTTCAAAGGATTTTTCAGGACGGGTTTTTTCTTTCCCGTTGTGACGTCTGTTGTTGTAATCGCCATTGTGTGGACGAAAATGTACGCCCCCTACCAGGGGATTATCTCTCACTTTCTGGCCGGGGTGGGGATTCACGGCGAGTCCGATTTTCTGGGTTCGCCGGGCACTTCGATTTTTGCCATTATACTTGTGAACATATGGAAATGGGCCGGCTGGTCCATGGTGATGTATATAGCGGGCATTTCGCAGATCCCCGAGGAGATCAAGGAAGCGGCCCAGATTGACGGCGCGGGCGCCATGAAAACGATTTTCTACATTTACCTGCCTTCCCTGTCTTCCGTGCACAAATCCCTGCTGATGCTCGGGATCATCGGATCGCTGCAGACCTTCGCGCTGATCTTTACAATGACGGCGGGCGGCCCGAACCACGCTTCGGAAATGCCGGGCACCTATATTTTCAAAGCGGGCTTCACCAACCAGCAGATGGGCTACGCTTCGGCAATCTCCATCTTTATTCTGCTGTTCGCCCTCGTTCTGACCGCTATCCAGATCGGCGTGCTGGGCTCCGGTGACTTCGTCCGGAAAGGAGACAGGAAAAATGCCAGATAATCGTCTTCCGCGGAGAATAAAGGGCGGCCAGATCGGCTGGGTGGTCCTTCTCTCGGCCGTTCTGCTGATTACCCTGATCCCCATGTTTTATATGCTGAGCATGTCCGTCCGGACGCAGGACAATATTTTCGAACCGACCCTGTTCGTCTCAAACATCACGTTCATCAACTATGAGACGGTCATCAGCCAGAACCCGACGCTCATTATGAATTTCGTCTCCAGCTTTGTCGTGACGATCGTCTCCGTCGCGTTGGTCACGCTGTTTTCCAGCATGGCGGTCTTCGGGTTTTCGCGGAAACGGGTTTACGGCAAAAGGATCCTGTACAACCTTCTCCTTTCCACCCTGATGGTCCCGATCAGTTCCCTGGTGATTCCGCTGACCCAAATCAACAGCCGCCTGAACTGGCTGAACCATTACCAAGGGCTGATCTTTCCCTATACCGCGCTGGGGATCCCGTTCGCCATCGTCATCCTGAAAGGGTTTATGGACAACTTCCCGATGGAGCTGGAAGAAGCGGCGACCATCGACGGCTGCGGGACCGTCAGGCTGTTCGTCAGCATCGTGCTCCCGACGCTCCGTCCCGGGCTGATTGTCATCATCATCTGGCAGTTCCTGACCTCCTGGAATGAATTCTTCCTCGCCCTCGTCACCATGTCCGACAAAACGACGAAGACGCTTCCGCTGATCGCCCAGCAGTACCAGGGAATGTATTTCAGCCAGCCGGGCGCGCTGTTCGCGACTCTGGTCATGATTACGGTGCCGATGATCGTCTTCTATATCTGCGTCCAGAAAAACTTTGTGAAAGGCCTGATGAGCGGCGCGGTGAAGGGATAGCGCCCGGCAGGCGAAAGAAGGGATCTAAATTGGCTTTTCTTGGGCTGGATGTGGGCACCACCGCCTGCAAGGCGGCGGTTCTGCTGGAAGACGGAAGCCTGACGTGCATTTCCAGAAAAGAGTACGAAATCAGGCGGCCGCTCCCGGGATATGCGGAGCTGGAGCCGGAAGAGGTCTGGGACGCGGTCCGCTTCTGTGTGCGCGAGACCGCCGGCAGATGCCCGGAAACCATTGAGGCGCTTGCGGTTTCGAGCCAGGGAGAAGGCTGCGTCGCGCTGGACGGTTCCTTCCGTCCCGTCTCCCCGATTGTCGTGTCCTTCGACGCCCGCGCGGCCGAACAGACAAAATCCCTGGAAAAGCAGTTCGGGAAAAAATATTTCTTCCGGATGGGCGGGCAGATCCTGTCCTCCATGGGGACGCTTCCGAAGATCCTGTGGATGAATCAGAACCGCTCCGGTCCTTCCGGCCTTCCCGCAAAATATGTCTGCGTCGGCGATTTCGTCATGCTGCGGCTCGGCTGCCCGCCCGTGACGGACCGCTCCATGGCCGCGCGGACCATGATGTATCACATTGCGGGAAAGGGCTGGAACGACGATTTGCTGAGCGCCGCAGGAATCCGCAGGGACCATCTCTGCGAGATACAGCCCTCCGGCGTGCCGGTCGGGAAAATCCCGCATCCGGTCGCCGCGGAGCTGGGTCTGCCAGACGGGGTGGCCGCGGTGGTCGGGGGCCACGACCAGCCCTGCGCCCTTTTGGGGACGGGAGCCGCGGGCACCGGCGAAGCCGCCTATTCCCTGGGCACGACGGAAACCCTGGTCTGCGCGTCGGATACTTTTCTGGACGGCCTTTTCGAATACGGGCTCCCCTGCTACCCCCACGTGCTGGAAAATTATTTCGTCACGCTTCCGGGCAATTTCACCGGCGGCAATCTGCTTCAATGGTTCCGCGATCAGTTCGGCCGGCAGGAAATGGACGAAGAACGCCGAACGGGGAAAAGCGCGTACGGGACCCTGATGGAAGAAATGGCGGAGCAGCCGTCTTCGCTTTACGTGCTGCCGCATTTTACCGTCACGGGGTCGCCGTGGAACGACTCCTCCAGCGCGGGCATGGTAGCCGGGCTGAAGCTCGGCACGACAAGGGCCGAATTCATCCGGGGGCTTGAGGAGGGGGTCACCTACGAAATCCTGCTGAACCTGACGCTGCTGGAACGGCTGAGCGTCCCGGTCGGCCGGCTGTATACCGTGGGCGGAGGGACAAAATCCCAAAAGCTGCTGCAGCTGAAGGCGGACATTCTGGGCGTACCGCTTACGGTCCCCGAAATACCGGAGGCGCCCTGCAGGGGCGCGGCGCTGCTGGCGGCAAAGGGCTGCGGAATACCTGCGGACGCTTTTCCGGCCCGCCGCACGGCGGGGACAAAAACGTTTTGCCCCAGGCGCCGCCTGCACGAGCAATACCTGCGTTCCTTTGAAAAATACAAAAGACTGTACCCGGCCGTGAAAAGTATTCTGAAAGAATAAATCTTTTCAGATTGAATGTCTGATGGTAGATTTTGTATTCTTTTAATGATACAATTTTAATACGCATCAGAGGGGAGATCGGTGAAGATGGCGGAATCCATCATTGAAAGCAGAAAATATTATAAGAGAAATAAAATTTTAAATATTATCCGCTGCAACGACAATGTTTCAAGATACGAAATTAAAAAAATGACCTCGTACAGCATGTCGACCGTCCTGGACCTGATTGAGGAGCTGACGAGGGAGAGGCTGATCTACGAAGAGCAGTGCGAGGAATCCAGAGTGGGCCGCAGGCCCGTCTGGCTGCACCTGAACCCGCACGGGGGGTATTTCATCGGGGTGGAATTCAACGGGCGTAAGATGCACTCCGCCGTGCTGGATTTCTGCGGAAAAATTCTTTACGAAACGGAGTCTCCCCTGTCCTTCGACGAGACGAAGGAAGAGATCCTCGCGAAGATCAGGGACCACATCGACCGGGCTCTTGCGCAGGCCGAGGGCGGCAGGAAGAAAGTGTTCGGCATCGGCATCGGGGTTCCCGGCTATGTCGACAAAAAGCACGGCATCGCCGTTTCGTATGCCCACCTGAAAGAGTGGAAGGATATCAAAATCCGCCGGATTATCGAAGAAGAGTACCATCTTCCCTGCTATATAGAAAACAATGTCAACGTCATGGCGTTCGCGTACACATGGCTGTGCCCCAAAGAGGACATCTCGGACTTTCTGTTTGTCTCGATCCGTACCGGGGCGCGCGTGATTCCGTTCATCAACAGCCGGGCGGTTTTAAGCAACCACGGCTTTTCGGGCGAACTGGGCCACGTCAAGATACCGGGCGGCAGCCGCATGTGCTCCTGCGGAAAGATCGGCTGCCTCAATTCGGAGGTTTCGGACATCAGCATTGTCGACAAGATTCTGGAGGGGATCCGCGTCGGAAGGTTCCGCGAAATCTCGGAAATGGTCGGCGGGGATCTTTCCAAAATCGATATGGACGTTTTCGCCAAATCGGTCGGAATGGGGCATAAGGATTCGCTGACCCTGCTCCGGTCCTGCGGGGAAACCTTGGGCTACGCCCTCAGCATGCTGGTCAACATCTTTGCGCCTCAGACCCTCGTCCTTTCCGGCAAGCTGGCAAAGCTCGGCGATCCGTTCCTGGACCCCGTGAGGGAAAGCATCGGCAGAAACAGCATAGAAGAAAACTTCCGCACCCTGAAGGTAATGGCATCTTCGTTCAGCGACAACATCGGCGCCATCGGTGCGGCGGCCCTGGTCATGCAGAAAAAATTTGAATTTATAGACAAACCGATTTAGGCCTGCCCTTATTGGCGGTGCGGCAGGGCCGCAAAAGGCGTAAAAAGGAGAACTGAAATGAAAAAACGGCCCAAAATTCTGGTAGTAGGCAGTTTTGTGATGGATATGATCGTCGGCACAAACCGGTTCCCGGCTTCGGGAGAAACCGTTTTGGGCAGAAGCTTCCATATGGCGCCCGGAGGAAAAGGCGCCAACCAGGCGATACAGGCCGCCCGCCTCGGCGCGGACGTCACGATGGTCGGCAAGGTGGGGAACGACGACTTCGGGAAACGTCTGATGGAGTCGTGCGAGAGCAGCGGCATCCATACGGAATATATCCTGATCGATCCGCTCGTTTCTTCGGCGGTGGGCAACGTGCAGCTGGAAGAAAGCCCCTCGGGCACGAAAAACAGAATCATCGTGGTCCCGGGGACTAATATGGAAATAAAGCCCGAAGAGATGAATTTTCTCGGGGATATCATCGATCAATACGACATGGTCATGCTGCAGCTTGAAATCCCGATGGAAATCAACGAGCTGGTCGCGGGTCATGCGTTTCGCAAAAACGTGCCGGTCATGCTGAACCCGGCACCGTCGGCGCCGCTTTCGGAAGCGCTGCTGTCCCGCCTGGCTTACATTTCCCCCAACGAGCACGAGGCCGCCGATCTGACGGGGATTGCCATCCGTAAGGAGGGGAAAAACGTCAGACAGGACGATTTGAAGGCCGCGGTGGCCGCGCTGCTGCGCACGGGCGCGAAGAACGCCGTAATCACGCTGGGCAACGCGGGGGCGGTCGTCGCCGATCCGGGTCATTTTGCATACGAGCCGTGCATCGACGTTGTGAAAGCAAAAGACCCGACCGCCGCGGGGGATTCCTTTGTCGCGGCGTTCTGCGTGGGGATCTGCGCCGGGCTGGACCAGAAACAGGCGCTTCATTTCGCCAATTACGCGGCAACGCTGACGGTTGCAAAGCTTGGCGCGCAGCCGTCGCTCCCGACGCTGGACGAGGTCGTCGGCCTGATGCGCCGGGTGGATGAGTCGGAATTTGATTTCACTTTGCTGGATTGTCTGAAAAAGATGTGACGGAAAGGAGCCCGACTCGCATGATCAGCACGGAAAGCCGAAAAGAACTTGATGTCTTTGTTGCAACGACGCAAAAGGAGCTGGCCCGATATACCGACATGATTAACCCTGATCTGTATGAAAAGGCGGCGGCTATAATTATGGATGCGGAAAAGCATGGAAACCGGGTCCACATCACCGGGATCGGAAAGCCGTCGCATGTTGCGGAATACATGGCCTCCCTGCTTTCTTCCACCGGCACGCCGACCTATTATCTGCACGGGACGGAAGCGGTTCACGGTTCCTGCGGGCAGCTGGTGGCCGGCGACGTTGTCATCTGCATTTCCAACAGCGGAGAAACGACGGAGCTGAAGGCTACGGTCAAGGCAGTCAAAAGCAACGGCTGCAGAGTAATCGCCGTTTCGGGAAACCCCAATTCCTGGCTTGCCAAAGCGGGAGACGCCTTTCTATACGCCGGCGTTTCCCAGGAGGGAGGGCCGCTGAACCGCGCACCCAGGGCCTCCATCCTGGCCGAAATTCTGGTCCTTCAGGGGCTGAGCGTCGTCCTGCAGGCGGCCCGGGGGCTCACGCCGCAGGAATATGTCGGGTGGCACCCGGGCGGCGCGCTCGGCCATCTGCGCGAAGACGAAAAATAAAGGGGGAACGGTTATGCTGAAAACAGCCTGTATCAATCCGGAACTGATGAAGGCGCTCTCTTTCTGCGGCCACGGTGATAAAATCCTGATTGCGGACGGGAACTATCCGCTGTCCTCAAAAACCGGGGACGCCGCAAAAGTATATCTCGGGCTTACAAAAGGGATCCCTCTCGTGACGGACGTCCTGAATGTCCTGAAGCAGGAAGTCAGCATTGAACAGGCGGAGGTCATGGTGCCGGAAGGCGCCGAGCCGCCGATTTTCCGGGAATTCCGCGGCATTCTGAACGGGATCGAGCTGAAGCCGCTGAAACGGTTCGATTTTTACGACGCCTGCTGCGCCCAGGGCGTGAAGCTGGCCATCTCCACAGGCGAGAGCAGAACGTTCGCCAATATTCTGCTGACGGTGGGCGTCGCCTAGCCGGAAGGCCGGGTCTTGTCTCTGCGGAATTCCCTGCCGCGGCGCGGCGCCGCGCCCGTGTGTCACGCCGGAATCGCCGACATATCCTAAAAGTACGGCGGTCCGTTACGGATGCGCCGGGAGGTGCATCGATATGAGAATCCGGCAGGCCTTTTTTCCTTTCCGCCGGCGGTTCCGGGTACGGCGGAGAAGCGCCGGCGTCTCCGGATCCGTCTTCGGCACAGAGGGAGGGGACGGAACATGATGCCGGCTTGGCTGGCATGGATACAGGCGCTTGGCATCCCGTCGCTTTTCGCGTCGCTCATCATCCTCTGGGTGCAGCATATCATGAAAAGACGCGACACGCAGGAGCGGGAACGCGAAGCGGCCAGACAGAGGAACAACGTGCTTCTGATCCGCATGGTCGGCGCTTCCATCGAGCTTGGGGAAGCGACCGCGCACGCGGCGCAGCTTGGCCACCCGAACGGGGACATAGAGACGGCGCTCGACTGCGCGCGCCAGATCAAAGAAGAGCAGCAGGAGTTTCTCACGGAGCAGTCACAGAAAAATATTCTCTGAGTTTTCTAAAGATGCAGAAAACCGCGCCGCCAAACGGCATAAAATAAATTCAGCCGTCCGAAAACCGGACGGCTTTTCCTAATAAAAGGAAGAGGGGGTTCCCGGGGCCGCAGGGCCCGGAACGGGTGGATCCGCATGAAAATAGGAGCGTTTGCAAAACAGAACGGGGTCGGCATCGACACGGTCCGCCATTATATGGATCTCGAGCTGCTGATCCCCCAAAAAGCCGGAAAGCAGTATGAATTCGATCTTCAGTGCCAGAAGGATTTTGAAGAAATCCTTTACCTGAAGTCGCTTGGCTTCAGCCTGCTGGAAATCAAAAACATCTTCCTCGTGAGGCACCTCGGCGCAATGACTTCCTTTCAGCAGATGGAGCAGTTCCGGGGTATTTTCCGGCAGAAGCAGGCAGACGTCCGCGCGCAGATCGAAGCGCTGAGCCGGGAAGCGTCCCGGCTGGAAAGCGAGCTGCGGAAAATGGAAACCGCGCCCGGCGGCCCGCGCCGCAGCTTCGGCGTGGATCTCGCCAGCCTGCGCTTTCTCTGCTGCGGCCGCTGCGGGAAGCCCCTTCACCTGCACGGCGCCTGTGTGGACGACGACCGCATCCTTTCCGGCAGGCTCACGTGCGAATGCGGCACGGAATACACCGTGCGCGACGGCATTCTTTTTGCCGGCGGCGGGTGCCGCGGCGAAGAGGAAGACAATCAGCTGCCCGACGTTCTCTCTTACATGGAGCAGACGGACGAGGAATACCTGAAAAAAGTCGACAAGACGATTGTGTGGACCCTGCACCGGATCGATTTCGGCGGCCTCGCCGGAAAAGTCCTTCTGGAGCCGGGCGTGGGCAGCGGCTTCCTTCTACGGCGCCTGTACGGGAGCCTGCCGGAAAGCGCCGTGTATTTCGCGGTCGACCGCAGCCCGGTGCGGCTGCGGTTCCTCAAAAGCATTCTGGAAAAGGCCGAGCCGCAGAAGAACGTCGCGCTGCTCTGCTGCGATTTTTCGCACATCCCGTTGAAGGAACGCTGCGTGGACGCGGTCTGCGACTTCTCCGGCAGCACCGCGTACGCCTTCGAGCACCCGGAGTTCCTGCTGGATAAAATTGATCGTCTGACGAAGCCGGACGCCGAGCTGATCGGCTCTTACATCGTGTTCCGCAGCATCCGCCCGGAAAACGAGATCCCGCAGGAATGCCGGCCGCTGTTCCGGCTCGATCCGGTGAAAAAGCACATCGCGGCGCTGGGCTTCCAAAAGCAGGCGGAGTACCTCTCGGAAGCCGTGGACCGGGGAGGCATTTACGAAAGCTACTTCTCGGGCGGCGAGCAGGTGCAGACGTACAGCTTCGTGGGGAAAAGGCCGGGTTGACCCCGGCTTTTGTGTTTTCGGGCTGAAAAAAGCCTTCGCGTACCGCTTGACGCCGGGCCGGCCCGACGGTTTACAATGGCCTCACAGCAAGGAGGCCGTCGATTGTGAAACCGTTGCGGAGGCCGCGGAGCGAGCGGTTCAATTTTACCATGTTCTTTGCGGGGCGGACCGTGTCCGTCCTGATGTCTTCCGTCTATACGTTTGCCGTGGGGCTGTACGTATTAAAGCTGACGGGCTCCGGCCTTTCGTTCGCCGTCACGCTGGCGCTGCAGATTGCCCCGACCGTGCTGCTCGGCCCGGTCGCCGGCGTGCTTGCGGACAGGTATAATAAAAAGGTCATGGCCGTCTCTGCGGACGCGTTCAGCGGCTGCATTTTTCTCGCGCTGTTCCTCTGCAGCGGCGGCGGGCTTTCCGTGCCGGCCGTCTACGCGGCCACGCTGCTGCTTTCCTGCGCGCAGGTGCTCTACGACATCTGCGTGGATTCCGCCGTGCCGGACATCGTCTCGACGAAAAATGTCCTTCCGCTGAATTCGGCCGGCAAAATCGTGGATTCCGCCGCCGCCATCATCAGCCCCGCCCTCGGGGGAATCCTGTACGCTGCGGTGGACATCCGGCTTTTCGTCCTGCTGAACGGGATTTCCTTCCTGTTTTCCACGGCGGCCGAATGCCTGATCGACTTCCGGCTGTTCCGCGCCCCGGACGTCGCGCAGCCGGTGTCCGGCGGGCAGCCGGAGCCCGGCAGGCAGTTTCTGCCGGGCTTCCGCGACGGCGTGGCGCAGGGCGTCCGGTATATCCGGCAGACGGCATGGATTCGCAGCGCGCTGTTTCATTTTCTGATGATCAACTTTTTTCTGGCGCTGTGCTATTCCGTCCCGGTGCCGTACCTGCTGAACAACGTTTTCCGGCTGCCGCCCGCGGTATACGGCGCCGTGCAGTGCTTTCTGCCCGCGGGGACCATCCTCGGCGCGCTGCTGGTCAAAAAAGTCAGCCGGGCTTTGGCGTACGAAAAGATGATTTTCATGATGGAAATTTTCGGCGCGTCCTGCCTCATGCTGCTGGGTCTGCCGCCCGTCTTCGGCCCCGGCCGCGTCGGCGCGGCGGCGGTTCCCTATTATTCCGCGCTGATGGCGTTTTTCGGCATGGTCTGCTCGCTGATCGACATCCCGTTCATCAACAGCTTTCAGACGCGCGTGCCCGAAGAGATCCGCGGGCGCTCGCTGAGCATCAGCATCAGCGCGGTGAAGATTTTCTCCCCGGTCGGGTATCTTCTGGCGGGCGTTTTGCTGAAATCGGCCCCGGCATATTCCCTGCCGCTGTACGGCGGCGCCGCGATGCTGGTCCTTGCCCTCACGATACGGCGGAAAAGCGCGCCGCCAGGCGGCATAAAATAAATTCAGCCGTCCGGAACCGGACGGCTTTCTTTTGGGCGGCAGAAGAAAAGACTATGCGCGCACGCCCGCCTGCCGCAGGGCGGCGCACAGCTCTTCCATGTCCTGCCGGAAGCAGAACCCCCGCATGCCGAGCCGCAGTCCGGCCTGCACGTTCTCTTCCCGGTCGTCGATGAAAAAGCACTCCTCCGGCCTCAGGCCGAAGCGCCGGAACAGTTCCAGGTAAATCTCCGGTTCCGGCTTGACGGCGTGCACGTCGGCGGAGACGACCATGCCGTCGAAATAGCGGATGGCAGGAATGTTTTTGTAAAAGCGGTAAAAGCGCCCGCTCATGTTGGTCAGAAGGTAAATACCGTACCCGTTCTGTTTCAGCCGGCCGACGACGTCCTCCATCGCGGGGATCGGCTCGGGCATCTCGTGCCAGTGGGCGTACAGGTATTCCGCCGTGGCGTGCAGGCGGGGCGGCAGGTGTCGGAGCGCCCCGGCGAGGTAATCCCCGTCAGAAAGCGTCCCGCGGTCCGTCTCGATCCACTCCGGCGCGCAGAACAGCTTGCGGTTGACAAGCTCCGCATCCTGCTCGGGGAGGTACTTTTTCAAAAAATCCATGGGCCGGTACTCGAACAGGACCCACGCCATGTCGAAAACAATATTCCGAATCATTGCTTCCCCCTGTCCTCACGCCGCGGCGGCCGGTCTTTTTCTCTTTTTGTGCAGTCCGCATGGTAAGGGCAGTGGGAACAGTCCATCCCGCTTCCGCAGGCGTGGTTTCTGTGCCGGAACGCATGCCGCGCGCAAAGCGCGAACAGGACCGCGATCGCGGCAAGGATGACATAATCCAGCAGGTTCATGGAATCCCCTCCCTCAGTGGACGAAGATAAGGCCGATGTGGTAAACGGCGAACGCCGCGACCCATGCGACCACGCACTGGTACACGATGACAAAGAAAGCGCTTCTGGTGCTGCCCATCTCGCGCTTGACCGCGTTGATGGCGGCCACGCAGGGCGTGTACAGCAAAGTAAAGGTCAGGAACGAGAACGCGGTCAGCGGCGTGAACAGGCTGCCGAGGGCCGCGCCCAGACCGGACGCGTTCGTGCCCATCAGCACGGCGAACGTGCTGATGACCGCTTCTTTCGCGGTGAAGCCCGTCAGCAAAGAGGTGGAAGCCCGCCAGTCGCTGAAGCCGAGCGGCGCGAAAATCGGCGAGAGGAACCTGCCCACCACGGCGAGCATGCTGTCCTGCCCGTTCGAGACGACGTTGAAACGATCGTTAAACGTCTGCAGGAACCAGATGATGATGGTCGCCATAAAGATGACGGTGAACGCCCGGACCAGGAAATCCTTCGCCTTGTCCCACACAAGCAGCAGGACGCTTTTGAGGCTGGGCAGCCGGTAATTCGGCAGCTCCATGACGAACGGGACCGGATTCCCGCGGAAGATGGTCTTCTTCATCAGGAATCCGCTGATTACGGCCATGAGCATGCCCATGACGTACAGCACAATCATGACGAGCGCGGCGTGCTGCGGAAAAAACGCCGCCGTAAAGACGGCATAGATGGGCAGCTTTGCGCTGCAGCTCATGAACGGAGTCAGCAGGATGGTCATTTTGCGGTCGCGCTCGCTCGACAGCGTACGGGCCGACATGATGGCCGGCACCGAGCAGCCGAAGCCGATGAGCATCGGCACAAAGCTGCGGCCCGAAAGGCCGACCTTGCGCAACGGCCGGTCCATGACGAACGCGACGCGCGCCATGTAGCCGCTGTCTTCCAGAATGGAAAGCAGGAAAAACAGCACCACGATGGTCGGCAGGAACTGAAGCACGCTGCCCACGCCGGCGAAAACGCCGTCGATCAGCAGGGACTTGACGACCGGGTTGATGCCGTACGCCGTAAGGCCTGCCTCCGCCGCGCCGGACATGGCGTCAATCCCCGCGGAAAGCAGATCGCTCAGGGCTTTGCCGATTACGCCGAAGGTCAGCCAGAAAATCAGCGCCATCACGAGCAGAAAAATCGGCATCGCGGTGTATTTTCCGGTCAGCACGTTGTCGAACAGCACGCTGCGCTTATGCTCGCGCGACTCCCCCATCTTGACGACGCTGTCGGCGCACAGCCGCTCGATAAAGGCGTAGCGCATATCGGCCAGGGCCGCCTCGCGGTCGGTGCCCATCTCGCGCTCCATTTCCGTCACGTCGTGCCGGACCATGTCCTTCTCGTTCTCCGAAAGCTCGAGCGCCTGCATCATGGGCACGTCGCCTTCCACCAGCTTTGTGGCGGCAAAACGCGGCGGCACATGGATGCGCTGCGCATGATCCTCCACCATGTGCGCAACGGAGTGGATGGCGCGGTGCACCGCCCCGCTGCAGAAATCCTGCCGCTTCGGCAGGCGGCGGTAGCGGGCGGTCTCCACCGCCGTGTGGATCAGCTCTTCGATGCCCTCGTTCCTGCTCGCCGAGATGGGCACCACGGGGACGCCCAGCTCCTCCTGGAACCTGTCTACCTTGACGGTCCCGCCGTTCGCGCGCACCTCGTCCATCATATTGAGTGCAATCACCATTGGAATGTTCAGCTCGATGAGCTGCATACTCAAATAGAGATTTCGCTCGATGTTGGTCGCGTCGACAATATTGATGATGCCATCCGGATGGTTTTTCAGCAGAAAGTCGCGCGTGACGATCTCTTCGCTGGAGTACGGCGAAAGCGAGTAGATGCCCGGAAGGTCGACGACGGTCGCGTTCCTCTGCCCGCGGATCTGCCCGTCCTTGCGCTCCACCGTCACGCCGGGGAAGTTGCCCACGTGCTGGTTGGAACCGGTCAGCTGGTTGAACAGCGTCGTCTTGCCGCTGTTCTGGTTGCCTGCCAGTGCGAAGATCACCTGCCCGCCCCCTCTTCTATCACAATATTCCTTGCATCGTCTTTGCGGAGGGTCAGCTCGTAGCTGCGCAGGAAGATTTCGATAGGGTCGCCCATGGGCGCAACCTTTCGGATCATCACCTCGGTGTGCGGGGTCAGCCCCATGTCCAGCAGGCGCCGCCGCAGGGCGCCCTTTCCCTTCACCGCGACAATCCTGGCCTTTTCCCCAATCGGAAGCCGGTCAAGCGTCATTCTTGTTGTTCCCCTTTCCTCTCGGGCAATTCTTTCCACACTTGTGTTAGTCATTGCTAACTATTAAGTATTATATCCCCACGCGTCCGCTTTGTCAAGCCGCGCGGACCGAAAAAACGGGCGGCCGGCGAATCCCGGCCGCCCCGCGGAATTTTCTATTTTGCCGGGCCGGAAAGGTCCAGGGAATCCAGCACTTTTTTCAGCGCCCCGGCCGATTTCAGAAGCTGAGCCTGCTCTTCGCCGCTGAGCTGGATGTCGAGCACCTGTTCGGCCCCGGCGGCGCCGACGACCGTCGGCACGCCCATGCAGATGCCGTCGAGGCCGTAATGCCCTTCCACCAGGCTCGACACCGGAAGGATGGAATGCTCGTCCCGGAGGATGCACTCCGCGATGCGCCGGACCGACATGGCGATGCCGTAGTAGGTCGCGCCTTTTTTCTGGATGATTTTGTACGCGCTGTCGCGCACGTCCTCATATAATTTGCGCATGTTCTGCCGGTGGTCGCAGTAGCCGCACTGCTCGCAGAACCGGCTCAGCTCGATGCCCGAGACGTTCGCGCTGCTCCAGACCGCAAGCTCGCTGTCGCCGTGCTCCCCGATAATGTAGGCGTGCACGCTGCGGCTGTCCACGCCGAGGTGCCGGCCCAGAAGGTACTTGAGGCGCGCCGTGTCGAGCACGGTGCCGGAGCCGATGACGCGGCCTTTCGGGAACCCGGAGAGCTTCAGCGCCGCATAGGTCAGGATATCCACCGGGTTGGAGACGATGAGCAGGATGGCGTCCCGGTTCCTCTTCGCGATTTCCGGGATGATCTGCCGGAAGATGCCGACATTTTTATTGACCAGGTCCAGCCTGGTTTCGCCCGGCTTCTGGTTCGCCCCCGCGGTGACGATAATCAGCCCGCAGCCGGAAATATCGTCGTATGTGCCTGCATAGATCTCCATGGGGCGCGCAAAGGGAAGGCCGTGGCTCAGATCCATCGCCTCGCCCTCCGCACGGTCGCGGTTTACGTCAATCAGCACCATTTCGGAAAAGAGGCCGCTTTCCACAAGGCTGAACGCGGAACTGGCCCCCACAAAGCCGCAGCCTATGATCGCGCATTTTCTGATATCCAACATCGAACCACCTTCCCTTCGTTTTTTCCGGCGTCATCCGCGCCGTTTCATCGAGCGGATGGTCTCCTTGGCCGCCGCGTCCACCCGGTACGACTCCGTGATTTTCTGCAGCGCCTTGTTGTACGTCCAGCGGTCAAGCGGGCAACCCTGAAGGTACCGCATGGTGCGCGGGGGATCCTTGACGTAACACACCGAAACGGCCCAGGCCACCGCCATCTTTACATAATATCCCTCGTGGCGCACGCCGTCAAGCGCCGCGAAAAGCCGGCCGAGATACTCGCCGTCCGAAAAATAGTCCATCAGCAGAATCACGCCGAAGCGCACGGCGAACTCGCCGGAAGCCCCGAGATACCCGCGGAGAAAATCGAACGACCGCTCCCGGTTTTTCTTGAGAAACCGGAACGACGATCCGCAGATGTCGCACGAAGCCCAGCTTTTGATTTTCGGCACGAACGCGGCGGCACGGCGCAGCGCCTCGTCGTACTCCATGTTCGCCATGCCCGTCACAAGCCCCTGCACGACGGTCTCTTCCAGCGTGTCGCCGCGCGCCTCGTCCAGAAAGCGCCGCCAGTCGCCTTTCGCAATCCGCTTTGCTGCGGCGCGGAGCGTCGGCGTGCGCACGCCGAGAATGTTTTCCCCGGGGATCAGGCGGCGCTGAAATTCCGCGAACGGCTCTTCCGAAACGGAGCGGAGGTACGAAAGAAACTCCGGATAGTCCGTGTAGGTGAATTCGGTTTTCATGTTCAGTTTTTCCCCTTTTGGCGCGGCGATTCCGTTTTCAGCGGAAACAGACCGATTTTCCGCCGAAAATTGCGCGGCGCGAATCAAACGGATATTTTCGGATAAAATAACGGCAGAGCATTGACATATATATAATTATGATATATAGTTTTAAATACAAGATGCAGGCATAACAATTATTACGACGCTTTACCGGAAAGGTGGTTCCAAAATGGTCAGCTCCGTGTGTGTGTTCGGGGACTCCGTCACGAAAGGGGTCGTTCTCGGCAGCAATAAGCGATACACCATCCTGCGGGACAGCTTCGTCAACATGATAAAAAGCAGCGCCAACCTGGTCATGCAGAACTATTCCAAGTTCGGCTGCACCGTTTCAAAGGGGCTTGACTCGCTGCTGAAGCACCGCGACGAGCTGAAGAATTTCGACTATGTCGCGCTGGAGTTCGGCGGCAACGACTGCGACTTCGACTGGGCGCAGGTTTCGGCCGCCCCGGAGGAAGAGCACCAGCCGAAGACGCCGATCGACCTCTTCCAGCAAAAATACGAACAGATGATTGAAACCGTCAAACACACAGGCAGCCGCCCCGTGCTTCTCTCGCTGCCGCCCATCGACGCCCGGCGGTATTTCGCGTGGATCTCGCGCGGGCTGAACCCGGCGAACATCCTCAAGTGGCTCGGCGACGTGGAGCATATCTACCGCTGGCACGAGATGTACAACCTGGCGGTCTGCCGGCTCGCCAAAGACACGGCGACGCCCCTGCTCGACATCAGCAGCGCGTTTCTCGAGACGCACCATTACCAGGAGCTGATCTGCGACGACGGCATCCACCCCAACGAAAAAGGTCACGCGCTCATCTCGCGCATCCTGCAGGGAGAAATCAGCCAGTACCGCAAAGAATACGCCAGCTGAAAACAGAAGGGCGTTTTACGGCAAAGCGGCGCGCTTGTAAAAAGCGCGCCGCTTCTTTTACCCTTTTTCCGCCGCGATGTCGCGCGCGACCACGACGCCGGTGACAGAAGCCTGCATCAGCCCGCGGGTAATGCCCGCGCCGTCGCCGATGGCGTAAAGGTTTTTAATCTGCGTTTCAAAATTGTCCCTGACCTCGACTTTGGAGGAATAGAACTTGACCTCGACGCCGTAGAGCAGCGTGTTTTTCGAGTACAGCCCCGGCGCGAGCTTGTCGAACGCACGCAGGGACTCCACAATGCTGGTGAGGTGGCGGTGGGGCAGCACGAAAGAAAGGTCGCCCGGCACGGCGGTCCCGAGCGTGGGGATTGTCGTGGATTTCGCGAGGCGCGTCGCGTCGGTGCGCCGGCCCATCAGCAGATCGCCGAGGCGCTGCACCATAATGCCGCCGCCGGTCAGCATGTTGCCGAGCTGCGCGATGTAGCGCCCGTACTCGATGGGCTGGTTGAACGGCTCGGTGAAGCGGGTCGAAACCAGCATGGCAAAGTTGGTGTTTTCGGTGCGGCGCTCCTCTTCGGCGTAGGAATGGCCGTTCACCACGGCGATGCCGCCGCCCGTGCCGGTATCGTAATGCTCTTCGCTGACGATGCCGCCGGGGTTCATGCAGAAGGTGCGGACGCGGTTCTCGAACGTGTCGGAGTAATAGACCAGCTTCGCTTCGTACAGGTTTTTGGTCAGGCGGTCCATCACGGCATTCGGCACCTCGACGCGCACGCCGATGTCGACCTCGTTGTTCGCTATGGAAAGATTGTTTTCTTTGCCGATGCGGCTGAGCCAGTCGGCCCCTCCCCTTCCGGGCGCAAGGACAATGTAGGGCGCTTCCAGCGTTTCGCGGCCGCCGCCGCGCGTCGCGAGCGTCACGGCCTTTGCCACCCCGTTTTCGGTCACGATGGTCTCGGCCGTCGTGTGCTCGCGGAATTCAAAATTCGGGCGCGACGAAAGATAGCCGTACATCGCCTTCAGCACCTGGTACGAATACTCGGTGCCCATGTGGCGCACCGGGCACGGAATCAGCTGGATATTTTCCTTTTTCGCGTCGTAGGCGACCTTCTCGGCGAATTTGTCGTTTTTGCCGAACACCTTGTCCGGCGCGCCGAACTGAAGGTAAATGCCGTCGACGTAGCGGATCAGCGAGCGCGCCTGTTCGACCGGCATATAATCGGTGATATTGCCGCCGACCTCCTCGGACAGCGAAAGCTTTCCGTCGGAGAAAGCGCCCGCGCCGGCCCAGCCGTTCATAATGCTGCACGTCGCGCAGTGGGCGCACGCCCCGGTCGTCCTCGCCGGGCAGGCCCTGCGCTCGATGGCGCTGCCGGAATCCACAATGAGAATCTTTTTGCCGGGGTCCAGCTTATCCAACTCCAGCGCGGTGAAAATGCCGGCCGGGCCGGCACCCACAACAATAACATCATAATTTTTCATCAGTTTTTCCTGCTTTCATTTTCCTTGCTGCAAAGAGTCGAGCAGCCGTTCCAGCGAACTGCGGAACGCTTCGTCGTCCGCCGCGCTGCGCTTGCGGTTCTTCCCTGCCCTGCCGCCTGAACGGCGTATCTTCTGGCCGAGCGCACGCTCGAACAGCAGGCGGTCCATATTGGTGCCGTCATAGACCAGGCCGTTCTGGTTCAGCGCCTTCGCGCCCCGGCTCAGCGACATGGCGGCGACGCCGTAGTCCTGGGTCACGACCGCGTCGCCCGGCTCAATCAGGTTGACCAGGCGGATGTCCGCGCTGTCGCGGCCCTGGTCCACGGTGACGACCGTACTGTAGCCGTCGTCGAGCACGTGGCTGGTATCGATCACCATGGTGACGGGGATCTTTCTTCTCTTCGCAACGGCCACGAGGATATCTTTCACCGGGCATGCGTCCGCATCCACAAGAATTTTCATCCGCAGGCCCCTTTCCTCCGCCGTTTTCGACTCCGCGTATTATCATACCATACTCTGAAAAAAAAGTTAAGCCGCAAAACGGACGCGGCGCCGGATTGACGCGCCGCCGGGCGGATGCTATACTGGCTTTAAAATAAGCAGACACGGCCGGCGCAGCGCCGGCAGACGGAGGCAGCAAATGACGTACCAGGATGTGCTTACAGCCGCGCGCAAAAACATGGCGCCGAACTGCAGGGTATGCCGCGAATGCAACGGCGTCGCCTGCCGGGGCGAGATCCCCGGAACGGGCGGCAAGGGCAGCGGCGATTCCTTTGTCCGCAACTGCGAACAGCTGAAAAAAGTCCGGGTGAACATGGACCTCATCTATGGGGACAAAGGGCAGGACGCTTCTGCGGAGCTGTTCGGCCGCAGATTTGCCGCGCCGGTTTTCGCCGCGCCGATCAGCGGGCTTTCCACCAATTACAACGGCTTTCTGAACGAGCGTACGTACGCCGCAGCGCTGGTCCCGGGCTGCATCGACGCCGGATGCGCCGCCTTTACCGGCGACGGCGCCGCGGACAATTTTCTGACCGACCCGCTCGAAGCCGTCAAAGCGGCCGGCGGCATTGCCGTCCCGACCGTAAAGCCGTGGGAGGGCGGCGTGCTTCGCGGAAAACTGGATCTGATCAAAGAATCCGGGGCGATGGCCGCCGCGATGGACATCGATGCCGCGGGGCTTCCCCTGCTGGCCGCCGCCGGCAAGACCGTGCACGCGAAAAGCGTGCCGCAGCTTGCGGAAATCGTCTCTTACGCGGGGCGGCCGTTCCTGTTAAAGGGCATCATGACCCCCGGGGGCGCGGTCAAGGCGGCCGAAAGCGGGGCCTACGGCATCGTGGTCTCGAACCACGGCGGCCGCGTCATAGACCAGACGCCCGCCACCATCGAGGTCCTGCCGGAAATCAAGGCCGCCGTCGGGGGCAGAATCAAAATCCTCGTGGACGGCGGATTTCGCACGGGCGTCGACGTCTTCAAGGCGCTGGCCCTCGGCGCGGACGCGGTGCTCATCGGCAGACCGTACGTGATCGCCGCCTGCGGCGGCGGGCGGGAAGGCGTGGCGCTTTACACCCGCAAAATCATTGCGGAGCTGAAAGAGACCATGAAAATGACCGGGTGCTCCCTCATCCGCGACATCACGCCGGAGAAGGTCCGCATCGCAAAATAAAATTTTCCAGAAAGCACGGGCCGGGCGGAAGCTTTTCCGCCCGGCCCTGTTTTTCGTTCAGACCTTCTTGCAGAAAGGCCGGCGCGCGGCGGGTTCCGCGGCGCGGCCCGCGGTTTTTCGCTTCAGGAACCGCGCAGTCTCAAGCGGAAGATACAGGACCGCCCATACGGCGAGCAGCAGCAGGAACATGCCGAAAATATAGCCGGGATTCCCGAACCACTGCACAAACAGCAGAAACGGCTGGGCCGCGGGCGGCGTGCTGATGAACATGAAATTGGTACCGAGCGCCCGGTTGACCAGCGCCACCAGAGGGCACGCGGCCAGAAGGAACAGCAGGCACCAGGGCAGGCTCCGCGCGCTGGGGCGCAGGTCGCCGCCCGCGACAAGCATCAGCGGGTAAATGAACAGAAGGGCGTGGATGAGGAAACACTGGAGCGTCGCGACGTTCCAGATGGGGTAGAACGTCCAGGCCGGGAAGGCGAGGGCCATCACCGCACCCGGCATGCACAGGCTGTAAAGCAGCTCCCCCGTGACTCGGCCGGGCCGGCAGGCGTGCAGAAGCGAGATGTAGATTGCCATGCCGCACAGGTGCAGCGGCAGGAACTCGTAGCTGAACACGCCGGAAATGATAAAATACACGTCTTTGAAAAGATCCAGCGCCACCATCGACCAGCAGAAGGCATACCCGATCCGCCTGCGCCCCCGCGCGGAGAGCTTCCGGTAGCCCGCGGCGCAGATCGCCGCCGCGGCCGCAATTGCGGCCAGCCATGCAATATGCTGCGGGCCGAACATGCGGAAGCCGGCGTCTTCCGGCAGGTTGCTGATTACAAAAAAGTATCGGAACATCTCTCGTCGCGCCCTTTCGGAGATCTCCTTCAAAAATCGCTTCCGGCATCATTCTACCACCGGCCGCGGGCGAATTCAAACCGTTTTCGGGGAGCGGCGGCTTTTCCTGACAGGAAAAAACGGAATGCCTCGGCGGCACTCCGTTTTTCCGTTTTACATTTATATAGGAGGATAAATAGAAAAACTCTGTAATCGGTCAGACGACGCTGAACAGCAGTTCCCCGTAAGTCGGGTACGGCCAGTATTTGGAACCGACCAGCAGCTCGATTTTGTCCGCCGGCTTGCGCGTCTTTTCCATCAGGGCGAAAACCGTGCCGCGGTAATACCTCGCGGCCTCAAGCACGTTCCCGGACTGCGGAGCGGCGGCGACGGCTTCGTCCAGCCCGCCGTAATCCGCGTACAGCTCGGAAGAAAGGGCAGAGAGCTTTTTCAGCAGCTCTTCTTCAAAGCCCGCGTCTATGCCGGCCTGTTTTTTGGCCCGCACGGTCCGCGCCAGGTCGCCTTCATAGGCCGCGGCGGCCGGCAGAATGTCCTTGCTGATCATGTCCAGCATGGTCAGCGCTTCGATGTTGATCTGCTTGTAGTAATTCTCGAGCTCAATCTCGTAGCGCGCGTGAATCTCTACGCTGGAAAGGACGCCGTGCCTCTCGAACAGCCTGATATTGTCGTCCTTGATATAATACGGCAGCGCGTCCACCGTGCTGTGCAGGTTCAGCAGGCCGCGCTTTGCGGCCTCGTCGACCCACTCGGGCGCATAGTTGTTGCCGTTGAAAATGATGCGGCCGTGGTCGTGGATGGTGTCCTTGACAAGCCGGTTGAGGGCGGCCTTGAAGTCGTCCGTCTTTTCCAGTTCGTCGGCAAACTGCGACAGCTCGTCGGCAACGATGGTGTTCAGCATCATGTTCGGGCAGGCGAGGGATTCCGTGGAGGCCACCATGCGGAACTCGAACTTGTTGCCGGTAAAGGCGAACGGCGAGGTGCGGTTGCGGTCGGTCGTGTCCTTCGGGAAGCGCGGCAGGATGTCGCTGCCGATTTCCATAAACGTCCTGTCCTTCTGGACGTACGGCTTGCCGCTTTCGATGGAATCGAGGATGGCGGAGAGCTCGTCGCCCACGAACATGGAAACGATGGCCGGCGGCGCCTCGTTGGCGCCGAGGCGGTGGTCGTTGCCCGCGCTCGCGACGGAGATGCGCAGCAGATCGGAATGCTCGTCGACGGCCTTGATGACCGCCGCGAGGAACAGCAGGAACTGCGCGTTCTGACGCGGGGAATCGCCGGGCTCCAGCAGGTTTTCTCCGACGTCGGTCGACATGCTCCAGTTGTTGTGCTTGCCGCTGCCGTTGATGCCGTCGAACGGCTTCTCATGCAGCAGGCAGGTCAGGCCGTGCCTTGTGGCGACCTTCTTCATCATCTCCATGACAAGCTGGTTGTGGTCCGTGGCCACGTTGCTCGTGGTAAAGATGGGAGCCAGCTCGTGCTGGGACGGCGCGACCTCGTTGTGCTCGGTCTTCGCGAGGATACCGAGCTTCCAGAGCTCCTGGTTCAGGTCATCCATAAAAGCCGCGACGCGCGGCTTGATGACGCCGAAGTAATGGTCCTCCATCTCCTGGCCCTTCGGCGGCTTGGCGCCGAACAGGGTGCGGCCGGTGTAGACGAGGTCCCTGCGCTTTTCATACATCGCCTTGTCGATGAGGAAATACTCCTGCTCCGGGCCGACCGTGGTGATGACGCGCCTCGCCTCTGTGTTGCCGAACAGGCGCAGGATGCGCATGGCCTGCTTGCTGATGGCGTCCATCGAGCGCAGCAGAGGGGTCTTCTTGTCGAGCGCCTCGCCGCCATAAGAGCAGAACGCCGTGGGAATGCACAGCGCCTTCTCTTTAATGAAAGCGTCGCTCGTGGGGTCCCACGCGGTATAGCCGCGTGCCTCGAACGTGGCGCGCAGGCCGCCCGAAGGGAAGCTCGACGCGTCCGGCTCGCCCTTGATCAGCTCTTTGCCGGAAAATTCCATCAGCACCTTGCCGCTGCCGACCGGCGTGATGAAGCTGTCGTGCTTTTCCGCCGTGATGCCGGTCATGGGCTGAAACCAGTGGGTGAAATGGGTCGCCCCTTTTTCGAGGGCCCATTCCTTCATGGTGTTGGCGACAACGTCGGCCACCTTCGGGTCGAGCGGCTTGCCGCGTTCCCGCGTTTCTTTCAGCGCCTTGTAGGTCGCTTTCGGAAGACGCTCTTTCATGACGGTGTCGTTGAATACCAGACTGCCAAACAACTCGGGGACACTGCTCATCTGAAATCCACTCCCTATACAAATGTAAACCCATAAAAATAAAAAAAGAAAGTGCCGTAAGGCATATGATAGCCTTACAGCACCCTTGCTGTATGTTTTTTATTATATGATTGTGCGGGCGAAAAGTCAATAGCGAAAAATTGTTGCAATTATTTAAGTTCTGCATTGCAGATTTTGTCTGCAATCCCCGGATTTACCATATTATTTTATAATTGATGCATGTTTGTGCTTAAAATGATGCAAAAGTATTGACTTTACATGATAAACATTATATCATGAAAAAACGTAAAATCATAATATAATTGATTCTATTCCATTAAAAATGTAACCGTTCCGGAAAATCCGAAAATATGGAATCCATTTTTACCCGGCTTCCCAACAAGGCCGGGATCGGTTGCAGATGCAGGGAGGCCTGTCTTTTTATGCAATATGAGGGAGAAACAAGGATCCCTTCGGGGTGCGCCATCTCGGGGATCTTTTCGCGCGACGGCACAAAGCGCAGCGGCGGGGACATCATCCGCTCCATCGCCCCGATGCACGACCGTTCCAACGGCCTCGGGGGCGGCTTTGCGGCCTACGGCATTTACCCCAAGCAGAAGGATCTTTACGCGTTCCACGTCTTTTACGACAGCCCGCGCGCGAAGGACGAGTGCGAGCACATCATCAACTCCAGCTTCGACGTGTCCGTCGCGGAGCGCATCCCGACCCGGCGCATCCCCGAGATCACCGACGAGCCGGCCATCTGGCGCTATTTCGGCCTGCCGTACGCGAGCCTGCTCGACGAGACGGGCCTTGACGAACGGGAGTTCGTCGCGCGCTTCGTGATGAAGGTCAACACGGAGGTGCGCGGCGCCTATGTGTTCAGCAGCGGCAAAAACATGGGTGTCTTCAAGGCCGTGGGCTTTCCCGAGGACGTGGGCCGCTTTTACCGCCTCGAGGAATACGAGGGTTACTGCTGGACGGCGCACGGCCGCTACCCGACGAACACGCCGGGCTGGTGGGGCGGCGCGCATCCGTTCGCGCTGCTCGACTACTCCGTGGTACATAACGGGGAGATTTCTTCCTACGACGCGAACCGGCGCTTCATCGAGATGTTCGGCTACAACTGCACGCTGCTGACCGACACTGAGGTTATCACCTACATCATCGACTACCTCAACCGCAGGCAGGGCCTCTCCCTCAAAGAGACGGCCGACGTCATCGCCGCGCCGTTCTGGAACGAACTCGCCTACCTGCCGCAGGAACAGCGGGCGTACTACACGTATCTGCGCAACGTGTTCTCGAGCCTGCTCATCACCGGGCCGTTCTCCATCCTGCTGGGCTACACCGGCGGCATGATGGCCCTGAACGACAGGCTGAAGCTGCGCAGCATGGTCGTGGGCGAAAAGGGAAACACCGTGTATGTGGCGAGTGAAGAGTGCGCCATCCGTACCATAGAACCGGACCTCGACAAATTGTGGTCGCCGCGCGGCGGCCAGCCGGTCGTCGTCACGCTGAACGAGGGGGTGAAGCTCTGATGGGCGTCAATTACAATGTTCCGGAATACGAGGTCGTGCGCGACCCGCAGCGCTGCATCGCCTGCCGCGTGTGCGAGCGCCAGTGCGCGAACGAGGTGCATTCCTACGACCCCGAGACCGGCAAGATGAAGAGCGACGAGTCGAAGTGCGTCAACTGCCACCGCTGCGTCTCGCTGTGCCCGACCCACGCGCTCAAGATCGTTAAAAACGACGACACCTACCGCGTGAACGCGCAGTGGACGAACGACACCATCGGCGAAATCTACCGCCAGGCCGAGACCGGCGGCATGCTGCTCTCTTCCATGGGCAACCCGAAGCCTTACCCCATTTACTGGGACAAAATGCTCATCAACGCCTCGCAGGTGACGAATCCCTCCATCGACCCGCTGCGCGAGCCGATGGAGACGAAAACCTTCCTCGGCAAGAAGCCCGACCATATCGAGCGCGGCCCCGACGGAAAAATCAGGACCGACAACCTGCCCCCGCAGCTCAAGCTGGAAGTGCCCATCATGTTCTCCGCCATGAGCTACGGCTCCATCAGCTACAACGCGCACGAAAGCCTCGCGAGGGCGGCGCAGGAGCTCGGCACCTACTACAACACCGGCGAGGGCGGCCTGCACGAGGATTTTTACAAATACGGAAAAAACACCATCGTTCAGGTCGCGTCCGGGCGGTTCGGCGTGCATAAAGGCTACCTCGACGCCGGCGCGGCGATCGAAATCAAGATCGGCCAGGGCGCAAAGCCCGGCATCGGCGGGCATCTGCCCGGCGCGAAAATCGTGGGCGACGTCTCGCGCACGCGCATGATTCCGGAGGGCAGCGACGCCATTTCCCCGGCCCCGCACCACGACATCTATTCCATCGAGGATCTGCGGCAGCTCGTCTACTCGCTTAAAGAGGCCACGGAGTACAAAAAGCCCGTCATCGTGAAGATTGCGGCGGTGCACAACGTGGCGGCCATCGCGAGCGGCATCGCCCGCAGCGGCGCCGACATCATCGCCATCGACGGCTTCCGCGGCGGCACCGGCGCGGCGCCCACGCGCATCCGCGACAACGTGGGCATCCCCATCGAGCTGGCCCTCGCGGCCGTGGACGAACGCCTGCGGCAGGAGAAGATCCGCAGCAACGTCTCGCTCGTCGTGGGCGGCAGCATCCGCAGCTCGGCGGACGTGGTGAAAGCCATCGCCCTCGGCGCGGACGCGGTCTACATTGCGACGGCGGCGCTGCTGGCGCTCGGCTGCCACCTGTGCCGCACCTGCCAGACCGGCAAGTGCAACTGGGGCATCGCGACGCAGCGGCCCGACCTCGTGAAGCGCCTGAACCCCGACGTCGGCTCCAGGCGCCTGGTGAACCTCGTCTCCGCGTGGCAGCACGAGATTATGGAGATGATGGGCGGCATGGGCATCAATTCCATCGAGGCCCTTCGCGGCAACCGGTTGATGCTGCGCGGCGTCGGCCTCAACGAAAAAGAGCTTGAGATCCTCGGAATCAAGCATGCGGGGGAATGAGCGATGAAACGTGTCTATGTGAATGAAAAATGGTGCCTGGGGTGCCATCTTTGCGAATACAACTGCGCGTTCGCGAACTCCGGCGAAACCGACATGGTGAGGGCCCTGCAGAACGTGACCATCCACCCGCGCATCCGCGTCGAGGGCGACAATAAAATCAGCTTTGCCGTCCAGTGCCGCCACTGCGACGACCCCCTGTGCGTCAAGAGCTGCATCTCCGGCGCCATGAGCGCGCACGACGGCGTGGTGCACTGCGACACCGACAAATGCGTCGGGTGCCTCACGTGCGTGCTGGTCTGCCCCTACGGCGCGGTCATGCCCGCGCCGGACGGCGGCGTGATTCAGAAATGCGAATTATGCACCAACAACAGCTTCGGGGAGCCGGCCTGCGTGAAAGGCTGCCCGAACAACGCCATTGTGTTTGAAGAGAGGTGAGCGCGTTGAATTATGTGATTATCGGCAACTCCGCCGCGGCGGTCGGCTGCATCGAGGGCATCCGCTCGGTCGACAGGGAGGGCGGCATTACGGTCGTTTCAGACGAACCGTACCACGTGTACGCGCGCCCGCTGATTTCGTACCTTTTATACGGCAAAACGGACGAAGAGCGCATGAAATACCGCCCGGACGACTTTTACAAGAAGAACGGCGTCAAAATCATCCTCGGCGTAAGGGCCGAAAAAGTCGATTACGGCCGTAAGGCCGTTCAGCTTGCCGGCGGCGATTCGATCCCGTTCGACAGGCTGCTCATCGCGACCGGCTCGCGGCCGTTCGTGCCGCCGATGGAGGGCCTCGACGGCGTTGAAAAGAAGTTCAGCTTCATGACGCTAGACGACGCGAAAGCGCTGGGAAAAGCCGTCACAAAGACCTCGCGCGTGCTCATCATCGGCGCGGGGCTGATCGGCCTCAAATGCGCCGAGGGCATCCGCGATCGGGCCGGTTCCATCGAGGTCGTCGACCTCGCCGACCGCATCCTGCCCAGCATTCTCGACGAAGAGGGCTCTGCCATGGTGCAGAAATACATTGAGTCGAAGGGCATCCGGTTCCACCTCGGGGACAGCGTGGAGAAGTTCAGTCCGAACGGCGCGCTGCTGAAAAGCGGAAAACAGCTTTCGTTCGACGTGCTGGTCGTCGCCGTAGGCGTACGGCCGAACACGCAGCTCGCGGCGGACATCGGCTGCAAAATCGGGCGCGGCATCGCTATCGACGAACGCTCCGCGACCAGCCTGCCAAACGTCTGGGCGGCGGGCGACTGCTGCGAATGCCTCGACATTGCGGACGGCAAAGAGCGCATCCTTGCCATTCTGCCGAACGCCTATCTGCAGGGCGAGACCGCCGGGGTGAATATGGCGGGCGGCGACAAACGCTTCGACAACGCCATCCCCATGAACGCCATCGGGTTTTTCGGCCTGCACGTCATCACGGCGGGCTCCTATGACGGCGAAGCGTGGGTGCATAAATCGGAGCAGGATTACAAGAAGCTCGTGACGAAGGACAATCTGCTCAAAGGCTTCATCCTCATCGGGAACGTCGCACGCGCCGGTATTTACACCTCGCTCATCCGAGAGCGGACGCCGCTCGATACAATCGACTACGAGCTCATCCGGGAAAAGCCGCAGCTGATGGCCTTTACGCGGGAAAACCGCGCAGTCCGTCTGGGAGGTGCGAAATCATGACGCATATCGACGCGAAAGACAAATATTTCAAGGCGCTGAACGAAGAGATCCGCGCCGCCGCCGACGCGGACCTGACCGTCGACAACCTGATGGGTCAGCGATACATCGGCGCCGGAATCGGCGGGAAGAACCTGTTCCTTCACGGCGTGCCGGGCAACGACCTCGGCTGCTACCTGAACGGCGGAACCATCCGCGTCGACGGCAACGCGCAGGATCAGACGGGCGACACCATGAACGCCGGGGCCATCCTCGTCGACGGCTCCAGCGGCGACGCGACCGGCTACGCCATGCGCGGCGGCAAAATCTTCGTGCGCGGCAACGCCGGGTACCGCGTGGGCATCCACATGAAGGCGTACAAAGAGCAGCAGCCGGTCATCGTCGTCGGCGGCGAGACCGGCAGCTTTCTCGGCGAATACCAGGCCGGCGGCACCATCATCGTGCTGGGGCTGCGCTCCGGCGGGAAAGCTCCCGTGGGCAACCTGTGCTGCGCGGGGATGCACGGCGGGCGCATGCTCCTGCGCTGCCGCGAGCTTCCGCCGGACCTGCCGACGCAGGTGAGCGCTTCGCCCGCGTCGCCCGAGGACCTCGCGTCCATCGGCGGATATCTCGGCGATTTCTGCAAAACATTCGGCATCGAAAAGGAACCGGTCTTCAGCGTCCCCTTCTTTATGATTACGCCGAATACGAAAAATCCGTACAAATCGCTTTACACCTTCAATTGAAGCGTGACAGAACGGCAGCGGGCCGGGACCGCCGGAAACGG
>JAEZCC010000007.1 GCA_023412715.1 Bacillota bacterium
TTTTGATCGGCAGTTAACTGCCCATCAAAATCAATCCAACCATATACCGATGCGGCCTCTTCATTGGTTCTCTCCTTCTGAATTCCTTCTTGCCTTTTCTGTCCAACATGTTTGACAAACCTACAAATTTCTCACGGGCATCTTTCACGGAGGCTCTTGCGGCAGAAGCGGAGCCGTTCCCGCGCAAGGCGGGCGAAGGCAAAAAAATATCCCCACAGCAGTGTGGGGAAAATCTGCTCTGCGTCTTAGCGGGGTTCCACAATCAGCTTGATTGCCGTGCGTTCTTCGCCGTCGATTGCAACGCTTGCAAAAGCGGGCGTGCAGACGGCGTCTATGCCTGACGGCGCAAGGTAACCTCTCGCAATCGCAATCGCCTTTATCGCCTGATTGGTAGCTCCGGCCCCGATAGCCTGAAGCTCTACTGCACCGGATTCCCTGATGACTCCTGCGACTGCGCCGGCAACGGAATTGGGCGCTGATTTTGATGATACTTTAAGTATTTCCATAATTCATCCCCCAACCTTTTTTGGAATGTCACCGATTTGCATTGGAACGACACAACAATAATAAATCCAAAAAAAGAATTTTGCAAGAGCATTTTGGAAAAAAATATTACAAAGTGTCAACTTATTTTGTGTGATTTATCATAAAAATTTCTTTATTACCTGATTTCCAGGCGCTCCACCGAGAGGGTCTTCCCGCTCTTTTCGTCGATGGCGAAGATGGCCCCGCAGATGTGGCAGTCGCCCTCGGCGAGGTCGAACCGCACGGGCATTTTGGTGCGCATCTTGCGGATTACCAGCTCCGGCTTTACCCCCAGCACCGAGTCGATCGGCCCGGTCATGCCGAGGTCCGAGATATAGCCGGTCCCGTTCGGCAGCACGCATTCGTCGGCCGTCTGCACGTGGGTGTGCGTGCCGAACACGGCGGAGACGCGGCCGTCCAGATACCATGCGAACGAACGCTTTTCCCCCGTGGCTTCGGCATGGAAGTCGATCAGCGTGACCGTGGGAAGGCGCTCTTGGGCCAGGATGCGGTCTGCGGCGTCGAACGGGGATTCCATACTTTCCATATAGACGACGCCCATCAGGTTGACGACGCCTATCTGGATGCGGCCCCTGTCTACGATGCAGACGCCGCGGCCCGGCGCCTCCGGGGGAAAGTTCGCCGGCCGCAGCAGAAATTCGCAGGAGTCGTACAGCGGGTAGCTTTCCCTCCGGCGGAAGCTGTGGTTGCCCGACGTGACCACGTCTGCGCCGCTGTCGAGCAGGTACTGCACGGAAGAGGGGGTCAGGCCGTTTCCGTCGGCGGAGTTTTCGCCGTTTACAATGACCAGGTCAATGTCTTTCAATTTTTTCACAGTGGGCAGGTGCTGGCGCAGAAAGCGGCATCCGATGCTGCCCACCACGTCGCCGATTGCCAGAACGTTCAATGCGAGGACCCCTTTCCGTCACAAAGAAAGGAACAGGCGCGCGGCGCTGTTCCTTTCTTGATTTTCATCGTGAAATTATTTCGCGTATTCGATTGCGCGGCTTTCGCGTATAATGTTTACCTTGATCTGGCCCGGATATTCCAGGTCGCTTTCAATTTTCTTGCAGATGTTCCTCGCAAGCAGGACCATGTCGTCGTCGCTGATCATTTCCGGCTTTACCATGATGCGGACCTCGCGTCCGGCCTGAATGGCGTAGCTGTGTTCCACGCCTTCGAAGGAAGAAGCGACTTCTTCCAGCTTTTCAAGCCGCTTGATGTAGTTCTCGACATTTTCACGCCGGGCGCCCGGTCTTGCGGCGCTGATGGCGTCAGCCGCCTGCACCAGGCACGCGGCCACGGTCTTGGCTTCGACGTCTCCGTGGTGCGCCTGGATTGCGTGGACGACGCCCTCGCTTTCCTTATACTTCCGCGCGACCTCCACGCCGATATCCACGTGGGAGCCTTCAATCTCGTGGTCAAGCGCTTTGCCGATGTCGTGCAGAAGGCCCGCCCTGCGTGCGAGCGCGGGGTCGACGCCGAGCTCCGACGCCATCATTCCGGCAAGGTAAGAAACCTCAAGCGAATGGTTCAGCACGTTCTGCCCGTAGCTTGTGCGGTAGCGCAGGCGTCCGAGCAGCTTGACAAGCTCCGGATGAATCCCGTTGACGCCGGCTTCCAGCACGGCGTGCTCGCCTTCCTGCTTGATGGTGGCGTCGACCTCGCGCCGGGCCTTTTCGATGGTCTCTTCAATGCGCGCGGGGTGGATGCGCCCGTCGGCAATCAGGTGTTCGAGCGCAATGCGGGCGACCTCGCGGCGCACGGGCTCGAAGCAGGAAAGGGTAATGGCCTCCGGCGTGTCGTCGATGATGAGGTCCACGCCCGTCATGGTTTCAATCGCCCGGATGTTGCGGCCCTCGCGGCCGATGATGCGTCCCTTCATCTCGTCGTTGGGCAGCGGCACGACGGAAATCGTAGCCTCGGCCACGTGGTCCGCGGCGCACCGCTGAATGACGGTGGAGATGATCTCTCTGGCGCTCTGCTCGGCCTCTTCACGGGTCTGCTGCTCAAATTCCATCAGCTTGACGGCTTTTTCGTGAGTCAGCTCGTTTTCAAGGTTGTTCAGCAGGTAATCCTTCGCCTGGTCGACCGTGAAGCCGGAGATGCGCTCCAACATGTCGAACTGGCTCTTCTTGAGGGCCTCCGCTTCCGCAAGGCGGTCTTCCGCCTGCTTGTTCTTGTTGTTCAGGACCTCTTCCTTTGCCTCGAGGCCTTCCATTTTCTTATCAAGGGTTTCTTCCTTCTGTTGGATGCGGCGCTCCTGCCGCTGCACTTCTTTCCGGCGTTCGTTCAGCTCGCGTTCCGATTCGGTCCGCTGCCGGTGGATTTCATCTTTGCCTTCCAGAACGGCCTCTTTTTTCTTTGCCTCGGCCGATTTGATGGCATCGCTGACAATCCGCTTCGCTTCCTGTTCTGCAGATCCGATTGTATATTCAGCGGTTTTTTTGCGGTGATTCACGCCTGCGAAAAAACAGACCACACCCGCCACAACCGCGCATACGATCGCAATGAGTATGCAGACATACAATTGTACGCTCAAATGCTGGCACCCTCCTTTTCTTTTTTCTTATTCATAATGATATTTCCAGGAAATTATGACATGCACTCTTACGACAACACAGAATCGTGCATCATAAAAATAATTGTATAACTTTCCATGCGTCCCTGTCAAGGTAATTGCTTTCGGAATGGAAAAAGATGTATACAAAAAATCGGATACATTTTGTTGAATCAGCAATAAAGGCGCCATATTTTCAGAGAGCCTTGACAGAAACAGGGTGCGGTGGTATAGTTAATTTCAACAACAGAATCCATTGAAAACGTTGACGAGGAAGCCGCACGGGCGGCCGCAGCAGAGAGCGTGCGTTGTAAGCTGGAAGCGCGCGCGGCGGGAATCCGGGCATTGCTACCGCCTCCGAGCGTGCGCCGAAGAAGAGATTCGAAAGGCGTGCCGGTCCGGCGCCGTTACGGCCGCAGATGAGGGCGCGGAATGATCCGCTGCCGAATTTGGGTGGAACCGTAAGCTTTTAGTCTTACCCCATTTGTGGGGTAAGACTTTTTTATTTTCAAAGGAGTGGAAACGGATGATCAAGGTCAGCCTTAAAAATGATGTTCGGGAATTTGAGAGCGGCGTCACCGTGGCCGAAATTGCGAAATCGCTCGGCGCGGGTCTGTACAAAGCGGCCTGCGCCGGCAAGCTGGACGGGAAGGCCGTCGATCTGCGCACGCCCGTGACAAAGGACTGCGCGCTCCAGATCCTCACGTTCGACGACGACGAGGGCAAAAAGGCCTATTGGCACACCACCTCCCATATCATGGCGCAGGCGGTCAAGCATTTGTTCCCGGAGGCGGGCTTCGCCATCGGCCCGGCCATCGAGAACGGCTTCTACTACGACTTCGACCTGCCGCGCACGCTGACGCCGGAAGACATGCAGGCCATCGAGGCGGAGATGAAGAAGATCATCAAGGAAGACCTTCCCCTCGAGCGCTTCGAGCTGGACCCCGACGACGCGATTGACCTGATGGAGAAGGAACACCAGAAGTATAAGGTAGAGCTGATCCGGGAGCACGCCGGGAAAGGCGAGAAGATCAGCTTTTACCGCCAGGGGGATTACGTGGATCTCTGCGCCGGCCCGCACCTGATGACGACGGGCCAGGTCAGGGCGGTCAAGCTGACGAACTGCACGGGCGCCTACTGGCGCGCGGACGCGAAGAACAAGATGCTGCAGCGCGTCTACGGCATTTCGTTCCCCAAGGCGTCGGAGCTGGAAGCCTACCTCAACATGCTGGAGGAGGCGAAGCGCCGCGACCACCGCAAGCTGGGCCGCGACCTCGACCTGTTCGACATCTACGACGAGGGCCCCGGCTTCCCGTTTTTCCTGCCGAAAGGCATGATCCTGCGCAACGAGCTTGAAAACTTCTGGCGCAAAGAGCACGCAAAATGGGGCTATCAGGAAATCCGTACCCCCATGATTCTGAGCGCGGAGCTGTGGCACCGCTCCGGCCACTGGGATCATTACAAGGACAATATGTACACCACGAAAATCGACGATCAGGACTTCTGCATCAAGCCGATGAACTGCCCGGGCGGCATGCTGGTCTATAAAAGGAAGCTGCATTCCTACCGCGACCTGCCGGAGCGCTACGCGGAGCTGGGCCTTGTGCACCGGCACGAGCTTTCCGGCGCGCTGCACGGCCTGATGCGCGTGCGCTGCTTCACGCAGGACGACGCCCACATCTTCATGACGCCCGACCAGGTCGAGAGCGAGATTCTCGGCGTCATGGACATGATCGACAGCTTCTATCAAATTTTCGGCTTCGAATATAAGCTGGAGCTTTCCACAAGGCCGGAAAACTCGCTGGGCACCGACGAGCAGTGGGAGACGGCGACGAACGCGCTGATCCACGCGCTTGAGAAAAACGGCAGGCCGTATGAGGTCAACGAGGGCGACGGCGCGTTCTACGGGCCGAAAATCGACTTCCACCTGCGCGATTCCCTGGGCCGCACCTGGCAGTGCGGGACCATTCAGCTCGACTTCCAGATGCCGGAACGCTTTGAGCTGACCTACACGGGCGAAGACGGCGAAAAGCACCGCCCCGTCATGCTGCACCGCGTCATTTTCGGCAGCATCGAGCGCTTCATCGGCATCCTGACCGAGCATTACGCCGGCGCGTTCCCTATGTGGCTCGCGCCCGTGCAGGCGAAGGTCCTTCCCATCTCCGAAGCGGCGATGGACTACGCGAAGAAGGTCGCCGAAAAGCTGGAAGCCGCCGGCATCCGGGTCGAGGTCGATTCCCGCAACGAGAAGATCGGCTATAAGATCCGCGAGGCGCAGATGATGAAGATCCCCTACATGCTGGTCGTCGGCGAGAAGGAGGCCCAGAGCGGCACCGTCTCCGTCCGCAGCCGCAAGGGCGGCGACCTTGGCGCCAAGACGCCCGAAGAGTTCCTGCAGAAAGCTCTCGAAGAGATTAAAAACAAGACGGCGGACTGACGTTTCCGTTCACGCATGCGGAACATGCCGCTACATGACAGGGCCCGCCCCGTGCGCAAAGCACGGCGGCGGGCCCTGTGTTTTTTTCCGGGATTTTCCCGGGACTGCCGACGCAGCAGGCAAAATTGCCTGTCAATTCTGCGATTGCGCGGCTTTGTCGCCGGCCTGCGCCGCTTCATAGGCGGCTTTCGTGCGGCCGTCAAAGCAGACCATCGTGACCTCGCGCACGGCCTTCGAGTTTTTGAGGAACCCGCTGATCTCCCGCACGGCGATGGCCGCGGCACGGGAAAGCGGGAAGCGGTAAATCCCCGTGCTGATGGAGGGGAACGCGACGGCGCGGCAGCCGTTTTCTTCGGCGAGCCGCAGGCAGCTCCGGTAGCAGGAGGCGAGCAGCTCGTCCTCGCCGCTGCCGCCTCCCCGCCAGACGGGCCCCGGCGTGTGGATGACGTGCTTTGCGGGCAGGCCGTACCCCGCCGTGATCTTCGCCTCGCCGGTCCTGCAGCCGTGCAGGGTGCGACATTCCGCCAGCAGCCCGGGCCCCGCGGCGCGGTGGATGGCTCCGTCCACGCCCCCGCCGCCGAGCAGCGACGTGTTCGCGGCGTTCACGATCGCGTCCGCGTAAAATTTGGTGATATCTCCCTCTATAATATGAAAGCCCATGGGTCAGCCTCCTGATTCGTCTTTCAGCAGATAGCGGAGCATCTTTTCCGGACTTTCGAGAAAGCGCAGGGTCAGGCGGTAATGCTCCGTTTCGCGGTAGTCGACGGAGCGGATGCCGTCTTCCGCCAGCTCGTACACCTCCGCGCCCGGGTACGCCATCAGGATGGGGGAGTGCGTGGCGACGATGAACTGGGAATGCTTTTCGACAAGCTCGTGCATCCGGACGAGCAGCGACATCAGCCGGCCGGGCGACAGCGCGGCTTCCGGTTCGTCCAGCAGATACAGGCCGTTCCCGCCGAAGCGGTTCTCTATCAGCGCGAGAAAGCTCTCGCCGTGCGACTGCTCGTGAAGGGAGATTCCCCCGTAGCTGTCGATGACCGGCCTTCCCAAGGACGGCTCCCCGTCCATTTCGTCGATATTGCTCGCCACGTTGTAAAAGCTTTCAGCCCGAAGGAAAAAGCCGTCTCTCGCGTGCGCTTTCTTTGCCACCGCCAGATACCGGTACAGCTCGGAATGGGTCGCGCGGGTCGAGAACGCGAAATTTTTGGTCCCGCCCTCGGGGTTGAAGCCGCAGGCCACGGCGATCGCTTCGAGCAGCGTGGATTTTCCCGTCCCGTTTTCGCCGACCAGGAACGTGACCGGCTTTGTAAATGTCAGGCCGCCTCTTGCAAGACTGCGCACAGCGGGAAGGTTTTTCAGATACGATTTTTCCGGCAGAGGCTTTTTCAGGCCTACGCGGCAGATATAATTCCCGTCCATGAAAATCACCTGCCGCTATCATACCCCCTTCCGCCCTGCAAAACAAGCTCGCCGCGCAAAAAATTTCCGCCTTTCCTCCGGAGGATCTCCGGGCGGCTTCCGCCGCCGGGACCGCGCGCGTCTTTTCTCAGGATGCAAAATTGGCGAAAATAACTGCTTGACTTGATTGGGCCGGCATATTATAATAGGTAAAAATCAATCGAGAACATTGTGACGAAGAGAGTAGGCTTTCGCTTTTGCCGAAAAGAGACGCCCCCACGGGGAACCGGGCTGAAAGGGGGCCGGCGAAGGGCAGGCCGAACATGGCTTCCGAGTGGCGCACCGAGGCGCTTCGGCGTTTAGGCTGCGACGGGCTTTTCCCGTTACAGAAAAAGAGTATGCACCGCAGTTTTGCGCCGTACTTACTAAGGCCCCGTCCGTGAGGAGAGGGCGAATTGAAGTGGTACACGGGTCAGCCCGTCTTCTGTTGCAGGAAGACGGGCTTTTTTGTTATCCTTTGCGTTTTGCGGTCTGCGGCGAGGAGGAAAAGACAGTGAAAATCAGCGAGATTCTGAACCAGGGGAAAATCACGGTGTCCTGCGAGGTGTTTCCCCCGAAAAAAGACGCGGATATCGAGCCCGTGCGGAAGGCGGTCACCGAAATCGTCGCCATGAAGCCCGCGTTTCTCAGCGTGACGTACGGCGCGGGGGGAGGCACCTCCCGGCACACCGTGCGCATCGCCTCCGACATCCAGCGCATGGGCGTGACCGCGCTTGCCCACCTGACCTGCGTATCCTCCACAAAACAGGAGATCGAGGCCCGCCTGCGGGAGCTGCGCGCCGGCGGCATCGAAAATATTCTCGCTTTGCGCGGAGATATCCCGCAGGGGCAGGATTTTCCCCTGCCGCAGCAGTACCATTACGCCAGCGAGCTCGTGAGCGAGGTCAAAGGGTTCGGCGGCTTCTGTATCGGCGCGGCCTGCTACCCGGACGGGCATGTCGAGTGCGAGCATAAGGAGGATGACATCGACTATCTGCGCCGCAAGGTGGACTGCGGGTGTGATTTTCTGACCACGCAGATGTTTTTCGACAACGACGTGTTCTACAATTTCATGTACCGCGTCCTTGCGAAGGGAATCCATGTGCCGGTTGTCGCGGGCATCATGCCGGTCACGAGCAGCCGGATGATCAAGCGGGCCTGCGCGCTTTCCGGCATGATGCTGCCGCCTGCGCTCAAGGCAATTGTGGACAAATTCGGCGACAGCCCCGCGGCGATGCGGCAGGCCGGCATCGCCTATGCGACGGAGCAGATTGTGGGCCTCGTTTCGAACGGGGTCGCCTCCATCCACATCTATACCATGAACAAACCCGACGTGGCGGGGAAAATCATGCAGAATCTCTCCGACATCATCGGGTAAAAAAACGCCGGGGAAATTTTATAAAAGTGTTGACAAACCGCGGAGAATGGTATAGTATATATAAAACATATATATTTACTAAGTAAAAAGGAGGAATCGGCTGTGAAACAGGGGTTTTCGTTCGCAATGGAAGGATGCATGATGTGCGCGATGTGCGGCATCATGTGCTGCGCCATGCCCGGAATGCGGGGCGGCCGATCCTTCCCTGAGCCTTAAGACTGTGCGAAAGCGCAGGCTTCGATGTTGCGGAGAAGGCCGGTAGACCGAACGGGCTGCCGGCCTTTTTATATTCATTGCGGGAAAAACCAAAATTTATTATCAAGAAAGGCTGAGTGACAATGAGCGAAAGAAAATTTGGATTCGATACCCTTCAGGTACAGGCGGGGCAGACGCCGGACCCGGCGACGGGCGCGCGCGCCGTCCCGATTTACCAGACGACCTCTTATGTATTCAAAGACACGGCGGAGGCGGAAGGCCGGTTCGGACTGACGATTCCGGGCAACATTTATTCCAGACTGACGAACCCCACGACGGATGTGTTTGAAAAACGCATTGCGGCGCTGGAGGACGGTTCCGCGGCGATTGCCGTCGCTTCCGGCGCGGCGGCGGTTACTTACGCCATTCTGAACATCGCCGGAGTGGGGGACGAGATCGTGTCCGCCAGCACGCTGTACGGCGGCACGTACAGCCTGTTTGCGCATACCCTGCCAAAATACGGCGTCCACACGGTGTTCGTCGATCCGGACGACCCGAACAACTTTGAAAAGGCGATTACGCCGAAAACGAAGGCGCTGTATTACGAGACCCTCGGCAACCCGGGCATCAACGTCATCGACTTCGACGCGGTGGGCGAAATTGCCAGAAGGCACAAAATCCCGGTGATTGTCGACAATACCTTTGCTACGCCGTATCTGTTCCGTCCGTTCGAGCACGGCGCGGCCGTTTCGGTCCACTCGGCGACGAAGTTCATCGGCGGGCACGGTTCGTCGATCGGCGGGGTAATCGTCGAGGACGGCAAATTCGACTGGGCCAACGGCAACTTCCCGGGCTTCACGGAGCCGGACAAGAGCTACCACGGCATCCGGTTCGCGGAGCTCAAGCCCGCGGCGTACGTGACGAAGATCCGCGCGCAGCTTCTGCGCGACACGGGCGCCACGCTTTCTCCGTTCAACTCGTGGCTGTATATCCAGAGCCTCGAATCGCTTTCGCTCCGCGTGGCGAAGCATGTCTCCAACACGGAAAAGGTCGTCGAGTTCCTCGCGAAGAATCCGAAGGTCAAGGAAGTCAATTATCCGGGCCTTCCGGGGAATAAATATTACAATCTCGCGAAGAAGTACTTTCCGAAGGGCGCAGGCTCCATCTTCACGTTCTCCGTCAGGGGCGACGTGAACGCGGCGAAGAAGTTCATCGACAGCCTGCAGATTTTTTCGCAGCTTGCGAACGTCGCGGATGCGAAGTCCCTCGTGATTCATCCTTCCACCACGACGCATCAGCAGCTGACCCTGGAAGAGCAGCGCGCGGCCGGCTTCGGACCGGAGACGATCCGCCTTTCCATCGGCGTGGAGGATCCCGACGACCTCATCTGGGATCTCGGCCAGGCGCTCGACAAGGCCGTACAGGGGTAAAACCGGCATTTTCCCTGCGCCGTTCTGCGGCGCGGGGCTGCGGAGCGGCATTTTGCCGCTCCGTCCGTGATTTTGCCGGATTGCGGAAGAACGGAGGTGTGACGCGATGCCTATTACCGTGCCGGAAGGGCTGCCGGCCGCGCAGGCCCTGGAAAAAGAGAATATCTTCATCATGGGGCGGGACCGTGCGGTCCACCAGGACATCCGGCCGCTTCAAATCCTGATTCTGAACCTGATGCCCACCAAGGCGGACACGGAAACGCAGCTTCTGCGGCTTTTAAGCAATTCGCCGCTCCAGCTTGACGTGGAGTTCCTCCGCATGGAGAGCCACGTGGCAAAGCACACGCCGGCCGAATATCTGCTGAAATTCTACAAGAGCTTCGGGGAGGTAAAGGCCAGCCGGTACGACGGCATGATCATCACGGGGGCCCCGGTGGAGCGCCTGAAATTCGAGCAGGTCGACTACTGGGAAGAGCTTTGCCGCGTCATGGACTGGTCGAAGAGCAACGTCTATTCCACCCTGCATATCTGCTGGGGCGCGCAGGCCGGCCTTTACCGCCATTTCGGCATCCCGAAATACGAGCTGCCGGAGAAGCTCTCCGGCGTCTACGAGCACCGCATCCTGTACCCGGCCCACCCGATTCTGCGCGGCTTCGACGACTATTTCTGGGCGCCCCATTCACGCTACACGGAGGTCAGAAAACGCGACATCGATCGGGTCGGCAGGCTTGAGGTCCTCGCCGTTTCCAGAGAGGCGGGCGTGTACCTCGCGGCGAACCGGAACGGGAGGCAGTTTTTTGTCACCGGCCACTGCGAATATGATCGCACGACCCTTGCGAAAGAGTACGCCCGCGACGTGAAAAAAGGCCTTCCGGCCGAGGTGCCGGCCCATTATTTCCGCGACGACGACCCGGCCAAATCTCCGGTCATGAAATGGCGCGGCCACGCCTCGCTCCTTTTTTCAAACTGGCTCAATTATTTTGTTTATCAGCGCACGCCTTACGACCTTTCGGACCTGAACGGCCAGGAAGAGTGAGCCGTAACGGCGGAATCAACGGAAGGGGATATCACATGTCCGGACGTACTTACGGTCCCGAATACGGATTTCAGACGAGGTCGGTCCATGCCGGCAACGATGTGGACGAGGGGACGGGCGCCATCCGGCGGCCGATCACCATGGCGAACTGTTACGCGCTTCCCTACGACCCCACCAGCATCAACTGGAGCAGCACCGACAAGGCGCTTTATACAAGGAACAGCGGCGTCAACCAGCTTTATCTGCAGCAGAAGATCGCGTCGCTGGAGGGCACGGAGGACAGCGTGGTGCTGGCGTCCGGCGTGGCGGCGCTTTCCGGGATCTTCTATACCTTTCTCAAGGCGGGCGACCATGTCGTCACCTCGAAGGTGACGTATATCGCCGTCTACCGCCTTCTGACGGAAGAGCTGAAAGAAAAATACGGCATCGAGGCGACTCTGGCGGGCACGTCCGACCCGCAGGCGGTGATTGACGCGATTCGGCCGAATACGAAGCTGATCCACATCGAAACGCCGGGCAACCCGACCATCGGCGTCTCCGACATTGCGGCGATCGCCCGCATCGCGCACGAACGGGGCATCCTGCTCTCCGTCGACAACACCTTCGCCTCGCCGTACCTGCAGCGCCCGGCCGAACTGGGCGCCGACCTCACCGTAGAGAGCCTTACGAAATATATCAACGGGCACGGCGACGCGCTCGGCGGTTCCGTCTCCGGAAAGAAGGAACTGATCGACCGCATCCGCGCGGAAGCGATGGTGAACCTCGGCGGCGTGATCAGCCCGTTCAACGCATGGCTGATCACGCGCGGCTCCGTCACGCTTCCGCTCCGGATGCGCCAGCACAGCGAAAGCGCGCTTGCCGTCGCGAAATTTCTCAAGAGCCATCCCGCGGTACGGTTTGTCGCCTACCCGGGCCTTGCGGACGACCCCGGGCACGCCGTCGCGGCAAAGCAGATGCACGGCGGATTTTCCGGCATGATCGCCTTCGGCCTGAAAGGCGACGCCGAGGCCCACAACCGGTTTGTCAGTTACCTGAAAGTTATCACCTCGGCCGTTTCCCTCGGCCACGACGAAAGCCTGATTGTTTTTCTCGGCCCGGAGGACGAGAGGCAGTACCTTTATCCGGAGGAGTTCCACAGCGGCTTTTTCCGTTTCAGCGTCGGGCTGGAGGACGCGGAGGACATCGTCGCGGACATCCGGCAGGCACTCGAAAGGGCGGGCCTGTAAACAAAAAAGCGCCGGAGACCCGTTGACTTGGGCTCTTCGCGTAAAATGGCATAAAAGAGAACGGCGCCCCCGGGTTACGGGGGGGGGGGGTGTGGGTGAAAA
>JAEZCC010000010.1 GCA_023412715.1 Bacillota bacterium
TTTTGATCGGCAGTTAACTGCCCATCAAAATCAATCCAACCATATACCGATGCGGCCTCTTCATTGGTTCTCTCCTTCTGAATTCCTTCTTGCCTTTTCTGTCCAACATGTTTGACAAACCTACAAAATTGCCGCCCGAGCAGGCGCGCTTAAAGCGTTTTGCAGAATTCTTTCAGGTAAGCCCTGAACTCTTCGCCGATCTCAGGGTGCTGCAAGGCGACTTCGACCTGCGCTTTCATAATGCCGAGCTTGTTGCCCATGTCGTAGCGCGTGCCCGTAAAGTTCACCGCGACCATGCTGTCGCGGCGTGCGAGCGTGCGCATGGCGTCCGTCAGCTGGATTTCTCCGCCGGCACCCGGCTCCGTTTCCGCGAGAATGTCGAAAATTTCCGGCGGGAGGACGCACCTGCCGAGAATAGAGTACAGGGACATGACCTTTCCCTTGGCGGGCTTTTCGATCATGTCCGTGCAGCGGAACAGGTTGTCGTGCAGCGGCTCCACTTTCAGGGAGCTGTATTTGTGGATGGCCTCTTCAGAGACCTTGTTGACCCCGACGACGCCTTTTCCGAATTCTTCATAGGCGCGGATCAGCTGGGCGCAGGCCGGGTCTTTCCCGATGATGACGTCGTCGCCGTACAGGACCGCGAACGGCTCGTTCCCCACGAAAGATCGGGCGCATCCGACGGCATGGCCGAGGCCGCGGGTCTCTTTCTGGCGGACGAAATAGATGTTGGCTTTGTGGGCGATGCCGATGATTTCATCCAGAATCTTCTGCTTTTCGGGCCCGCTGTTCGCCAGCCTGCCCTCCAGCTCCGGCACGCGGTCGAAGTGGTCCTCAATCAAGCCTTTGCCGCGGTTGGTGATAATCAGAATGTCCGTGATCCCGGAATTGACCGCTTCTTCGACAATGTATTGAATGGCGGGCTTGTCCACAATGGGAAGCATTTCCTTCGGCATGGATTTGGTGGCCGGAAGTACGCGCGTTCCAAGGCCGGCTGCGGGGATAACGGCTTTTGTGATTTTCATTTCAGTTGATCGCTCCTACAAAAATATTCTAAATCGACTGCGAAAGCAGCAGAAAGGCAATGAACCAGCAGATCCCCAGACAGGCCGCCAGGGTGGTGTTGATGCCGCCCTTTTCCTGCATGCGTATGGCAACGGAGGTCGGGTCCGAGACTTCGCTGTGGATCCTCTTTGTCGTGCTGACGCAGTACTGTAAGTACATCCTGTTTCCGCTGAAGCCCAGAATCATCTTGAAAATGAGCAGAACGAGAAGAAGAAGGTCCGGCAGCAGAAGCAGAAGCCGCTGCCAGCTTGGCAGGGCGTAGAATTGCTGAAACAGCGCCATGCGCTGCGTGGCGTCAAAAAAAGAGTCGCTCTGCGAAATGCCGGCCAGCTCGAACAGGCGGCTCATAATCGGGTCCGCCCAGAATCTGCAGAGGTAGAAATAGGCGATCCAAAGCACGGCGGGGACAACCGAAAAAACGATCCCCTTCCGGTACTGCTTGCGGTACAGCATCCACAGGCCGGTGAAGAGAAATGCCGTGAAGTTGAACCGGTTCCTTCCGAAGTGGCTCAGGTTGGCGAAGACCGGAAGATAGTACTGGGTGTTGCTTTGCACGAACTGGCCTACCTCCGAGGCGGGCACGCCGTCAATCGGCTGGTTGGGGTTCACGCCGCCGAGCGGGTCGTACTGGAAGGGAAACGGATTTTCGGGGTAGCCGTTTTCAGGCGGACGGGCGCCGCTCCGCTGTTCGTTTCCGGACGGCGCGCGGTTGCCGGGGAACGGCGCGCTGTAGGGCTGCGATCCGTTCGGTGAGAGCGGAAGCCCGCAGTGGGAGCAGAAAAGCGCGTTTTTTGCGTTTTTGGCCCCGCAGCGCGGGCAGCGCGGCATGTCGTCGTCCGCGTCCGCATCGCCCTGCCGGGCGGCGGGCGGCTTCCACGCGTTTGCGGTCCCGTGTGCGTCGGAATAGATGCATCTGCCCTCTTTTGCGTAGCATTCCCTGTGATAGGGAGCTCCGCACTGAGGGCAGACGACAATATCGTCCCCTGCGGCGAAAGTCCTGCCGCATACCGGACATTTTAAACCCGTATAATTCATAATTGGCCCAACCTCCAATTGTCAGCTCTCTTTATTGTACCGAAAAAGCGGAAAAACTTCAATGTTTTGCCTGTAAAGTTTTCCGTCCATTCACAAATTTGACCGCGGGCGCGAAAGGGCGCGGTTTCTTCCGCGGGCCAAAATATTTTTGACTTTGCGGAGAAAATACATTATAATCAGCAAGGATTATGAAAAGAGCCGAAGGATGATGGTATGCTGCAATTTGAAGAATTGAAACTTTCGCTTCAGAACCTGAAGCCGGAGCTTGACGACCTGGCCGACGCCCTGGGCATGGAGCCCATGCGCAAGGAGATTGCGGAGCTCGACCAGAAAGCCACCGCGCCGGATTTCTGGAACGATATGGAGCAATCGCAGAAAATCCTGCAGCGTTCCAGCACGCTGAAAAATAAAATCGCGCAGTACGAAAAGCTAAAAAGTTCTTATGAAGACCTGCTCGCCCTGATAGAGCTCGCCGACGAAGAGGGCGATCTGTCGCTTCTGCCGCAGGCGCGGCAGGAGCTGGACGCATTTTCCGCGTCGCTCGACTCCCAGCGCCTGACGACTCTTCTGACGGGGGAGTACGATTCCAAGAACGCGATCCTGACCTTTCACGCCGGCGCGGGCGGCACCGAGGCGCAGGACTGGGCGGAGATGCTGTACCGCATGTACTGTCGGTGGGGCGAGCGGCACGACTACGCCGTGAAGACGCTCGACCTTCTGGAAGGCGAAGAGGCCGGCCTCAAAAGCGCCAGCATCCTGGTCGAGGGGGAGAACGCCTACGGCTTTCTGAAAAGCGAGGCCGGCGTCCACCGCCTTGTGCGCATTTCCCCGTTTGACGCCTCCGGCCGGCGCCATACGTCTTTCGCCTCGCTCGAAGTCATGCCGGAGATCGACGACACCATCGAGGTGGACATCAACCCCGACGACATCAAAATCGACTATTTCCGCGCGAGCGGCGCGGGCGGCCAGAAGGTCAACAAGACTTCCTCCGCCGTACGTCTGACGCACATCCCGACCGGCATCGTCGTTTCGTGCCAGGTCGAGCGCAGCCAGTACCAGAACCGCGACGTCGCGATGCGCATGCTCAAATCCAAGCTGATGGAAATCAAGGAGCGCGAGCACCTCGAGCGCATCGAAGACATCAAGGGCGTGCAGAAAGAGATCGCCTGGGGCTCGCAGATCCGTTCTTATGTATTCATGCCGTACACGCTGGTCAAAGACCACCGCACCGGTTTCGAGGCGGGCAATATCGACGCCGTCATGGACGGCGATCTCGACGGCTTTATCAACGCTTACCTGAAATGGCAGAGCCGCGAGTCCGAGGAAGCGGCGAAGGCCTGATGCCCTGAATCCTGCTGAGAGGTCCGGATTTTTGTCCGGGCCTTTTTTATTTTGCCGGCCGGCCGGTTTCGCGCTTCTGCTGGCGGATGTCGCGGCCCGCGAAAACAATCCTCCGGTAGCTGCCGATGATGCGCGAGGCAAAGCGCTCCGAGTAGCACTCCACCATTTCCTTAGTGGAAAGGTTCGTGCTGATGAGCGTCGGCTTCTGCTCCAGCAGACGCGTGTTGACAATGCCGTAAATCGCCGCGCAGGAAAAGGAGCTGCGGAATTCGGTTCCGAGGTCGTCGAGGATCAGCAGGTCGCAGTCCCGCAGGGAACCGATCGTCCCGCCTTCCGTGTCCCGCCCGAAATGCTCGTCTTCCAGCTTTGAGACGAGGCTTCCGACGGAGCAGTATACCACGCCGAACCCTTTCTGTATCGCCTCGCTGGCAATCGCGAGCGAAAGGTGGGTCTTCCCCAGGCCGGTCCCGCCCGTCAGAATCAGGTTGGGCGAGCGGAGCGAAAAGTTTTCAGCGTAGGAAACGCAGAAGCGGAAAGCGTTCCGCATGATTTCACGGTCCGGCGGCCTGCCCTCCCGCGGCGCGTCGGAGTAATAATCGAGCGAGAAGCCGTCGAAGGTCGAAAGGGAGAGGGGGGTCAGCTCGTTCAGCCTGCGGTAGGACTCCGTGCGCAGCAGCTTTTTCAGGCACGAGCACATCTTCCCGTTCACATAGCCGGTGTCGTGGCAGAGCGGGCAGTGGTACTGCGGCTCAAGGGTCTCGATGCCGTGCGCCTTCATCAGCGCGGAGAGCTTTTCAAGCATGGCTTCATTGCTTGCTTTCAGCCTTTCGAGTTCTTCGCGGACGTCTTTGCCGCCCAGGACGGCGTGGGCGGCCGCCGAGGCCGTCCCAGTCAGCCGGCGCTCCAGCCCGCGGGCCTCCGGGCACATCCTGTACAGGGCTTCCCTGCGGCGCTGTGCGTCATCCTGCGCGCTTTTGCGGCGCTCCTGCAGGACCTTTGCGGCGCCGGCATAGATCTCTCTGCCGTAAGCCAACGCGCTCACTCCTTCGTGTCGTAAATGCTGGTCCGTTCATATTCGTCGATATCGAACGTCAGGTCCCGGCGTCTGCCGCCCCCGCGAAGACCGTCGCCGTGCGCCGCCGCGCGCTTCGATTTTTCCAGCGCGGCCTGCTGCGGGGTCGCAATTCCGTCTTTGTGCCACCGGGCCATGATTTTATTCATATAGCCGGCGCTGTACTTGCCCGTCGCGTCCACCGTGCGGTCGTACGCCTCTTGAATCATCTCCGGGCCGAAGCCCCATTCCCCGACCCAAACCGGCGCGTAAAGCTCTTCGTTTGCGGAAGGCGCGCGGTGCGTCATGCCGATGGCCTGTTCCACGGTACGCCAGGCCTGCTGGTTTTCCGAGAGGCGGCGGAGTTTTTCCTCCGCTTTTTCGTGCGTGACGATTCCTTCGTCGGCCCAGTTCATGGCCGTTTTTTCTATGTAGCGCATGTTCGCTTTCCCGATGCTCGCCGTGTACTGCAGCAGCATGACGATCACGTCCGACGGCAGGCCGAAATCGTCGTGAATCATCAGCAGCGTCGCGCATTCCCCGCCTGAAATCAGGCGCCCGAGAATCTGCTGTGCGGACTGCATCAGGCATGCGATTTCGGTGGATTCCGCAATCCGCTTGGCCGTAAAATCGCTGTCGGGCTTCTGCGGGCGTGAAAGGACGCGCTGCGCTTTTTTCTCCGGCCGGGAAGAGGCCGGCTCCGGGGCGGAGGCGGTTTCCCGGGCCGGGGCGGGTTCCTCGGCCGGCTGCGGGCGGAAAGGGGCGGCTTCCTGCCGCTCTGTGCCATTCTGCGCGTCGGGCGTCAGCGTACCGCCGTCGGCGGCAATCAGGCCGGTCTGCTGCCAGTACTGCATGGCGTCCGCAACATCTGCCTTATTGATGCCGATCGCCTTGGCAATGTCTTCGGGTTCGAACGGTTCTCCGGCGTGGCGCAGGACCCACAGCAGCACCTTCAGCTGGACGGATCCGGCCAGCTTTAAATTTTCGTCGACGACACGGCAGGGAACCGCAAACACCGAATTCCATGCCCCGAGATTCATGGTATAACCCATATTGTCACCTTTCCGCGCGAGCTTTGCATAGCATTATGATTCATTATAGCATAGCGGATAAAATAGTAAAACAGCAAAATCAATTTACCCGCTTTTTGAAAAAAAGATTGACATGCAGGCGAATTTTGGGTATAATACCACTTGCACTTGCGAATGTAGCTCATCTGGTAGAGCGCCACCTTGCCAAGGTGGAGGTAGCGGGTTCGAGCCCCGTCGTTCGCTCCAAAAGGAAAGGCCAGCGGCAGGCTGGCTTTTCCTTTTGGATTGCCGCGGGGCGAGAATCCCGAGGGCGCCCTATATTCCGAAAAGGCTGAAGGACTTGAAACATTGCGTTTTAAGTCCTTTTCTTTTCCCGTTTGTATGGAGATATATAGAAGCCGGGCTCCTGTGTGAAAGGAGGGTGCGCAAAGATGAGGACGGACCGGGTCGTGGTCGTCCCGTACGACGAATCGTGGCCCTGCGAATTTGAAAAAATCAAAAACGAGCTTCTGCCCGCGGCGGGAAAGTACCTGGTTGCCGTGGAGCACGTCGGCAGCACGTCGGTCGGGGGACTGCCGGCGAAACCGATTATCGATCTCGATGCGGTGATACCCGATTACGGCTGCTTTGCCGCGGTCCGCCGGGAGCTGTCGCGGATCGGTTATCGGCATGAAGGCTGTCTGGGCATCCGTGACCGCGAAGCGTTCGCCTACAGCGGCAAGCCGCATCTCATGACGCACCATCTGTATGTCTGCCCGCAAAATTCGGAAGAGCTCAGACGCCATCTTCTGTTCCGCGACTATCTGCGGAGCCACCCCGAAGAGGCGCGGCATTATGGAGAAGTCAAGCGGGAGGCCGCCGCGCTTTTCCCGAACGATATCGACGCCTACCTGGAATATAAAAGCCCGTGCGTGCGGGAGATCCTGAAAAAGGCGGGCCGGGAGAAAGAGTAAAGGCCGGCCGGCGTCCCCGGCCGCTGCGCGGAACGGCGGGCGCCGGACTCACAATGAAGTCTGGAGATTTGCCGGAGATGATAAAATTGGCACAGATCGAGCTGGAACATGTGTCCTTTGCCGGGGAAGGAAAAAAAATTCTGGAAGACGTCTCGCTTTCCATCGAACAGGGCGATTTTGTGTCCGTCACGGGCCCGTCGGGAAGCGGAAAGAGCACGCTGCTGAAGCTCTGCAGCCATCTGATCAGCCCGTCGGAAGGGACAATCCGCGTTTTCGGGAAGGACATCTTCGGCTTTGATCCCGTCGAGCTGCGCAGGCGGATTTCCTACTGCCCGCAGACCCCCGTCCTGTTCGGGAACACGGTGGAAGAGAACCTCCTTTTCCCCTGCCGCATCCGCAGGACGGAGCTGGACCGCGGGCGCGCGCTTTCGCTGCTGTCAGCGTTCCAAATGGGGGAAGAGTATCTCGCACGGGACGTCCAGAAGCTTTCGGGCGGCGAAAAGCAGCGCGTTGCCCTGGTGCGCACCCTTCTGTTCCGGCCGGAGGCTTTGCTGCTCGACGAACCGACGGCAGCCCTCGACGAGGAGAACGCGCGGATTGTCGAGCAGGCGGTAAGCAACCTGAACCGCGGCGGCGTGACCGTCGTCTGGGTGACGCACAGCGACGAGCAGAGCAGAAGATGCGCGTCGCGCAGGCTGACCGTCGAAGGCGGGCGCATCCGCTCCATAGAAAATCTGAAGGATCCTCCAAATGCCGGGGATGCTTCTTTCGCCGTCCGCTGAAACAGGAAAGGGGTGTCTGCCGTGGATGCGCATGTCAGCGTGCTTTCTCTCGTCATCGCTTCTTCGCTCGTCGTGGTCTCGCTGATCTTTTCGTATACCCAGAAGCTCAAGCTGGAAAAGGAGACCATCATCGGCGTCGTGCGCGCCGTGGTCCAGCTTGTGGCGGTCGGTTATGTGCTGGAGTATGTCTTCGGCCTCGATAACCCGTTCTTTACGACGCTGGTCGTTCTGTTTATGGCGTTCAATGCGGCGTGGAACGCGGCGAGGCGCGGGAAGGGCATCCCGAAGGTCCTGCCGGTGTCTTTCCTCTCCATCGTCACGGGGGCGGGGGTGACGCTGGGCGTCCTGGTCGCCTCCGGGGCCATCCGCTATGTGCCGAACCAGATTGTCCCCATCAGCGGCATGATTCTCAGCAACGCGATGGTGGCGCTGGGGCTGTGCTACCGGCAGCTTACGTCGGGGTTCCGCAGCAGGCGGGATGAGGTCGAAACGCGCCTCGCCCTCGGGGCCGACGTTCTGCCGGCTTCTATCGACATCGTCAGGGACGCGGTGCGGACGGGCATGATCCCGACGATCGATTCCGCCAAAACGCTCGGCATCGTTTCCCTGCCCGGCATGATGACGGGCCTGATTTTGGCCGGACTGCCGCCGGTGCAGGCGATACGGTACCAGATCATGGTCACGTTCATGCTGCTGTCGACGACGGCAATTGCTTCTTTTATGGCGTGCTACCTTTCTTACCGCGGGTTCTTCAACGGCCGCAAGCAGCTCCGCTGAACCGCGGCCGGCTTTTCAGCCGCCCGCCGGCGCTATTTTGTCGTGTGAACTTCACAAAAGCGCCGGAGTGTGTTATACTAAACTACGTTTGTGAATTTGTACCGTTCCGGAATACGGGCCTGTGCCGTCCGGACCTTTTCATGACGAAAAGGAAGAAATGGACCTGTTGTTTCCTGCATCGATTTTGGAACCGGTAAGAGCAGAAGAGGGAAAGTTTTTATGGATGTCAGAAATGATTTGAGAAATGTAGCCATCATCGCCCATGTCGACCACGGGAAGACGACGCTTGTCGACCAGCTTTTGCGGCAGAGCGGAATTTTCCGGTCGAACGAGGTGGTCGAAGAGCGCGTGATGGATTCCAACGACATTGAGCGGGAACGCGGAATCACCATCCTGTCGAAAAATACCGCCGTCACATATAACGGCGTGAAGATCAACATCGTAGACACGCCCGGCCACGCCGATTTCGGCGGAGAGGTGGAGCGTATCCTGATGATGGTGGACGGCGTTCTGCTGCTTGTCGACGCGTTCGAGGGCTGCATGCCGCAGACGCGCTTTGTGCTGAAAAAGGCGCTTGGCCTCGGCAAGAAGCCGCTTGTCGTCGTCAACAAGATCGACCGCCCCGGCGCGCGCCCGGCGGAGGTCGTCGACGAGGTGATCGACCTGTTCATCGAGCTTGGCGCCAACGAAGATCAGCTGGAATTCCCGGTGATCTACGCCTCCGGGCGCGACGGCTATGCGACGGAGGATCTCGAGAAGCCGGGCAAAGACATGAAGCCCCTGTTCGACGCAATCCTGAAATACATCCCCGCGCCGAAAGGCAACCTGAACGGCCCGACGCAGGTTTTGTTCTCGAATGTGGACTATGACGACTACGTGGGCCGCATCGGCATCGGCAGGGTCGAGCGCGGCAGCATCCACGACGGGGAAAACGTGGTGCTGTGCCACCGCGACGGGACGAACAGCAACGTCAAGGTCATGAAGCTTTACCAGTTCGAGGGCCTCAAGCGCGTCGAGGTGCAGGAGGCGAAGCTCGGCGATCTGGTCGCCGTTTCCGGCATTACGGGCCTTAATATCGGCGAGACCATCTGCTCGCCCGACTGCATCGAGCCGCTGCCGTTCGTCAAGATCGACGAGCCGACCGTTTCCATGCTCTTCATGGTCAACAACAGCCCGTTCGCGGGCAGGGAAGGCAAGTACGTCACCTCCCGCAACCTGCGCGACCGCCTGTTCAAGGAGATCGAGACCAACGTGGCCATGCGCGTGGAAGAGACCGGTTCGCCCGATACGTTCAAGGTCTCCGGGCGGGGCGAGCTGCACCTCTCCATCCTGATTGAAGAGATGCGCCGGCAGGACTACGAGTTCCAGGTCTCCAGCCCCACGGTGATCTACAAGGAGATCAGCGGAAAGAAATGCGAGCCGATCGAGCTGCTGATGATTGAAGTGCCCGACGCCTACGTCGGCGCCGTGATGGAGAAGCTCGGAACCCGGAAGGCGGAGCTTGTCAACATGGGGTCGCGCAACACGGGCGTCACGCATCTCGAGTTCAAAATCCCTGCCCGCGGCCTGATGGGCTACCGGCAGGAATTCCTGACCGACACCAACGGCAACGGCATCATGAACAACGTGTTCGACAGCTACGAGCCGTATAAGGGCGACATCACCGCGCGCGCGCAGGGCTCGCTCATTGCGCACGAGACGGGCGAGGCGACCGGCTACGGCCTGTTCTATGCGCAGGACCGCGGCCGCATGTTCATCGGACCCGGCGTCGAGGTTTACGAGGGCATGATCGTCGGCGTGAGCCCGAAGTCGGACGACATCGCCGTCAACGTATGCAAGAAGAAGCACGCCACCAACACCCGCGCCTCAGGCTCCGACGAGGCGCTCAAGCTGACGCCGCCCAGCATCATGAGCCTTGAGCAGTGCCTCGAGTTCATCAAGCCGGACGAGCTGGTGGAAGTGACGCCGAAGAATATCCGCATGCGCAAGATGGTCCTGAACAAAGAACAGCGCATGAAGCTTGCGGCGAAGAAAAAGTGAAATTCCACACGAATTCTACAGCGGGATGGGGAACTTTGTCGCTCCCCGCATGAGGAGCGCGGGTTAAATTATGAATTTTGTGATTCTGGACCTTGAATGGAACGGCGCCTACAGCGGCAGGCTGAAAGGTTTTATCAATGAGATCATCGAGTTCGGCGCCGTCAGAGTCGACGAGCGCCTGAATATCGTCGACACGTTCGAGGCGCTCATCCGCCCGCAGGTGGGCAAGAAGATCAGCGGGAAAATCAAGAGCCTCACAAGCATCACGAACGAAGATCTCGAGGGCGGGCTGCAGTTCATGCAGGCCGTCAGCCGGTTTGGCAGGTGGAGCCGCGGCGCGGTCGTCATGACGTGGGGCACGTCTGACGTCCTCGCGCTGATTGAAAACTGCCGGTACTTCTGCGGCAGCGACAGGATCCCGTCCCTTTCGCGCTACGTCGACCTGCAGGCGTACTGCGAAGAGATGCTGGCGTATGACCGCACGCGGCAGATTGGCCTTTCCACCGCGGCGGAGCTGCTTGGGGTCGACGAGGGCGAATTCGACCATCACCGCGCGCTGGGGGACAGCCTGCTGACGCTCCGCTGCTTTCAGAAGGTGTATGATTCCGAAAAGCTCGCGCCGTTCGTCCAGGACGCCGGCAGCGACGAGTTTTACAACCGGATGGAATTCAAGACGGTCGTCATCTGCGACCTGAAGCATCCGCTCATCCGCCCGGCGGACCTTTCGTTCTGCTGCGCGCAGTGCGGCCGCCGCGCCAGGCGGGTGGGGGACTGGCAGCTGCGCAACAAGAGCTTCCGCGCGGAATTTTACTGCAGGCGATGCGACAATAAATTCATTGGCCGCGTGCAGTTCAAGCTGAAATACGAGGGGCTGGTCGTCAAGAAGACGGTGCTGCCGCTGAGGCAGGAAAGCGAAGCGGCGGCGGACGGCGGGAAAGAGGAAGCTCCCCGGGATCCGCCGAAAAATCCGGACTGACAGGCTGTCTGTCGGGTCCGGATTTCATTTTTGGCCGAGAAGCATATCCCGCCACAGCATGGTCTGCTCCTGCGTTTCGCCGTTCAGCAGGCACGGCAGCCCGTCTGCCAGCGAGATTAGCAGGACCGGGTCTTCTCTTCGGCATACATAGACACGGCAGGGGCCGGTTCCTTCCAGCACAAAAGTTCCGGCGCGTCTGCGGCCTGCCGAAAAGCCGTTGGTCCGCATGCCGCCGGGCATGGAATCCAGCGCCCGGACGCCGCCGATGTCTGAAAGGCGGAAGGAACAGGAGTGAAACGGCGCGGAAATCTCCTATGGCAAGAAGAGCGGCCACGGCCATCCCCCTCCTTCAAAAAAGCTCCCGGCGAATTTATTTTGCCGGCTTTTTTTGCGGTATCCGCCTCTTGCAGAAATCCTTCATGCAGCAGATGTCGCATTTGGGGCTGCGCGCCGTGCAGACCGCCCGCCCGTGCAGGACGAGCCTGTGGCAGAAGTCGTTGGATTCCTCCGGCGGCAGGATCGCCCGCAGCTGCTTCTCGACCTTCAGCGGGTCCGTGCCCTCGCTCAGGCCCAGCCTGCCGCTGATGCGGATGCAGTGCGTGTCTGTCACGACGGCCGGCTTGCCGTAGATGTCGCCGACAATCAGGTTTGCCGTTTTGCGCCCCACGCCGGGCAGCTTCGTCAGCTCTTCGACCGTGTCCGGCACAACGCCGCCGAACTGCTCTTTCAGGGCGCGGCACATGGCCACAATGTCCCGCGCCTTCGTCTTGTAAAGGCCGCAGGAGCGGATATACGGCTCCACTTCCTCCCGCGTTGCGGCGCAGAACGCGTCCAGGTCCGGAAACCGCGCGAACAGCGCCGGCGTCACGAGGTTCACGCGCGCGTCCGTGCATTGCGCGGAGAGCCGCGTTGCAATCAGCAGCCGCAGGGGTTCGCGGTCCTGCAGCGAGCAGATCCCCTCCGGGTATTCTTTTTTCAGGGCCGCGACGGCAAGAGCGGCGCGCTGCTTCTTTGTCATTTCCCATTCTCCTTCCAAAGCTGCTTTATTTTAATACAAAACGCGTTTCTCCGCAAGCCCGGCGGCGGACCGTGTCCGCTCCCACGGCCGGGCGTACGGCCCGGCGGGAACCGAAGGCTTTCTTTGCCCGGGCGGTTTAAGAAGCTGCTCCCGCAGATAAAAAAGTGTTTCAGGGAGTTTTCCTCTGCCCCCGCCGGAGTAAGCAAATTTTTCCACCGCGCTGAGCGTCGGGGCGCGGCTGCGGCGACACGCCGCCATTGCGTTTTGGGCGTCCGCAATGTATAATGAAAGAAAATTTGTGCGGGAAAGGGTTTGAAAACATGTACAGTGATCTGATCGATACCATTGGATTTGTTTCCGGTGCAGACCCCGAAGTCGGAGCGGCAATGAAGCAGGAGCTGGGCCGCCAGCGCAGCAACCTGGAGCTGATTGCCTCCGAGAACATCGTTTCCCCGGCGGTGATGGCGGCCATGGGCAGCGTGCTGACGAATAAATATGCCGAGGGCTACCCAGGGAAACGTTATTACGGCGGCTGCCAGTATGTCGACGTCGTCGAAGAAATCGCCCGGACCCGCGCGTGCAGGCTGTTCGGAGCGGAGCACGCGAACGTTCAGCCGCATTCCGGGGCGCAGGCCAACACGGCGGTCTACTTTGCGCTTCTGCAGCCCGGCGGCACCGTCATGGGAATGAACCTGGCGGAAGGCGGGCATCTTACTCATGGATCGCCGGTGAATATTTCGGGAAAATACTTTCATTTCGTGCCTTACGGCGTCAGCCCGGAAACCGGCCGCATCGACTACGACAAGGTGTACGAGACCGCCATGCAGGTTAAGCCGAAGATGATTGTCGCTGGGGCCAGCGCGTATCCGCGCATCATCGATTTCAAACGTTTCCGCGAAATCTGCGACGCGTGCGGCGCCCTGCTCATGGTGGACATGGCGCATATCGCCGGACTGGTCGCTTCCGGCGACCACCCGAACCCGGTCGAGTGGGCCGACATCGTCACCACAACCACGCACAAGACCCTGCGCGGCCCCCGCGGCGGCCTGATCCTCTGCAAAGAGCAGTACGCCAAAGCAATCGACAAGGCGATTTTCCCCGGTACGCAGGGCGGCCCGCTGATGCACGTCATCGCAGGCAAGGCCGTCTGCCTCGGCGAAGCGCTGAAGCCGGAATTCAGGGAATACAGCCACCGCGTCGTGAAAAACGCGAAGGCGCTTGCCGAGGGCCTTTTAAAGCGTGACGTGAAGCTGGTCACGGGCGGCACCGACAACCACCTCATGATGGTCGACCTGAGCGGCCTCGAGCTGACCGGAAAAGAGCTGGAGCAGCGGCTCGACTCGGTCAACATCACCGCCAACAAAAATACGGTCCCGAACGAAAAGCGTTCCCCGTTCGTCACGAGCGGCCTGCGCCTCGGTTCGCCTGCCGTCACCACGCGCGGCCTGAACGAGAGGGACATGGACAAAATCGCGGAGTGCATCGCGCTTGCGATTCACGGCTTCGACGCGAACCGCGAAAAGATTCACGACGCCGTCAGGGACATCTGCGCGCGTTACCCGCTCTACGAATAGGCGGGCGCATAGCGTCCTCCGCGCCTGCGGCGGTCATCATTTTTGTCATTTGCCCTGGGCGCTCTCTCAATTTGATTTCTTTCGTAACCGGCGGGAGATGGGAAAAACCGTCCCGCCGCAATCAGTCGGCTGGTTTTTACTGGGCTATATGGCGGGCCGAAGCGGGCTGTGCCCGCGCAGGATCGGCCTGCCGGAAAGGATGGTGCTTATGCCGGCTCCTCTCGCGGACCGGATCCGCCCGCGCACGCTGGACGAAATCGTCGGTCAGCATCACCTTCTCGACCCCGGCAGGCCGCTGCGCCGCATCATCGAGTCCGGCGAAATCCCGAACATGGTCTTTTACGGCCCGGCCGGCGTGGGGAAGACGACGCTCGCCTCCATTATTGCGGACCGCACGAACCGCAAGCTTTTCAAGCTGAACGGGACGACCGCCTCCACCGCCGACATCCACAGCGTGGTGGCCCGCATCGACACGCTCGAGACACAGAACGGCATCCTGCTGTATCTCGACGAGATTCAGTATTTCAACAAAAAGCAGCAGCAGACCCTCCTCGAGTTTATCGAGAACGGCTCCATCACGCTGATTGCGGCGACCACGGAAAATCCGTATTTCTACGTTTACGGCGCCATTCTCAGCCGCTCGACGGTGTTCGAGTTCAAATCCGTCGAGAAGGAAGATATCCTGCGGGCCGTGCGGCGCGCGTTCGCGTTTCTTGCAGACGAGCAGCACCGGGAGATCACCGCGGAAGACGGCGCGATGGAATACATCGCCTCCGCGTGCGGCGGCGACGTGCGCAAGGCCATGAACGCCGCGGAGCTGTGCGTCCTTTCCGGCGAGGAGCAGGCGGACGGCTCCTGCCGCGTCACCCTGCGGGCCGCGCGGGAGCTGACCCAGCGCAGCGCCATGAAATACGACCGCGCCGGCGACGAGCATTACGACATCCTTTCCGCGTTCCAGAAGTCCATGCGCGGCTCCGACCCGGACGCGTCTCTCCATTACCTTGCGAGGCTTCTGGAGGCGGGGGACCTGCCGTCGGCCTGCCGGAGGCTGATGGTCTGCGCCTGCGAGGACGTCGGGCTTGCCTACCCGCAGATTATCCCCATTGTCAAGGCCGCCGTGGACGCGGCGCTGCAGGTCGGCCTGCCGGAGGCGCGCATCCCGCTCGCGGACGCCGTCGTGCTTGTCAGCATGGCGCCGAAATCGAACTCCGCGTACTGCGCGATCGACGCCGCCGTCGCGGACATCCGCAACGGCAGGACGGGGCCGATTCCGCGCCGGCTGCAGAACAAGCACTACGACGGAGCGGACAACCCGCACAAGGGGCAGTTCTACCAGTATCCGCACGATTTTCCGGACCACTGGGTGGACCAGCAGTATCTTCCGGACATTTTGAAGGATGCCGTCTATTACCGCTGCGGGGATAATAAGACGGAACAGGCGTTCTGGGGGTATTGGCAGAAAATCAAAAAAAAGCGGTAAGTTTTATTCCCTTTTGACCTTGATTCCGCCCTGCGTTCGCGCTATAATATCCTGAAACCATTTTGGGAGGCTTTCTGCTTGACCATCGATGTGCTGAATACGCTATCCTATGGAATGTACGCCATCGGCGTAAAAAACGGAGATAAAGTTTCCGCCTGCATCGTCAACACGGTCGTTCAGGTCGCGTATGACCCGAACCTCATTTCTGTGAGCGTCAGCCACAACAATTACAGCAACGAGTGCATCAAGAAAAACGGGATTTTCAGCGTGGCCGTCCTGTCGGAAGACACTTCGGGCGCGGTGATCGGGGCGCTGGGCTTCAATTCCGGCCGCGACACCGACAAGCTGAAAAACGTCCGCTACCGCGTTCTGGCAGAGGGAGTCCCCGTGATTAAAGAGAATATCTGCTGCTGGTTTCTCTGCAAGGTCGTCAACAGCGTAGAGACGCCTTCCCACACCGTTTTCATCGCGGAAGTCCTAGCCGGCAGCGAGTCGGTGCAGAGAAAGCCCATGACCTACGATTATTACCATAAGGTCATCAAGGGAAGGGCGCCGAAAAACGCCCCGACCTACCGGGAAGAAAAGACGCCGGAAAAAGAAAGCGACGCGGAAAGCTGGATCTGCACGGTATGCGGTTATATTTACAGCGATCCGTTTGTTCCGTTTGAAGAGTTGCCGGACGATTGGGTCTGTCCCATTTGCGGGGCGCCGAAATCGGCGTTCAGGCGGCAGAATTAATCCGTACAAAAAGCTCACTCCGATGCAAAGAGGCACCGGGCGGGCTTTTTTTTTGAGTTTTTGCCCATGCAGATTTTAAAATTGAGGGATTGGGAGAGAAAAATCATGACAAAACAGATTATTCAGGTCGAGGAGCGCCTTCCGCTGGGGAAGGGAATTCCGCTCAGCCTTCAGCACATGTTCGCAATGTTCAGCGCCTCGGTCCTTGTGCCGAACCTTCTCGGCATCAACCCGGCCGTGGTCCTCTTCATGAACGGCGTCGGCACGCTGCTTTACATCCTGATTTCAAAAGGGAAGGCGCCGGCTTATCTCGGCTCCAGCTTCGCGTTCATCGCGCCCGCGGTCATCGTCATCAAGGCGCCGGGGCTGGGCTACGGGTACGCGCTCGGCGGCTTTGTCGCCTCAGGCGCCGTGTTCTGCATTGTGGCCCTGATTATCAAATTCTGCGGGACGAAATGGATTGACGTGATTCTCCCCCCGGCGGCCATGGGGTCGGTCGTCGCCCTGATTGGCCTCGAGCTTTCGGGCACCGCGGCCCAGATGGGCGGCCTTGTGCTGACCGACGGCTACACGCAGATTGACCCGAAAAAGGTGACGATTTTCCTCGTGACGCTCGGCGTCGCCGTGTTCGGCTCCGTGCTGTTCCGGCGTTTTCTTGCGGTCATCCCCATTCTTGTGGCGATTGTCGTCGGCTACCTGCTGGCGTGGGGCATGGGCGCGGTCGATTTCAGCGGCGTCGCCGCGGCGCCGGTCTTCGCGCTGCCGAATTTTCAGCCGGCGAAATTCAACTGGAGCGCCGTTTCCATTATCCTCCCGGCGACCGTGGTGGTCGTTTCCGAGCATATCGGCCACCAGATTGTAACAGGCAAGATCATCGGGCGTGACATCATCAAGGATCCGGGCCTGCACCGCACTCTGCTGGGCGACGGCATTTCCACGATGCTTTCCGGCTTTGTCGGCGCCGTTCCGACGACGACCTACGGCGAAAATATCGGCGTCATGGCCATGACGGGCGTCTACAGCGTGTGGGTCATCGGCGGCGCGGCGGTCATTTCCATTGCGGTTTCGTTCTTCGGCAAGATTTCCGCGGTCATCCAGGCGATCCCCGGGCCGGTCATGGGCGGGGTCAGCTTCCTGCTTTACGGCATGATTGCCGCCTCAGGCATTCGTCTTCTTGTCGAGCAGAAGGTGGACTACAGCCGTTCCCGCAATCTTGCCATGACGAGCATCGTGCTGGTCACCGGCCTTTCCGGGGCCTTCGTGAACATCTGGCAGGTCAAGCTGACAGGCATGGCGCTCGGCGCCGTGGTTGCCATGCTGCTGGGTATCATTTTCTGGGTGATCGACAAATTCCACGCCGCGAACGACTATGCGGAAGAACCTGCCGGAGATTAAGCTCGAAATTCCCGACGCGCATTGAATTTTTCGCCGGCATGGCCTATAATAACACCGTATTATCTGTGAAAGTGGGAGGTTACTGATGAAACAAGAGGAGAAAAAAGCCCTGCAGATCGCCGCGTGCAAGATACGCATCGGCGCCGTAGAGGGCGTGTATTGCGCAAAATCCGGACATCCGGGCGGCTCGCTTTCAGCGGCCGACATTTTTGCGTACCTGTATTTTCATGAACTGCGCATCGACCCCGCAGACCCGAAGAAGGCGGACCGCGACCGTTTCGTCCTTTCCAAGGGGCATACGTGCCCCGGGCTGTACGCGGCGCTTGCGCTGAAAGGGTATTTCGCGTGGGACGAGCTGAAAAAGCTGCGCCACATCGGGGCCATGCTCCAGGGCCACCCGGATATGAAGGGCACGCCCGGCATCGACATGAGCACCGGCTCGCTGGGACAGGGGATATCCGCCGCGTGCGGAATGGCGCTGGCGGGCAAGCTGGACGCCAGGACTTACCGCGTCTACAGCGTGCTTGGCGACGGCGAGCTGGAGGAAGGCCAGGTCTGGGAGGCGTCGATGTTCGCCGCTCACCATAAGCTGGACAATCTCTGCGTAGTGGTCGACTACAACGGCCTGCAGATCGACGGCCCTGTCGCGGAAATCGGCGGCCCCGCTCCGGTGGACGAGAAATTCCGCGCTTTCGGCTTTGACGTGCAGACCATCGACGGCCACGATTTCGACGCCATCGACGCGGCGTTCGCCCATGCGAAAACCGTGAAAGGCAGGCCGAGCGCGATTATTGCCAGGACCGTCAAGGGCAAGGGCGTTTCCTTTATGGAAAACCAGGTCGGCTGGCACGGCAAGGCTCCGAACGACGAGCAGTACAAGACGGCGATGGACGAGCTGCAGAAGACCCTTGCGGAACGGGAGGCGGAGTAAATGGCTGAAACTGTGAAGAAAGCGACCCGCGAAAGCTACGGCCTTGCGCTTGTGGAACTGGGGAAAGAGAACCCGGACGTCGTCGTGCTTGACGCCGACCTCGCGGAAGCGACAAAGAGCGGCTTCTTCAAGGAGAAATTCCCGGAGCGCTTTGTGGACTGCGGCATTGCGGAATGCAACATGATCGGCGTTGCGGCGGGCCTTGCCACCTGCGGCAAGATTCCGTTTGCCAGCTCGTTCGCCATGTTCGCGGCGGGCCGCGCGTTTGAGCAGGTCCGCAATTCCGTCGGCTACCCGCACCTGAACGTCAAGATTGCCGGGTCCCACGCCGGTATTTCGGTCGGGGAGGACGGCGCTACGCACCAGTGCCTCGAGGATCTCGCGCTCATGCGCACCATCCCGGGCATGGTCGTGCTCAACCCCGCCGACCATTATGAGATGCAGGCGGCCGTCAAGGCTGCCGCCGCCTACAAGGGACCCGTCTATATCCGCCTCGGGCGCCTTGCCGTCGAGAGCTTCAATAACAACGACGATTACAGGTTCGAAATCGGGAAGGGCGTCACCCTGCGCGACGGCAAAGACATCACGGTCATCGCCACGGGCCTGATGGTTTCCCGCGCCTTGGAAGCCGTCCGCCAGCTTGAAAAAGAGGGTATCGACGCAAGGCTTGTCAACATCCACACCCTCAAGCCGATCGACCGGGAAATCATCGTCAGGGCGGCGAAAGAAACGGGGAAGATCGTGACCGTCGAAGAGCACAACGTCATCGGCGGCCTGGGCGATGCCGTCAGCAGCGTCCTTTGCGAAGAATATCCGGCCCCGCTGGTCAAAATCGGCGTGAACGACGTGTTCGGCCACTCCGGACCGGCGGCCGCGCTGCTGGATCAGTACGGCCTGAACGCTTCCCACATTGAGGAAGTCGTCAGGGATTTTCTGAAAAAGTAAGCGAACAGCCGCGCTGAAACGCGCGCAATAGCAAACGGCCGCAGGTTCTTTTTCCTGCGGCCGTTTGCTGCTTGAATTTTGTTTTTCCGGGGAGGGAAGGCCTGTGGAAAGCGGCCGTCGCAAGCTCATAATCCTTGTTCTGTACGACGCTCTGAAACGGGAGACGGACGAAGAGCATCCCCTGTCGGGGGCAGAGCTGTGCCGCCTGCTGGAAGAAAAGGGATGCCCCTGCGGGCGCAAGGCGCTTTACGGCGAAATCGCCGCGCTCAGGGAGTACGGCGCGGACATCCTTTACACCCGTAAGCCGAAGCCCGGCTTTTTTCTGGCCGAAAGGGAGTTTGAGGTTCCGGAAGTCCGCCTGCTGACGGACGCCGTCCTCGCGGCCCCTTTCATTACCCGGCGCAAGACAGAAGAACTGACCGTCAAGCTTCGCGGCCTTCTGAGCCGGGCGCAGTCCGGGCAGATCACCGCTTTTCCGCCGGAGAAAAACAGGGTGAAGTTTGAAAATGAAGAGATTTATTACGCCATCGACGCAATCAGCCGGGCAATTTTACAGAAGAAAAAGGTCTCGTTCGTCTATCATCACAGCGTTTTTTCCGGCGGAGCCGTCGCGCAGAACGCGGGCAGAGCCTTTGTGGTCAGCCCGTATGCGCTGCTGTGGAATGCGGACCGCTATTATCTTGCGGGCAATTACGAAAAATACGACAGCGTCAGCGTCTTTCGACTGGATCGAATGAAGCGGACGGAGGCGCTCGAAGAGAAGGCCCGTCCGTTCGAAGAGGTCAGCGATTACCGCGGCAGCTTCGACGCGGCGGATTTTGCCCGCCGCACGTTCGGGATGTACCACGGCGAAAAGCAGAAGGTGGTGCTGCGCTGCACCCCGGACCTTCTGGAAGCGGTGCTCGACAAATTCGGGAGCGACGTCCCGCTGGAGCGCGCCGGCGGGGATTCGTTCACCGTCGCGGCGGAGGTCTACGCCGGCGAGGGATTCGCCGAATGGGTGCTGCAGTACGGCGGGCGCGTTCGCGTCCTTTCGCCGGAGCCGATTCGGCAGGAGCTTGTCCGCCGCATCCGCGGCATGTGCGCGGCCTACGGGATCAGTGAAAAAATACGTGATCAATAAAAATCTTGATGCCGATGGCAATCAGAACGACGCCGCCCACCGTTTCCGCATGACCGGCGCAGAGCAGCCCGAACTGTTTGCCGATGTAGACGCCAGCAAAACAGATGACGAATGTGATGATCCCTATGGTGAGGACGGAAACGGCCATCAGAAACGCCGTGGAAGCGCCCACCGCCGAGGGGAGGATAATGCCTGTCGCAAGCGCGTCGATGCTGGTCGCCACGGCCAGGGACAGAATCTTCTTGACCGGCAGGTCGTCCTGCAGGCTGCAGCAGGCTCCGTCTTTGATTTTTCTGCGCGCCGAGCGAATCATGTCAAGCCCGATGTAGCTGAGCAGAAGCAGGGCGATCCAGTGGTCGACGGCGGCGATGACGCTTTCTCCCGCTTTGCCGATCAGCCAGCCCGCGAGCGGCATAATCAGCTGAAAAAAGCCGAAACAGGCGGCCAGCTTCAGCGCAAAGCGCGGCGTGACCTTCCGGGTGCAGGCGCCGTTTGTGACGCTGACAGCGAAAGCGTCCATGGCAAGGCCCACGGCGATGCCGCAAAGAGAAATGTAATCCAATCCGCTTCCTCCAAGTTTCAAAAATACAACAGGATTTATCATAGCGGAATTGCGGGGGAATGTCAACGCCTGCGCGGAATGTGAAACGAAGAGAACCGGCTTGGCGCTGCCGGTTCTCTTCGCGTTTACTGCTGGTGCTCCTCGGACCATCTGCGCGCTTCCCGGACATGGGAGTCGTCCGGCTTCGCCACGCCCGTTTTTTCGAAACGGTCGTCGGGCGCGGTGATGACGGTGGAGATTTTTCCGCCGTCCTTGCGCGGCTTTCCGGGGCCTTGTCTGTCTTTCATCATGATCACCCCGCGGTTATTCTGCCGCGTCCGGCGCAAAAAATGCGGAACGCGTTTGCTATTCCCACAATTTCATGATATAATATGGTAAATTGCGAAAGCGAGGAATGCCGCCATGATTGCCGTACTGGATTACGGAGCCGGAAACCTGCAGAGCGTACTGAAGGCCCTGCGCTTTCTCGGTTGCGAAGCCGACGTCACCAGCGACCCCGCCCGGCTGAAAGAAGCTTCCGCCGCCATTCTGCCCGGCGTCGGCGCTTTCGGCGACGCCATGGCCTGCCTGGACCGCTCCGGCCTTGTGCAGCCGGTGCTGGATTTCATCCGCACGGGCAAGCCGTTTCTCGGCATCTGCCTCGGCCTGCAGCTTCTGTTTGAAGAAAGCGAAGAAGCGCCGGGCATCCCGGGACTTGGGGTGCTGAAAGGGAGAATCCGCCGCATTCCGGCTTTTCCCGGCCTGAAAATACCGCATATCGGCTGGAACAGCCTCGATATTCAGATCCCCTCCGGGCTGTTCGCCGGCCTGGAAGAGCACCCGTACGTCTATTTCGTGCATTCCTATTATCTCACAGCGGCCGACCGGCGCGACGTGACCGCTACGGCGGAATACGGCGTCACCATCGACGCTTCGGTCCGGAACGGAAATCTTTTCGCTACGCAGTTCCATCCCGAAAAGAGCGGGAAGGCCGGGCTGAAAATGCTCCGCAATTTTGCGGATATGGTCCGCTGAAGGGGAGGAAAATTCCGATGTATGCCAAAAGAATTATCCCCTGCCTTGACGTCAAAAACGGCAGGGTCGTCAAAGGCACTTCGTTTGTCCGTCTGCGGGACGCCGGCGACCCGGTCGAGGCGGCCGCCGAATACGACCGCCAGGGGGCGGACGAGCTGGTGTTTCTCGACATCACCGCCTCCGCGCAGGCGCGCGGCATCATGATCGACATGGTGCGGCGCGTGGCGGAGCGGATTTTCATCCCTCTCACGGTGGGCGGCGGCATCCGCACGGTTCAGGATTTTACCGGGCTTCTGCGCGCGGGGGCGGACAAGGTCTCCGTCAATTCCGCGGCGCTGAAAAACCCGAAGCTGATTTCGGAGGCCGCCGGAAAATTCGGCAGCCAGTGCGTCGTCTGCGCCATCGACGCCAAGCGCCTGCCCGGCGGCGGATGGACGGTGTACCTGAACGGCGGCAGGGTGGACGCCGGCCGCGACGCGGTCGCGTGGGCGAGGGAGGCCGAGCGTCTCGGCGCGGGCGAGATCCTGCTGACGAGCATGGACCGCGACGGCGTCAAAAACGGCTATGATCTGGAACTGACCGCCGCGGTGTCGCAGAGCGTCTCGGTTCCGGTGATCGCCTCCGGCGGGGCAGGAAAGCCGGAGCATTTTTACGACGCTTTCCAAATCGGGAAGGCGGACGCGGTGCTTGCGGCGTCCCTGTTCCATTTCGGCGAACTCACGATTCCGGAGCTGAAGCGCTATCTTGCCGCGAGGGGCGTCCCGGTGCGGCAATAGGAATTGGAAGCCGGGGCCGGCGGACGGCGGGGTTCTCCCGTTTTCCGCCGGCTTTTTTGCGTTTTCCGTCGCATTTGGGACCGTGCGGGCCTTTTTGTGGCCCTCTGGGAATTCCCGCATCCGATTTTGACAGATTTTGCCGGAGCGCCATAGTATGATAAGGATTTCTGAAACAAGGTGGTGAACCTGAAATGTGTAGATGCTGCAGATGGAACCGCTGCCGTTGCCGTCGCTGCTGCCGCTGCCGCCGTTGCTGCAGACGGCGCTGCTGGTGAATTCTTTGTGCGCCTGCCTTCAAAAAGCGGGCGCTGATTTTTTGCGGGGGCGCGTTTCGTCTTTTTCCCGGCCCCGCGGTCGGGGAAAACCGAAGATCGCGTCTATTTTTATGGATAGAACCTCCCTGTCCGGCATAAGAATTTAATAAGAAACGGGAGGTGCCGGATTATGAAACTGAAAAAAATGTCCGCATGCCTGCTTGCGGTGATTTTTGTGGCTGCCAGCGTGCCGGCGGGCGCGTCTGCCCTTACCAGCAACGATGTGAAAGCGCCTTCGGCAATCCTGATGGAGGCGCAGACGGGTAAGATCCTGCTTGAAAAAAACGATCACGAGAAGCGCGCGTGCGCTTCCATCACGAAAATCATGACGCTGCTTCTGGTCATGGAAGCGCTTGATTCCGGGAAAATCGCCCTGACGGACAAAATATCCGTCAGCGAGCACGCCGCCTCCATGGGCGGGTCGCAGATCTGGCTCAAGCCCGGCGAGATCATGACCGTCGACGACATGCTCAAGGCCACGGTCATCGCGAGCGCGAACGACGCCGCCACCGCGCTGGGGGAATATGTGGCGGGCAGCGAGGAAGAATTCGTAAACCAGATGAACGCGCGGGCGAAAGAACTGAAGATGAACGACACCACCTTCAAAAACTGCTACGGCCTTGACGAAGACGGGCACGTTACGTCGGCCTACGACGTTGCGCTGATGTCGCGGGAGCTCATCAAGCACCAGAAGATTTTCGACTACACGAAAACGTGGATCGATTACATGCGCGGGGGAAAGACCCAGCTTGTGAACACGAACCGCCTGCTGAAGACCTACAAGGGCATCACGGGCCTGAAAACGGGAACGACAAGCCAGGCGGGCAGCTGCATTTCCGCCACGGCGGACCGGGACGGCGTGAGCCTGATTGCCGTCGTGCTGGGCTGCACCGACACAAAGACGCGTTTTGCGAGCGCGTCGTCTCTGCTGGACAGCGGTTTTGCCAACTGGTCCGTCGCAAAGCCCGCGATTCCCAATGAAGCGCTGCAGCCGGTGGCCGTGCGGAACGGCATGGAGGCCAACGTCAACACGACGGTGAATGCGAACGGCAGCATCCTGGTCCCGAAAGGGAAGGCCGCGAACGTCGCTTATAAAGTCGAGCTGCCGGAAAACGTTCCGGCTCCGGTCAACGAGGGTCAGGTGCTGGGCAAGGTGAGCTGCTCGCTCAACGGCGAGGTCCTGCAGCAGTATAATATCTGCGCCAAAGCCTCCGTCGCGCAGATTACGTTCGGCGCCGTGTTCCGCCTTCTTTTGAGAGGGCTTGCAATGGTCTGTTGATTCTCAGGGAATACATAATTTTGATAAATCCTCCGCTTCCTCCTTGCAAACTGCCCTGTCATACGGTAAAATAGAATCGGACTTAATAAGCAGGCAGGAGGAAAAAGAATGCCTATTCAGCTTGACGTACAGCATCTTTCCGGTTTTATTGACGAGAATGAATATACGGCGATTGCGCCGCAGGTCCGCGCCGCGCATGAGCTGCTGCATACGGGCAAAGGGCTTGGCAGCGATTTTCTCGGCTGGCTCGATCTGCCGGTGAATTACGACAAAGACGAATTTGCCCGCATTCAGAAGGCTGCGGACAGAGTCCGCTCGAATTCCAACGTATTCGTTGTAATCGGAATCGGCGGCTCCTATCTGGGCGCGCGCGCGGCAATCGAATATTTGAGGTCGAACAACTACAACGCCCTTCCGAAAGATACGCCCGACATCTACTTTATCGGCAACGGAATCAGCCCGACTTCCCTGAACGAAATTCTTGCTCTCTGCAGGGGAAAGGACGTTTCCGTCAATGTCATCTCAAAATCCGGGACGACGACGGAGCCCGCGCTGGCGTTCCGCGTGTTCCGCAGCCTCCTCGAAAAGAAGTACGGCAGGGCGGAGGCGGCAAAGCGCATCTACTGCACGACGGACAAAGCACGCGGCACGCTGAAGCAGCTTGCCGCAAAGGAAGGCTACGAGACTTTTGTTATCCCGGACGACGTGGGCGGCCGCTATTCCGTCCTGACGGCGGTCGGGCTGCTGCCGATCGCCGTTTCCGGCGCGGACATCTCCGCGCTGATGGCAGGCGCCGCGGCGGCCAGAAGCGACTACGACGACCCGGACCTTGCGGCGAACCCGTGCTACCGTTACGCCGCAATCCGCAACATCCTTTCCCGCAAGGGGAAAGAGATCGAGATGCTGGTCAGCTATGAGCCGCGGTTCCAGATGATGTGCGAATGGTGGAAGCAGCTGTTTGGCGAAAGCGAGGGCAAAGACAATAAGGGCCTTTTCCCCGCTTCCGCCATTTTCTCGACGGATCTTCATTCCATGGGGCAGTACATCCAGCAGGGCCGGCGTACGCTGCTTGAGACCGTCGTCATGATCGACAGGCCCGCCGAAGATCTCGTCATCGCGCAGGATCCCGACAACGCCGACGGCCTGAACTTTCTTGCGGGCAAAACGGTTTCCTACGTCAACCGGAAGGCCTTCGAGGGGACCGTCCTCGCTCATACGGACGGCGGCGTCCCCAACACCGTTCTTCATGTGACGGATTTTTCCGAAGATTCGCTCGGCCGGCTGATTTATTTCTTTGAAAAAGCCTGCGCCGTTTCCGGCTATTTGCTCGGCGTGAATCCGTTCAATCAGCCGGGAGTTGAAAATTACAAGAAAAACATGTTCGCCCTTCTTGGAAAACCGGGCTACGAAGGGGAGAAAGCCGCTCTGGAGGCCCGCCTGAAAGGGTAAAAACCGTCGGGCGGTCCATTTTCAGACGGCAAAAATTGATAGGAGGAGCGCACCATGATCAATCTTATTGTAGGGAAAAAAGGAACGGGAAAGACAAAACGGCTTGTGGAACACGCGAACGAAGCGGTGACCAAGTCCAGGGGAAATGTAGTCGTCATCGCGAAAGGCAACGGCCTCACGTACGACATTTCGCATGACGCACGCTTGGTAGACATCGATTCTTACAAAATCTCCGGCGCCGACGCGCTGGGGGGCTTTCTCTGCGGAATCTGCGCCGGCAACTACGACGTGACCGATATTTTTGTGGACTCCACGCTGAAAATCATCGGGCAGGACATGCAGACGCTGTCCGCTTTTATTCAGAAGATGAACCGGCTGTCCGCTTTGGCGGACACGAAGATTACGCTGCTTGTTTCTGCGGACGAGTCTTCCCTGCCGGACGAAGTGCGGGCCGTTTCCACACCGGTCTGAATTTTCGGGCATCCTGCGTGCCGGGGCCGGCTGCTCCGGCACGGTTTTGTGTTCCTGCAGTTTTTTATTGACAAAAGGAACGCAGACAGGTATAATTAAAGACTGTAGCGCTGAGGTGTAGTATGATTCTGGATGTGGAAAAAATCTTTACGGGAGAAGAGAAAGACCGCTCCTTCCAATATAGTTTGGACCTGTCTTCGACTGCTGTCGGCGGCTCTTTTCCTTTCATATCCCCGGTGAAGATTGCCGGGACCGTTACCGGCAGAGAAGGCTTTGCAGACATCATGTTCCGCGCTGCGTTCGACTTTTCCATTCCGTGCGACCGGTGTGCGGCTCAGATTGACCGAAGCATTCTGTATTCGTTTTCCCATACCCTTGTTCCTTCTCTGGAAAACGAGGACGACGATCGGCTGATTGAGGTCCGGGACTCCAAATTGGACCTGGATGCCCTTGCAAGGGAAGACATTCTTCTCGAGCTGCCGACGAAATTCCTGTGTCGGCCCGACTGCAGGGGAATCTGCCCGAAATGCGGAAAAAATCTGAACGAGGGCCCATGCGGCTGCAGCGAAGAGCAGGGCGACGAGAGATTTAAGGTCTTAAAAAACCTGATCCATTAAAACAGTTCTGGAAACAGAATTTTAAGGAGGTGCTGAACATGGCGGTACCAAAAAGAAAACAGTCGAGTGCGCGGCAGAACAAAAGACGCTCCAATGTATGGAAGCTGAGCGCGCCGGCTTTGGTCAAGTGCCCGAAATGCGGCGAGTTGAAGGCTCCGCACCGGGTCTGCGGCAACTGCGGTTATTACAACGGCAGGGAAGTTGTCAAGAAAGAAGCTTAACCCCGGCGATTGTCTTACTGAGAGAAGGAGCAAATCCTTCTCTTGTTTTTTCTGCGGCCTTCCGGCTGCGGAAGGCTCCCGCCGGGCTTGACGGGTGGGGCAGAACGTGCCATAATCTGTTTGGCTTCCGCCCGTCCCGGCGGAACATGCCGGAGGCTTAATTTTTCTTTTTGGAGTGATGCGGATGGGCAGACCGGTTGTTGCAATTGTCGGCAGGCCGAATGTCGGGAAATCCACCCTTTTCAATAAACTGATTGGCCGGCGTCTTTCCATTGTGGACGATACGCCGGGCGTGACGCGCGACCGCATTTTCGGGGAGTGCGACTGGAACGGCCGCTCTTTCTCCATTGTGGACACGGGCGGAATCGAATGGGATCCTTCCGATGAGATTCTGGCGCAGATCCGCGCCCAGGCGGAGATTGCCATCGGCGCCGCCGACGTGATTGTTTTTGTCGCGGATCTTCAGTCGGGAGTGACCCCGGCAGACAAAGAGATTGCCTCCTGGATTATCAAAAGCGGAAAGCCGATTGTGCTGTGCGTGAACAAATGCGACAGCGTCGGGGAGCTTCCGCCGGAATTTTACGAGTTTTACAGCCTTGGCCTTGGGGACCCCGTCGGCGTTTCGTCCGTTCACGGCCACGGGACCGGCGACCTTCTCGACCGGGTCACCGGATATTTTCCTCCCGAAGAAGAGGAAAGCCCGGAGGGCGAGCCGGTGCACGTAGCCATCATCGGGAAACCGAACGTTGGGAAGTCGTCGCTTGTGAACCACATCTGCGGCGAGGAACGCTGCCTGGTGTCCGATGTCGCGGGCACGACGCGCGACGCGATCGACATCTCCATTGAGAACGCGTACGGCCGTTTCGTCCTGATCGACACCGCGGGCCTGCGCAAAAAGAGCCGTGTGGAAGACGAGATCGAAAAGTACAGTATCCTGCGCGCGCAGATGGCGGTGGAACGAAGCGACGTCTGCGTGATTATGATCGACGGGATCGTCGGATTCACGGAGCAGGACTCCAAGGTCGCCGGCATGGCGCTGGAGGCCGGGAAGGGCTGCGTGATTGCGGTCAATAAATGGGACGCGGTCGAAAAAGACGGTTTCACGCTGTCGCAGTACCAGAAGCAGCTGGAAAAGGATTTCTCCTTCATGTCGTACGCGCCGATTGTGTTTATTTCCGCAAAGACCGGCCAGAGGGTCGACAGGCTCTTTGAGTCGGTGCGCGACGCGGCGAAGGCGAATTCGACCCGCATCTCGACGGGAAAGCTGAACGAGGTGCTTTCGCAGGCAACGTCAAGGACGCAGCCGCCCACCGACAAGGGCAGACGGCTGAAAATCTATTATATGACGCAGGCGTCTGTCAGACCGCCGACTTTTGTCTTCTTTGTCAATTCCAAGCAGCTGTTCCATTTTTCCTATCAGCGCTATCTTGAAAATATGATCCGCGAAACCTTTGGGCTGCGCGGCACGCCGATCCGTTTCCTGGTCCGCGAGCGCGGGGAAAAAGCAGGGGAGGGATAAGGGAGAATGGCAGAGGATTTCTCTCTTTTTGCCCTGCCGGCGCTGGTGGTCGCGGCAATCGCCTATCTTTTGGGCAGCATCAGCTTTTCCATTATCTTCACAAGGATGTTCAACCACGACGAGGACATCCGCAGCATGGGGAGCGGGAACGCCGGCCTGACGAACGTCCTGCGTTCCGTCGGCGTGAAAGCGGCCGTTTTTACCCTGGTCTTCGACGCAGCCAAGGCGGGGATCGCCGTATGCGCCGGCCGGGAGATTTTCCGTTACATCTGCGTTCAGCATTCGCTTCCGCTTTATTTTGCGGAATACGGGGCCTATCTGGCCGGCCTCGTGTGCGTGCTGGGGCATATTTATCCGCTTTATTTCGGCTTCCGCGGCGGGAAGGGGATTCTTTCTACCGGTGCGATGGTGGCGTTCGTCGACTGGCGCGTTTTTCTTGTTTCCATTTCCATTTTTGTGCTTGTGCTGATCATCACGAGAATCGTGTCTATTTCTTCCATCGTGGCCTCCGCCTCGATTCCGGTCGCCAATTTCTGTTTTGTCTATTTTACGGAATACCGCGCGGCCCCATCCTCGCCCGGCGCGAAGCCGCTCTCTTATGTCTTTGTGACGACGGCCGCCATGCTTCTTCTGGCCGTTTTCCTTATCTGGAAGCACAGGGAAAACATCAGGCGGCTGCGAAACGGCACCGAGGGGAAGTTTTCCGTCAAGCGCTGATTGATTCGCGCAATGAAAAAATCCGTACCGGATTCGTTCCGGTACGGATTTTTTATGTCTTTGCAGCGGTCAGGAATATTTTTTGAATTTGCCGGAATCGTTCCACATGCGATCAAATTCGTCCCCAAAGTCCTTCGCGACTTTTTCGCTGCTGATGGCGACGAAAACCTCGTCGTTGGAGTTTTCCGCCGCCTTCGTGTAATTGAAGCTTCCGGTCGTCGCCGTTTTTCCGTCGGCAACGGTCATCTTAAGGTGCATGATTCCGCTGTGCGTGTCCACTTTTACGGGGATGCCCGCGCGGGTCAGCATTTTCAGGACGGTTTTCTGGCTGCTTGATTCGGACTGCGTCTTGTCGGTGATGACCCTGACGGCGACGCCCCGGTTCTTTGCTTTTATCAGGGCCGACGCGACGTCCTGGTCGGTAAAGCTGTAGATGGCGACGTCGAGCGTCTGTTTCGCGGCGCCTATGATGCCGATGAGCACGGGCTGCGCCTTCTGGCCTGCGCGCGGAAAATAATACCGGATGCCGTCAGCGCCGGAAGAGGATGGCGGAGCCGCAGAGGCCGCGACGTCCACAGATTTGTAGAATCCGGAAACGTCCGGCGCTGCAGAAGAAGAGAAGCCGCCGGACGAAAGGACTGAGGACTCGCGGTAGGCAAGCCCGTCGGGCGCTGGCGAGCAGGAAAGCAGGACGCCCGCGCAGACCGCCCACACGGCCAGAAGAGCACCGCATTTTTGCAACAGGGTTCTTTTATTTTTCAAAGATGTTTGCCTCCGAGTGAAGAAAAACGGATTATTCACAGCCGAAGCCGATGCCGATCTCTTTCGCGGTGCGGATCAGCTCGCAGTTTTCGGGAACATTTTTCAGCTTTCCGGCGACCTCGCCGAGCGGCACCGGGACGATGGATCCGTTGCGGATCGCGACCATGTTGCCGTATTTTTTCTGCGCAATCAGGTCGGCGGCGGCCGCGCCGAACCTTGTCGAGAGCACCCGGTCGTACGCGCTCGGGCTTCCGCCCCTCTGAAAATGGCCCGGCACGGTCACGCGGATCTCCCTGTCGGTCGCCTTGCCGATCTCGTCGGCAAGGCGGTAAGAGATGGACGGGTATTTCATTTTTTCGCGGCTTTCCTTGAATGCTTTTTTGCTCAGGGAGGCTTCCTCGGCGGAGATGGCGCCTTCCGCGACGGCGAGGATGGAAAACCGCTTTCCGCTTTCGGTGCGGCGGCGGATGGCCTCCGCAACCGATTCGATGCGGTATGGAATCTCAGGCAGCAGAATCACGTCGGCCCCACCGGCGATGCCGGACTGCAGCGTCAGCCACCCGACCTTATGTCCCATGATCTCCACAATAAAAACGCGCCCGTGCGAGGTCGCCGTCGTATGGATGCAGTCGATCACGTTCGTGGCAATGTCCGCGGCGCTTGAAAACCCGAACGTCATGTCCGTGCCCCATACGTCGTTGTCTATCGTCTTGGGCAGGGTCACGACGTTCAGCCCCTCTTTCGAGAGGAGGTTCGCGGTCTTGTGGGTGCCGTTGCCGCCGAGAATCACAAGGCAGTCGAGCTTCATCTTGCTGTAGTTTTCTTTCATGCTCATGACCTTGTCGACGCTGTTGTTGTCGAGGACCCGCATGTATTTGTAGGGCTGGCGCGACGTGCCCAGTATGGTCCCGCCGACCGTCAGAATGCCGGAAAAGTCGTTCTGGTTCATCAGGTGGTAGTCGCCCTCGATGAGGCCGCGGTACCCGTCGTGGATGCCGTAGATCTCCGCATCGCTTCCGAATTTGCCGTACAGGGTTTTCCCGATCCCGCGAATCGCCGCGTTCAGCCCCTGACAGTCTCCGCCGCTCGTTAAAATCCCGATCCTTTTCACAATATCTTCCCCTTCGTTTATGGCATTTCACGGGCCGGCGCATTTTCCGTCCTCGGACTGCGGACCGGTTCGTACCGTTTGGATTCTTCCTGCTGCTGCAGCTTTCTGACGGCGTCCTGCGCCAGCTGGGAAAAGATAAGCTGGCAGTTCTGCGCGGCCTTTCCCCTCCGGTCCACGCGGACGTAGGTCCCGTCGGAATTCATCACGCGGGTGTTGGTGTTGTCGTTCCACATCTGCTCCAGAATGTCAAACGAGCGCTGTTTCAGCACGTCGTCTTCAACGGGGTAGACGAGCTCCACCCGCCGGTCGAGGTTGCGCTGCATCCAGTCCGCGCTGCCCATGAAAATGCGGGGATTCCCGGCATTCTCAAAGCGGAAGATACGGCTGTGCTCCAGCAGCTGGCCGACGATGCTGTGCACGGTGATATTGTCGCTGATGCCGGACAGGCCGGGAATGAGGCAGCAGATGCCGCGTACCAGCAGCCGGACCGGAACGCCGGCCCCCGAGACCCTGTAGAGAAGGGCGATGATCTGCGGGTCGACCAGCGAGTTGATTTTCGCCGTGATGCCGCAGGGAAGGTTCTGCTGCGCGTTGTCTATCTCCCGCTGGATTGTGGTTTCAAAGAAGGACCGCATCCCGTCCGGCGCCACGACGAACCGGTTGTATTCCGGCGGGCGGGAATAGCCGGTCAGCACGTTGAAAAGCGACGAGGCGTCCGCGCCGTACGGCTCTTTGCAGGTGAACATCCCGATATCGGTGTAGATTTTCGCGGTGGAATCGTTGTAATTTCCGGTGCCCATATGCACGTACCGGCGGATGCCGTCTTCGTCGCGCCGCACGACGAGCAGAATCTTGCAGTGGGTCTTCAGGCCGACAAGGCCGTAAATGACATGGCAGCCCGCCTCTTCCAGCTTTTTGGCCCACATCAGGTTGTTTTCTTCGTCGAACCGGGCCTTCAGTTCCACCAGCACGGTGACCTGCTTTCCGTTTTCCGCCGCCCGTATCAGGGCGGCCACAATGGGGGAGTGGCCGCTGACACGGTAAAGCGTCTGCTTGATGGCGAGGACGTTCTCGTCCGCGGCGGCGGTCCTGACAAAATCGACGACGGTCTCGAAGCTCTCGTACGGGTGGTGCACCATGCGGTCCCGTTCGCGTATCGCCCTGAAAATATCGTCGTATCCCCAGAAATCGGAGGGCGGGTAAACAGGCTGTATCGGCTTGAAGCGGAGCGGCTCGAACTGCGGCTGGGCGGCAAACTTCGAGCAGAAGGTCAGGTCCAGAGGCCCGGGGATGCGGTAGATGTCGTCGTCGCTGATTTCAAGCATGTCCTTGAGGAAAAGCAGCGTTTCCCTGTCGTGCTTTAAAGAGATCTCAAGCCGGACCGGTTTGCCGCGCTTGCGCTTTTTGATGGATTCCCGGACTTCGCTCAGCAGGTCTTCCGTGTCTTCGTCCAGTTCGAAATCGGAATTGCGCGTGATGCGGAACGCGCAGGCCGAGCGGATGTCGTTCAGCTCGAACAGCTCTTCCAGCTTATAGATGATGACGTTTTCAAGCAGCGCGAAAGTCTTCCCGCTTCCCGAAGGGATCTGGAGATACCTCGAGAGGATGGACGGCACCTGCACGACGGCAAAATAGGATTCCCCGTCCCGATCCAGCCGGACGGCGATGTTCAGGCTTTTGTTCGCGAGCAGGGGAAACGGCCGGCTCTTGTCCACGGCGAGCGGCGTCAGCACGGGGAAAAGGACCTTGCCGAAGTAGTCGGCCACGTACTGCTTCTGCTCCTCGTCCATTTCCTCGGGGGCGAGAAAGCGGATCGACGCCCGGCGCAGCACCGGCATGATGGAGCGGTTCAGGCAGGAATACTGCTTCTCTGCGAACGCATGGATCTTGGCGGAGAGGACGGGAAGCACCTCAATGGGGGTCAGCCCGGACGGATCGCGCGTCAGATATTTTGATTCGACCTGCTCTTTGACCCCGGCGACCCGTACCATGAAGAACTCGTCGAGGTTTGAAGCGGTAATGCCGAGAAATTTCATCCTTTCCATAATGGGGTTCTCTTTTTTGAAGGCTTCTTCCAGCACCCGGCTGTTAAAATCCATCCAGCTGAGTTCCCGGTTGATATATGGGACTTTTTCAGAGATTTCGTCTGGCATTGTGTCACATCCTTTTATTTTGAAAGGCGGCGCGCGCCGTCATATCAGCCCGGACTGGATGGAAAGCTCCGGGTGAAAGCCGAAAACCTCCTGAAAGAAGGGCGCGCATTGCTGGAAGGCCCATTTCTCCAGGTGAAGGTCGGCGTCGCTTCGGGCGGAAATCAGCAGGCGGTTGTTCTCCTGCCTGACAGAGATGTCCTTGAGCTTCTGCTTCTGCGATTTGTCGAGCGCGTTCGCCAGGCGGAAAATGGCGACCAGCTTCGCGACGATCAGCCGTTTTTCTTCGTTCAGGCCCTCGATGCCCGGCTCGTCGTAATTCGGCGCGTCGTCGTCGTTGTACCTTGCGACATAGGCGGTGATCATCATTTCTTCGTCGGTCATGCCGTAAATGTCCATGTCCTTGATAAGGTCGAACGAGTTCAGCAGATGCTGGTTCACGGTGACGTAATAGCCGCACTCGTGAAGAATGGCCGCAAGTTCCAGAAGAAGGCGCTTTCTCCGGTCCAGGCCGTGGGAATCCTTCATCTTGTCGAAAATCTTGCAGGCAAATTTGCGGATGCACTCTGCGTGCTTCTGGTTGCAGTGGTACGCGGTCGCGATGTTCTGCGCGCAGGAGATCGCGCTGATTCGCACCTGCTCCCAGAACTTGTTTTCGCTTTTCGGGACCAGCATGTGCTCAATCAGCGTGTCCCACAGCTCGGCCTTCGGGAAAATGACCTTGTCGGAGGAAGAGAAATCCATCAGCTGAAGCGCGATGGCGAGCGACGAGTACAGCAGGTCGGCAGTTTCTTCGGAAAGGCCGTACCGGATGCCTATTTTTTCCTGCGGAATGGAGCAGATCTGGCGGAAGAGATCTTTCAGCCTGTCCGCCCCGATTTCGAAGCAGTCTTCGGAAGAGTTCACGTTGCAGACCCTGGCGATCAGCTGAACGCCGCTTCCGGTCAGCACAAGATTTGTGACGCGGCCCGTTTCGGAGGGGATGGAGATATGCCCGAAGACGGTGTGAAGGTACTCCTCCACGACCGCGTAAAAATTGTCGGTATCGTTCTGAACGTCGCCGAGCATCTCGTGCAGCTTGATGGAACCCATCGGTATATTCTGCGAGAATATCATTTTGGAGCCGTCGTACACGGCGAACCCGATGGTCCCGGCCCCGATATACGCAATCAGCGCGCTTTCGCTTTTTTTGTCCTCCGCGCTGCTCAGGTATTCCAGGACCTTGGAGTAAATCAGAGCTTTTTCCTGGCTTTCCTCCAGAATTTCCACCGTCATGTCGTTCTGGATTTTCAGCTGATCGATTACGTAGGAGCGGTTTCGGGCCTCCCGCAGGGCGGTGGTGGCCACGACCCGGTACTGGTCGGTGCCGTATTCCTTCATAATTTCGCCGTAGCCTTTCAGCAGGTCCGAAAGTTCGCGCAGGCTCTCAAAGCTGATTTTTTCCGCGGTGAACACTTCATGCCCGAGGCGGACCGGCTTTTCCAGACGGTCAAGGTCCGAAATCTCCTTTTTTTTCAGCTGGGAAATCCGCATTCTGAGCAAATTGGAGTCAATGTCTACGACAGCCGCCACGCGGCCGCTCTTTTTCCGGTTCATGACCCAACTTCCTTTCTTCCGGCGACAAAATCCATTGTGATTATAGCAAAAAAAGCCTTTATTGGCAATTCTTAAAACCGGCCGGGCACACGGTAATTGCGGCCTCGCGCAAATAATTTGGTATTTCAGACATTCTTATGATATACTATTCCCATACTTAGGCGGATTGAACGATGATTAAAGGACGGTTTGCATATGAGACGCAATGAACGGGTGATGAAAACACACGGAAAGTCTGGACGGAAAAAATTCCTGCGGCCTCTGCTTCTGCTCGCCGCGGCGGCAGTCTGTGTGGTCCTGGTCCTTTTCTACGGCCCGGAGAACCGGGCCTGGACGAAACTTCTGCCGGGACAGGCCTCTCAGCCGGCGTCGTCTGCGGCTCAGACGTCCTCGCAGGACGTCAAAGCCTCTTCCCCGCCGAGTTCGGCGGCGCCGAAAGACGTTTCCATCACCATTCTCGGCGCGGGCGACGACCTGATTCACAGCTCCATCTATAAGCAGGCCCAGCAGCGCGCCGGGGGAAACGGGTATGATTTTGCGCCCGTTTACGCGCACGTGGCCGACCAGGTCAGAAGCGCCGACGTCGCCGTCATCAATCAGGAGACGCCGCTGGCCGGCAGGGTGCTGCCGCCGTCCAATTATCCTCTTTTCAACTCGCCGACCGAGGTGGGCGACGCCCTGGTCAATATCGGGTTCGACGTGATCAACCACGCGAACAACCATATCCTCGACAAGGGCGAAAAGGGAATCAAGGCGACGCTGGATTACTGGGACACCAAGCCCGTCGAGGTGACGGGCGTCTACCGGAATGACGAGGATCTTCAGAATATTCGAATCGTCGAGAAAAAAGGCATCAAAACGGCGTATCTCGGCGTCACGGAGATGACGAACGGCCTGTATCTGCCCAAAGGGTCGCAGTACCGCATTGTCTATGCAGACGATACTGAGCTGATCCGGCAGCTGATCCAGAAAGCGAAAAGCATGGCGGACGTGGTCGTGGTCTCCGTCCACTGGGGGACCGAGGACACGTACACGCTGACGGAGAAGCAGAAAACGCTGGCGCAGCAGATGGTCGACTGGGGCGCGGACATCATTTTCGGCAACCACCCGCATGTCGTTCAGCAGCTGACGGTGCTGACCCGGCCTTCCGACGGCGCGAAGTGCCCCGTCATTTTTGCCCTCGGCAATTTTGTTTCCGCGCAGCAGTCGGGCAAGAACATGGTCAGCGGGTTCCTCACCGTCACCATGACGAAAAGCGGGACAACCGGAAAGACTGCGTACACCTCGATGGAATTCACCCCGCTCGTCACGCACTACGGCAGCAAATACTCGAACATCACCGTCTACCCGTTCAGCGAGTACACCGACGCAATGGCGGCGCAGCACGGCGTGCGGGCGTTTACCCCGAGCTTCGGCCGCTCGTTTGTCCAGAACATCATCGACCAGAGCATCCCCAAAAAATATCAGAACCGGTTCGCCGCGTAGGCGCCTGCCGGGAAAAGTTCCGCCTTGACAAAATTGACGAAATGTGGTATCATTCTTAAGCCGCTTACTACGGGCTATGAAGAGGGAAACCCGCCCGGCAGTAGCGAGATTATTGGAAAAGGCAGGACCTTTATTCATGTTTGCAGTGATTGAATCCGGCGGCAAGCAGTACAAGGTGGCAAAGGACGACGTCATCTTCGTCGAAAAGCTTGCATCCGAAAAAGACAGCACGGTCGAGTTCAAGGTGCTGGCCCTGAACGGCGACGACGGGCTGAAAGTCGGCACCCCTTATCTTGAGGGCGCCACCGTGACGGGCAAAGTCCTGAAAAACGGGAAGTCCCCGAAAATCACGGTCTTCACCTATAAGTCGAAGAAGAACGAAAAGCGTAAAATGGGCCACAGGCAGCCTTACACGAAGGTTCAGATCGAAGCCATCAACGCCTGAGCCATGATTCGGGCAGAATTTTTTTCGCAGGCCGGCAGGCCGGTTGGTTTCCGTCTGAAAGGGCACTCCGGCTATTCCTGTGAGGGAAGCGATATCGTCTGTGCTGCGGTTTCTTCCGCGGCATACCTTGCGGCCAATACCATTACGGACGTTGCGGGCAGCGCCGCGGACGTCACTGCGGAGGACGGCGTCATGTTCCTCAAGCTGTTTTCCCCCGGCGACGCCGTCGCGGGCGCAGTACTCAAGGGCTTCCGGCTTCATATGGAAGGCCTGCAGAGACAGTATCCCCAGAATATTGAAATAACAGACACGGAGGTGTAAACAAATGTTGAAGATAAACATTCAGCTGTTTGCTCATAAAAAGGGAATGGGCTCCACGAAGAACGGGCGCGATTCCGAATCCAAACGTCTCGGCGTAAAGCGCGCGGACGGCCAGTTCGTGCTTGCGGGCAACATCCTTGTCAAGCAGCGCGGAACGCATATCCATCCGGGCGAGAATGTCGGCATCGGCTCCGACGATTCCCTGTTTGCTCTGGTCGACGGGAAAGTGAAGTTTGAGCATCTGGGCCGCGACCGCAAAAAGGTCAGCGTCTATCAGGCCGAGCAGTAACGGTTGTACCGGAGAATCTGAGAAAGCAATCCCGGGTGTTTTCGCCCGGGATTTTTTTCGTATTTTACGCGCAGAATAATCTGCTGGAAGGGATGATCGCGCCATGTTTATAGACAGCGCCAAAATCAGGATAAGCGCAGGAAACGGCGGCGACGGAGCGGTCGCGTTCCACAGGGAAAAATACATTGCATCCGGCGGGCCGGACGGCGGCGACGGAGGCCGGGGCGGGAATATTGTTTTTCAGGTCGACGACAATCTTTCTACTCTTTCGGATTTTCGCTACAAAAGAAAATTCATCGCCGAAAACGGAGAGGCGGGCAAGGGGAAGCACTGCAACGGGCGCAGCGGCGCGGACCTCGTCATCCGCGTGCCGCGCGGAACGCTGCTGAAAGACGCCTCCACGGGGCGTATTGTGGCGGATCTCTCCGCAGACGGCCCGCAGATCATCGCAAAAGGCGGCCGCGGCGGGTGGGGCAATTCCCATTTTGCCACGCCGGTGCGCCAGACCCCGCGCTTTGCGAAGCCGGGCGCTGCGGGAGAAAGCATGGAGCTGTCGCTGGAACTGAAGCTGCTTGCCGACGTCGCTCTGGTCGGCTACCCGAACGTGGGCAAATCGACGCTGATTTCCGCCGTCAGCGAGGCGAAGCCGCAGGTGGCAGACTACCCGTTCACGACGCTGTCGCCCGTGCTGGGCGTCGTCAGGCTGGGCACCGATCGCTCGTTCGTCATCGCGGACATCCCCGGCCTGATCGAAGGGGCCAGCGAGGGGACGGGCCTCGGGCACCAGTTTCTCCGTCATGTGGAGCGCTGCCGCCTGATCGTCCATATCGTCGACGTTTCCGGCAGCGAGGGGCGCAATCCGAAGCAGGATTTTGAGGCGATCAACACAGAGCTCGCCAAATACAATCCAAAGCTGATGGAACGCCCCATGCTGGTCGCCGGCAACAAATGCGACCTCGCAAGCGAAGAGCAGATCGAAGATTTCCGCCGGTTCGTCGTGGGGCAGGGATACGAATTTTTCCCGATTATGGCGGCGATCCGCTACCAGGTCGACCCGCTGCTGAACCGCATTTCGCAGCTGCTTTCCACGCTCCCGCCCATCCGGCGCTTTGAGCCCGAGCCGGCGCCGGAAAAGGCGCCGGAAGTGGACAACCGGCAGGAGATTTCCGTTCAGCGTAAGGACGGCGCCTACTCGGTGCAGGCGCCGTGGCTGGAAGAGACGATGCGCTCCGTCAATTTCGCGGATTCGGACTCGCTCCGGTATTTTCAGCAGCTTCTGGAAAAGTCCGGCGTCGACGACGCCCTGCGGGAAGCGGGCGTTAAAGAGGGCGACACGGTCGAGATCTACGGCCTCGAATTTGAATTTGTGGAATAGGGGGCGGCGGGTTGAAACAGTTTTCTGGCCCTGCATGTGACCCAAAACAGTTAAGTCCGCTCGCGCTTGCCTTTCTCGGCGACGCCGTGTATGAGATTCTGGTGCGCGAGCGCCTGGTTCGCATGGGCAGCCGGCCGTCTTCGGAGCTTCACAGGCTTTCGGTCGCCCAGGTCTGCTGCCGGGCCCAAGCCCTGGCGTCGGAAAAGCTGGCGCCGGTTCTCACCGAAGAGGAAGCGGAAATTTTTCGCCGGGGTAAGAATGCGCGTCCCGGGCATATCCCCAGAAATGCCGACCAGCAGGACTATCATCTGGCGACGGCGCTGGAAGCGCTGTTCGGATATTTGTACTTAAACGGGCGGAATGACCGGATCCGGGAGATCTTTGACGTGATCTGCGATCAATAAGTAAGGAGGAAAATCTTATGCCGTTGGCTGTGACTGCCGGACGCCGGCACAGGGAAATTCTGAAGGACCTTGTTTTCTGCCTTGTGGGAAGCGCGCTGATGGCGCTTTCCATCCGTATGTTCACGGCCCCGAACCACATTGCGCCCGGCGGAGTCTCCGGCATCAGTACGGTGGTCAATTACCTGACCGGCCTGCCCATCGGCGTGCTGACGCTGCTGTTCAACGTGCCTATTTTTTTCTTTGCCTTTCTTGAAATCGGGTACAAGCTGGTCATCAAGAGCGCTGTGGCGACGGTGATTCTTGCCTTTGCCATCGACCTCATCGGCCTCGTCGTGCACCCGTACAGCGGCAGCCCCATGCTGGCGGCGATCTTCGGAGGCTGCCTCGAAGGCCTTGGCCTCTCTCTTATCTTCATGCGCGGGGCGACGACAGGGGGCACCGACCTCATTGCGCGTCTTTTGGGCAGGCGCTTCCGCTTCCTTTCCATCGGCAGGCTGATGCGGTCGGTCGACTTTGTCATCGTCGCGTTTTCCGCAGTCGTTTACAACAGCATCGACAACGCCCTTTACGCCTTCATCGCCATTTTTGTGTCGACCCAGCTGGTCGATACCGTCCTTTACGGCACGGATATCGGGACCGGCAAGATGCTGCTGATTATCTCTGAGAAAAGCAAAGAGATTGCGAAAGAGATTATCGGCAGCGTCGACCGCGGCGTGACCCTGCTGGACGGGCACGGGGCGTACAGCGGCAGGGAGAGCGAGGTAATCCTCAGTGCAGTGCGCCGGTATGAGGTCGCCCATGTCAAGGATATCGTTTACGCCATTGACCCGCGCGCTTTTATCATTGTCGGCGACGCGGGGGAGATTTCGGGAGAGGGCTTCCGCACCATCCGCGAGAACGACAAAACGCTGAAGCAGCTTGTGCGGGACCATAAGTCGAAAGACTGAAAACAGGCGGTTCCTCCGCGTAAGCGAAGGACCGCCTGTTTTCCCGAAAAATCAGTCCTTGCAGTTTTTTCCGTCAACGGAATCGCTGCACTGCGTGCCGCTTCTCCTGTTCTGGGCCTCGTTGCTGTAAGAAGAATTTCCCTTTTTCGACCCGCCGTCCTGTTTGCCCGAATTGTTTTTGTTCTTGTTCTGGGATTGTTTGTTGTCCAAACACATTCACCCCCTTTTGTGCCTTAGTGTTTGTAAGGAAGCAGAAGATTATACCATTATTTTTTGGAGATGATTGGGAATGAATCGGCTTCCGCGGGAATTTCTTTTGAAGATGGAACGGCTTCTCGGGGAAGAGTTCCCGGCTTTCGAAGCGAGCTGCGGCCACCCGCCGTTCCGCGGGATTCGTCTGAACCCGCTGAAATGCGGCTTTCAGACCCTGAACCGCGCGCTCCCGGGGCTGGAGCCGGCCCCGTTCTCTCCGCTTGCGTATTATCTGCCGCAGACGGCGGAAAAAATCGGCCTCATGCCGCTGCATCACGCGGGGGCGTTCTATGTGCAGGAGCCCTCCGCGTCTTCCGCGGTGACGGCCATGGATCCGCGGCCGGGCGAAAAAATTCTGGATCTCTGCGCCGCCCCGGGCGGAAAATCGACCCAGATTGCCGCGCTTCTCGCCGGCAGGGGGCTTCTGTGGTCGAACGAGGTCGTCCGCGGCCGGGCGGATATCCTGCTGTCCAATCTGGAGCGCATGGGCGCCGCGAACGCCGTCGTTTCCTGCTGCCAGCCGGAAAAGCTGTGCCGCGCGCTTTCCGGCTGGTTCGACCGTGTCCTGGTGGACGCGCCCTGCTCCGGCGAGGGGATGTTCCGCAAAAGTGAAGAAGCGGTGCGCGACTGGAGTCCGGCGCATGTCGCCGCCTGCGCGGTGCGCCAGCTCGCGATTCTGCAGAGCGCCAGCCTTGCGGTGAAAGAAAACGGGGTTCTGGTCTATTCCACCTGCACGTTTTCAGAGGAAGAGAACGAAGGCGTGATTTCTGCGTTTCTGAAAGCCCGGGAGGATTTTGAACTGATCGATCCCGGCCTCGCTTTCGGACGGCCCGCCCTTCTGCCCCAGGCGCGCCGCATTTTCCCGATGGACGGCGGCGAGGGCCATTTCGTCGCCGTGCTGCGCAGAAATTCCGCCAATCCTCCCGCGGCGGCGGAATATGTGCCGGCAAAGGGCCGGAATGTCGGCATGGCGGAAGAGCTTTACCGGCAGGTTTTCAGGTCCGGGCCGGAGCGCAGAATCGAAGAACGCCGCGACGCCTTTTTTCTTCTGCCCGCTCTTCTGCCCGCGCTCGGCGGCCTGAACGTCCTGCGGGCGGGCGTTCTGCTGGGCAGGCTGCGCCCCGGACGCGTGGAGCCGGAGCACGCCCTCTTCATGGCGGCCGATCCCTCAAAATTGAACCGCCATGTCGATTTTACCTCTGATTCTCCCGAAATCCGCGCGTTTCTCCGCGGCGAAGAACTGGCGGTGCGGACGGACGGCATACAGGGCTACACAGGGGTCTCGGTCGAAGGCGTGATGCTCGGGTTCGGCAAATGCTCCGGCGGCAGGCTCAAAAACAAGTATCCCAAAGGCCTGCGCAACGCCGTCTGACGCCGCCCGGGTCCGGAAAACAGTCGGGAGGGGAAACATGCGGATACTGGAATTTACTGTCCCCGGGGAATATGACGGGGTCAGATTAAAGGGATTCCTGCGCGGGTTCTGCGGAATCTCCGCCCGGCAGTTTGCGGGCCTGAAGCGCCTGCCGGGCGGGGTCCTGCGCAACGGATTGCCTGTCATCGCGACGGACGTCCTGCAGGCGCAGGACAGAATCCGCGTCGCATTTCGGGACGACGACAAATTCCAGAAGCCGGTCCGCCTGGCTTTTGAGCCAATTTATGAGGACGAAGATGTTTTCGTGCTGGCAAAACCGTCTGGGATGCCGATGTACCCGACCCCGGGGCACGACTGCGACAGCCTGGCCAACGCCGTTTCCTACTATTGGATGAAGTCCGGGCGGCGGTTTTCGTTCCGCCCGGTTTACCGGCTGGATAAGGACACGACCGGCCTCGTCGTGCTTGCGAAGAATTCTTATGCGGCTTTCCGGCTGGCCGGAAAGATTAAAAAGCTGTACCTCGCGGTCTGCGACGGGGTGCTGCCCGGCGGCGGTAAAATCGACAGGCCCATCGGCCTTATGCCCGGGCATACCGTCCAGCGGGCCGTCACGCCGGAAGGCGCCGGGGCGGTCACGCTCTGGCGCTGTCTTGCCGGGGACGATGCGTACAGCCTTCTTGCCGTCCGCATCCGGACCGGCCGGACCCACCAGATCCGCGTACATTTTTCCGACTGCGGCCATCCGCTAGCAGGGGACGATATGTACGGGGGCAGCAGGCGGTTCATTCCGCGTCAGGCGCTGCACTGCGCGCAGGTGAGGTTCCGGCACCCGGTGTCGGGCAGGATGCTGAAATTCCGGTGCGCTCTGCCGGCGGATATGGGCGCTCTCGCGGCGGCAATGAAATTAAATGAATAAAATTTCATAATATCTGCAATTTATACTTGAAAACTGCATAAATATGCGATATAATACAGACATACCAATCGAGAGATTATGAATTAATAAAGGGGCAGATTTTTATGCAGAGCATGAAGAAAATAATTGCCGCGGTTCTCGCGGCTGCCATGATGGTTCCGTTTGCAGCTTGTTCCGGGGGAAGCACGACCGCGTCGAGCGAGGCGGCAAGCTCCGCCGTGGGTTCCAAGGCGGCTTCTTCCGAAGCGGCCTCCGGATCCTCCGATGCGATCATCGTTCCGGACAGCATCAAGTCCAGCGGAAAAATCGTGATGTCGACGAACGCGGAATTTCCTCCCTTTGAATCGAAGGACAACAACAAGATTGTCGGCATCGACGTCGATATTGCGAATGTCATCGCTCAGAAGCTGGGCGCCCAGCTCAGCATCAACGACGTGGACTTTGACTCGCTGATTATGGAGCTCAAGAGCGGCAAATGTGATTTTGTCGCGGCCGGCATGACGGTGACGGACGACAGAAAAGAAAACGTTGATTTCTCAGACCCCTATTTTGACGCCACACAGTCCATCATTGTCCCGAAGGGGAGCGCCATCAAGGTCCGCGCGGATCTTAACGGGAAGACGGTCGGCGTTCAGCAGGGCACGACGGGTGATACCTTCTGCACGAATGAAGACGGTTCCGGCGACATCAAGGTCAAGAGCGTACAGCGTTTCAACAAAGGCGCAGACGCGGTCACGGATCTTCTGAACGGCAGGCTGGACGCGGTCGTCATCGACGATTTTCCGGCGCAGAAATTCGTCTCCATGCATTCCGACAAGCTCCAGAAGCTGAGCGACGCACTTACCGTGGAGCATTACGCCATCGCGGTCAAGAAAGGGAACACGCAGCTTCTGAATGACGTCAACCTCGTTCTGAAAGAGCTGAAATCCAGCGGGAAGCTCGACGAAATCATCAACACGTATAAATCTTCGCTGGAAAACGGCTGATTGGTCCGGCGGGTCATTATTCAGGCGTCTGAAAATCGCGCAGAGCAAGACGGCGGACCTGCAAATGAGGAAGCATATTTTGTATGCGGCCGAATTTTGCAGGTTCAGCCGCGCAGTCGGGCAGATTGCCAGACTGTTTTGCAGCCGCGCGATTTCGCCGACCGCCTGCGGGGTGCAGATTTCGGTTTGCATCCCGCATTTGCGTTACATCAAGGAGGATGAAGAATGAATCCGATTTTTGCCGCGCTGCCGATGGCTTTTTTTCAGGATATGGGGCATGAATTTTATCAGTCCCTGATTGAGAGCAACCGGTACGAGTACATCCTGATCGGTTTGGAGAATACGCTGATTCTTACCGTCTTTGCGGTTCTGATCGGCGTCCTGCTGGGGACGATTGTCGCGCTGGTCAAGGTTGCCCATGTGGGAAAGCCGAAGAAGCTGCGCATTGCGAACGGGATCTGCACGCTATACCTTACCATTATCCGCGGGACGCCCGTCGTGGTGCAGCTGATGATTATGTATTACGTCATCCTTACGAGCGCCGACAAGATGGTTGCGGCCACTTTGGCGTTCGGCATCAACTCGGGGGCGTATGTCGCGGAGGTCATCCGCAGCGGCATCCTTTCCGTCGATCACGGGCAGATAGAGGCAGGCCGTTCCCTCGGCCTGAGCCAGCGGACGACCATGTTCAAGATCGTGTTCCCGCAGGCGCTAAAAAACGTGCTTCCCGCTATCGGCAATGAATTCATCGCGCTTTTGAAAGAGACGTCCGTAGCCGGTTATATCGGTGTTCAGGACCTGACCAAGGGCGGCGATATCATCCGCAGCATCACATACCTTGCGTTTACTCCGCTGCTGACGACGGCCCTTGTGTACCTTGTCATCGTAATCGGCCTGACTGCGCTTCTTACGAAATTTGAAAGGAGGCTGCGTAGAAGTGATAACCGTTAAAGGCCTGAAAAAAAGCTTCCATACGCTCGACGGGGACGTTGAGGTTTTAAAGGGAATTGATCAGGAGATTGAAAAGGGCGAGAAGGTCGTCGTGGTCGGCCCGTCCGGCTCCGGCAAAAGCACCTTTCTGCGCTGTCTGAACCTGCTGGAGGAGCCTTCTGCCGGGGAGGTCTGGTTCGAGGGCCAGCAGATCAATCAGCCCGGGTGCGACATCGACGCGCTGCGCCGCAAAATGGGCATGGTGTTCCAGCATTTCAATCTCTTCCCGCATCTGACCGTCCGGCAGAACGTCACCCTTGCGCCGGTCAGCCTGAAGCTGAAAACACAGCGGGACGCCGACGAGCAGGCCCGGCAGCTTCTGGCGCGCGTCGGCCTTGCGGATAAGGCCGACGCCTACCCGGGGCAGCTTTCCGGCGGGCAGAAGCAGCGCATTGCCATTGTGCGCGCCCTCGCGATGGAGCCGGACGTGATGCTGTTCGACGAGCCCACGAGCGCCCTGGACCCCGAAATGGTCGGCGAGGTGCTTGCGGTCATGAAAGAGCTTGCGGACGACGGGATGACCATGATCGTCGTGACGCATGAAATGGGGTTTGCGCGCGAGGTCGCGACAAGGGTGCTGTTTATGTCCGACGGTCAGATTCTGGAAGAATCAAAGCCGGACGACTTTTTTGATCATCCCCGGAACCCGAGGCTCCAGGACTTTTTATCAAAAGTGCTTTAATTTTTCTCCCGGTCGTGCTACTATAAGAATCAGCCTGAACCTGTCTTGCTGAGAAACCGGGGTGTTTAATCGGTGGCTGGAGCCATTTCCCATTATCTTTTGGCCCAAAGGGTGTTGAAAGAATATCAGAAGTCCGGCGGCGAGCCCATTTGTCAATCCGCTTTTTGCTGGGGCGCGCAGGGGCCGGACTTTCTTTTTTACGATTTTCCGCCGCTTGGCCAGAGGCAGTGGCTTGCGGTGCTCGGCAGCCGGATGCATAAGGGGGACCCGAGCGAGCTTTTTTCCGCTATGCGCAGCTATTGCGCCGGCAGGCCCCGGGACGTCGTCTCCCGGTCTTACCTGTTCGGCTTTTTATGCCACTACAGCCTGGACCGGAACGTGCACCCCTATGTGTACGCGCAGATACGGGAACTGAAAAAGCTTTATCCGGATCGCCCCGGCGTCTTTCTCCACAGCCAGATCGAAACGGCCCTGGACAACATTACGCTCCGCTTTGAAAGCGGCGATCTGCCGACTTCGTTCGACCTCAAGAAAACGGTGCCGAAGGATCCGGAAGTTCAGAAACAGATTGCCGCGCTATACGCCTTCGTCTTCCGCAAGCTTTACGGCAGGCAGCAAGACGAGGCCGGGGTCCTCGCCGCCATGCGCCACTGCCGTCTTGCGGGCCGCCTGCAGAACGACAGGACCGGCTTCAAAAAGACGTTTTTCCAATCGGTGGAGGGCCGCCTCCATAAATATTATCTTTCCTGCTTTTTTCACGGCATGATGGAGGACGACGATTACGACTATGCGAATATTTCCGGCGCTCCGTGGGCCTGGCCGCCCGCGGCGCCCCGTCCCCGCACCGAGACTTACCTTGACCTTTACCGGCAGTCTGCGGCGGAAAGCCTTGATTTCATCAGCCGGTTCTTTTCCGTGGAACATTATGATTCCTTTACCGACCATATTCCATTTTCATAAGGAGTGAGCATTATGATGAAGCGCATTGCCAGTTTCAGCGTCGACCACACCAAGCTGGTCCCGGGGATCTATCTTTCCCGCGTGGACGGCGACATCGTTACCTACGACATTCGGATGCGCAAGCCGAACACGCCGCCTTACCTTGAAAACGCCGCGCTGCATACCATAGAGCACCTGTTCGCCACGTTCGCCCGCAATTCGGGGTACGCCGACCGGGTGATTTATTTCGGGCCTATGGGGTGCCGCACGGGCTTCTACTTCCTTCTGCGGGACGTAGACAAAGACGAGGCCGTAAAGCTGATCATCCGCATTTTCCGTCAGATTGCGGAGTACGGCGGGCCGATTCCGGGAGCGGCCCTGGAAGAGTGCGGCAACTGCCTTGAGCACGATCTGCAGGGCGCCGCGCGCGAAGCAAAGAATTTTCTTCCCGTGATTCAGGACTGGAACAGTGAAAAGCTGAAGTATCCCTCCTGAATCTTTCAGGCTGCGTCTGAAAAAATCCTGCTTAAGGGTTGCAAAATTGTTATGTTTGTTATATGATAGGTCTATCATTATTACAAGTTTGTAACATTTTGCGATTCGTTAGAAAGGTTATTTGCGATGCAGCGGCAATTTTTTTCCATCAGAGCCTTGGTGCGGCATTCGACGGATTTCTGCGCTGTTCTTCACATCCGTTGGTGCCGCTTTTTATATATTGTGGGCATTCAGACTCTTCGGGTCTGCAAACGCCTGAACAGGCGGCTGCGGCATGCGTTTCGGCCTGTCGCCTCGGCGGCGGCAGCGGTTTATTTACAGACGGCCGGAAAGCGGCTTCGCAGGCTGCGGCAGGAGCTGCTCGCCGCCCGCGCGGCTTTTTCAAGATTCCGCGCCGTTTTTTCGCGTCCGCGGCATACCGGGTTTCTGCAGGCTCTGAGGGAATATTCCCGCTTTACGCACCGGGGCGCCGGGCTTCACCGTGAATTTCTGTCTTCCGTTTTCCACTTCACCCTTGCCGCCGCATCGGTCCTTTTGCTTGTTTTGACCGCGCACCGCTGGAACACGATGAGCTTCGGCCTGGTCCTGACCAATCAGGGGCAGCAGATTGCCGCCATTCAGAACGAAAGCGTTTATGAGCAGGCCACGGAAATGGTCAACCAGCGCATGGTGCACGACACGGCGCAGAAATCCTCGGAAATCAAATTTGCGCCGAGCTTCCGGCTTACCGCCGGGAAGGCCGATTATCTCACCCCCAACTCGGTGTGCGATCTGCTGATCCGGCAGTCCGACGGCATCATAGAAGAGGCGAGCGGCCTTTATATGGACGGCGAGCTGGTGGGCGCCGTGAAGAGCGGCGCGGACCTGCGGTATATTCTGGACGGAATCCTGAACGCCGCGCGCGGGAACGACCCGAACGTGAAGGCCCAGTTTACAAAGAACGTCGAGATTGTGAGCGGCCTTTTCCCGACCATGTCGATCATCAGCACGGACTCCATGCAAAAGCTGGTGGGGGGCACCTCGAAGGCCGCCGTGACCTACACGGTCCGTCCGGGCGACACGGCCACCTCCATTGCGGGCGCGAACCACACCACGGTCGCGGAACTGAATAAGATCAACAACAACCAACTGGGGGATATGCTGCATCCGGGCGACCTGATTAACCTGGAGCGTGCGGTCCCCACGCTGGAAGTGGAACTGGTCAAAACGGTGACCTACGACGTTGAGATTCCCTACACCACCGTGACGCGCGAGGACGACACCCGTTACACCGATTATACCAAAGTGGTTACGGAAGGCGTAAACGGAAAGCAGCGTCTTACGGACCAGGTCCACACGGTAAACGGCGCGGAAACCTCGCGGATTAACCTTTCCGCCACGGTGCTTCAGCAGCCTGTCGACAAGGTCGTTTTAACCGGCACGAAAAAGAGGCCGCAGAACGAGACCGGCGTCGCCAGCGGAAAGTTTATGTGGCCGGTGCCGTCGCTTCATACCATTACGACTTATTTCACATGGCGGTGGGGCGCTTTCCACACCGGTATCGACATTTCGGGATCCGGCGCGTACGGCAGGACAATCGTCGCCTCCGACGGAGGAGTGGTCACCCTGGCCGGTCCGAACGACGGGTACGGGAACTGCATCATCATCAGCCACGGCAACGGATACAGCACGCTTTACGGCCACTGCAGCAAGATTCTGGTCACGGCGGGGCAGAGCGTTTCCAAAGGGCAGGCTATCGGCAGGGTGGGGAGCACGGGAAATTCAACCGGGCCGCACTGCCATTTTGAAGTGATCAAGAACGGAACGAAAGTGAATCCGTTACAATATGTGTCGTAGAGATTTCAGCGGGATGAAAAAATATTGAACAAAAGTGATTTCATCTTTTGATTGATGTTGACTTTTTCTTTTTTGTGTATTATTATCATTAGGAACGTTGAAAAGCAGTGTGAAAGCGGTTTTACCCGGCGGCAGCATATTGTTTCCGTATGACGGAAGGCCCCGGGTTTCGTTCTTTATAACCACAATGAATGGTAATACGGACTGCCATATGCAATTGCATAAAAGCATTTGCCGTATGTTTTTTATTGTCTGTTTTAACTTTTTTTACTTTGTATTTTGCAAGTAATTTCAAACCGTTTTCTTGACTGCGGCGCTAAATATTTCGTGAAAACTTGTTATAATAGTAATGCTTGATTTTTAGAAATGGAGCGTACCGCATTGGACAAATTTGTTATTAAGGGCGGTTGCCGCCTGCAGGGCGAAGTCAATATCAGCGGTGCAAAAAACGCTGCGATTGCAATCATACCGGCGGCTATTTTGTCTGACGGCATCTGCAGAATTGAAAATATCCCGGATATTACCGACGTGACTTCCATTACCAGAATCCTGTATGACATGGGGGCAAAAATCCGCAGCATCAATCGCTCGACCATCGAGATCGATCCGTCTTCGATCAGAACGTATATCGCCTCGGAAGAACTTGCGCGGCATATGAGGGGTTCCTACTATCTGCTCGGCGCACTGTTGGGGAAATTTCACCATGCGGTCGTTACCATGCCCGGCGGCTGTGACTTCGGCGTCAGGCCGATTGATCAGCACCTGAAAGGATTTGCCGCTCTGGGTGCAAAACACCGCTTGGAAGGCGGCATGGTCGACGTCTATGCGGACAGGCTGGTCGGCAGCCATATTTACCTCGACGTGGTGTCGGTGGGGGCGACCGCCAATATCATTCTGGCCGCAGTCAAAGCCGAGGGGACGACTGTAATCGAGAATGCGGCGAAGGAACCGCACATTGTGGATTTGGCGAACTTCCTGAACTCCATGGGTGCGGATATCCGCGGAGCCGGGACGGACGTCATAAAGGTCTGCGGCGTCCAGCACCTGGACGGGACAAGTTATTCCATTATTCCGGACCCGATTGAAGCCGGCACCTATATGGTGGCCGCCGCCGCGACCGGGGGCGACGTTCTGGTCAAAAACGTCATTCCGAAGCATTTGGAATCCATTTCTGCAAAGCTGGAAGAAATGGGCGTTGAATTGACCGAATTCGATGATTCCATCCGCGTTGCCCGCAATCAAAAGCTGAACAAATGCAACATCAAGACAATGCCGCACCCGGGCTTCCCGACGGATATGCAGCCGCAGATTGCGGTGCTGCTGTCGCTTGCCGAGGGGACCAGCATCATAAACGAAAGCGTGTGGGACAACCGTTTCCGCTATGTGGAGGAATTGAAGCGCATGGGGGCGCAGATTTCGGTCGACGGCAAGCTGGCCGTCGTCGAGGGCGTCGATCACTTGGATGCCGCGCCGGTCAAGGCCACCGATCTGCGCGCGGGCGCTGCGCTGGTCATCGCGGCTCTGTGTGCCCGCGGAACAACCCAGATTGAAAATATCCGGCAGATTGAGCGCGGATATGAAAATATCGACTTGAAGCTTCAGAGTCTCGGCGCCGATATCCGCCGCGTCCCGATTCCCGAGCAGGAAACGGCGCAGGCAATCTGACAGTTTGGGGACCGGCGTTTGCCGTCCCCTTTTGCATAGGGAAAGGAACCGAGATGGCGAGACTTTGTCCGCTTTTCAGCGGAAGCAGCGGGAACTGCTATTACATAGGTTCGGGCGAAGAGGGGATCCTGGTAGACATCGGGCGCTCGGCCAAACAGGTTACGGCAAGGCTGGAGCAATGCAGTATTTCCACGGATGCCGTGAAGGCCGTTTTTATCACGCATGAACACGCAGACCATGTGGCGGGGCTGCGTGTTTTCGCGTCCCGGTATCATCTGCCCGTCTATGCGTCGCCCGGCACTCTTAGCGCCCTCGGCGGCATGGGGTGCCTTTCCGAAAAATTTCAATCCTCGGTGATTGAAAGCTCAGGCGTGGAATGTGCCGGGATGCGGATTGTGCCGTTCCCGCTTTCCCATGACAGCGCCGAATGCGTCGGGTACCGCATCCTCACGCAGGACGGGCGTTCCGTCGCGCTTTCCACCGATCTGGGGTATCTTTCGGAAAAAGTGCAGGCGGAGCTGACCGGCGCGGATTTTGTCGTGCTGGAGTCCAATCATGACATCGGCATGCTGGAAAACGGTCCTTATCCTTATCCGCTCAAGAAGCGCATCCTTTCCGCCATCGGGCATCTCTCCAATGCGGACTGCGCGGCGGAGCTGAGCAGGCTGGCCCGGCACGGGACCACGCGTTTTCTGCTCGCCCACCTGAGCGCCGAGAACAACACGCCGGAGCTTGCGTACCAGACGTCGCTGTGCTCTCTGAACCTGAACGGCTTCAAACAGGACAGGGATTTCCAGCTTTTTGTCGCTCCCCGCGAAAACGTGAGCGGAGCTTCCGTCTTTTTCTGAACCATGCTCCGCGCGACCGTAATGATGCAAAAAAGCTCCTGCAGATGCAGGAGCTTTTTTATGCGAGCCGTTCTTGCTTTTGTTTTTTTATGATCTTCAGCCGCGAAAACTCTTCGCGGTCTTTTTCTTCCAGGGCGTTTGTAATGAGCCTTACATTCGCCTCGAATTTCGGAATCATAATGTTTTTCAGGGCATTGGCGCGCCTCTGTGTCTTTTTCACCGCGTCGGCCAGGCGGTAGACGCTGTTCTCGACTTCCGCCAGCTCGGCAGTCAGGCGCTTGACCTCCATAAACTTCTGGTAGGCCTGGTCGAGCAGGATGTTGGAGGAGTACAGGCCGAACGGGGCGGTGGGTGTCTTCGATTCTTCCAGGGAAACCATGGGAATCTCGACGCCCATCACGCTGCGGTACGCGACGTTCAGGCCATTTTCAATGGGCACGGTCTCGGAGAATTCTTTGCAGATGCCAAGGGAGATGTTCGCGCGCTGCAGCATGGCATAGGCTTCCGCATAGGTCTTGTCGATTTTGCCCTGGATTTTCGTAGCGCGGTCGATCAGCGACATCATTTCACGGATGAGGATATTCCGCTTCCTGTCCAGAAGGTCGAAACCGGTGCGGGAAAGCTCGAGGGACTTTTTCGACGCAAGCAGATTTCCTTTGGTTGGAACGATCTGTTCACTCAATTCCGTCGCCTCCGCTTTCCGCCGGGCCTGCGCCTGCCTTTACGGAGCCGGCCTTATCGGAATTTTTCTGGGCCGCCGCTTCCGCGACGCGCTTTTTGGCGGGCTCGTAGTATTTGTCGAGCGTTTCGTTGTCCAAGCGGTCCAGAAGCTCGCGCGGCAGGGTCGTCAGCAGCTCCCAGCCGAGGTCGAGGCTCTGCTCGATGCTGCGGTTTTCCGACGCGCCCTGTGTGACGAATTTGGCTTCGAACTGCTTGCCGAATTCCAGGTATTTTTTGTCTTCCGGTGACAGCTCTTCCTCGCCGATTACGGAAGCGAGGGAACGCGCGTCCATCACCTTTGCGTACGAAGCGAACAGCTGGTTGGAGAGCGGAGCGTGGTCTTCCCGCGTGAACCCTTTGCCGATGCCGTCTTTCATCAGACGGGAAAGGGAGGGGAGGACGGAAACCGGCGGATAAGTCCCGGAGGCGTCGAGAGAGCGGTCCAGGACAATCTGTCCTTCGGTGATGTAGCCGGTCAGGTCCGGCACCGGGTGCGTCACGTCGTCATTTGGCATGGTGAGAATCGGAATCTGCGTGACGGACCCCTGCTTGCCGCGGATCATTCCGGCGCGTTCGTAGATAGAAGCAAGGTCGGAATACAGGTAGCCCGGGAAGCCCTTCCTGCCCGGAATTTCACCTTTTGACGAGCTGAATTCACGCAGCGCCTCGGCGTATGAGGTCATGTCCGTCATGATGACGAGGATGTGCATCCCGAGCTCGAAGGCGAGGTATTCGGCGACGGTAAGCGCGCAGCGCGGGGTGAGGATTCTTTCGATGATCGGGTCGTTCGCAAGGTTCAGGAACATGACGACCCTCTGCAGAATGCCGGAATCGTCGAAAGAGCGGCGGAAATAGTCCGCAACGTCGCTCTTAACGCCCATGGCCGCGAAGACGATGGCGAAGTTGCCGCCCTCTTCGTCGCTGATCTTTGCCTGCCTTGCAATCTGGACGGCCAGCTCGTTGTGCTTCATGCCCGAGCCGGAGAAAATGGGAAGCTTCTGCCCGCGGATCAGCGTCATGAGGATGTCGATGGTCGAGATGCCGGTGCTGATATAGTTTTTCGGGTACAGCCGGGATACCGGGTTGATCGGAGTACCGTTGACGTTCGCCTTTTTCACGGGGAAGATATCGCCCAGTCCGTCGATCGGCCGGCCGGAGCCGTCAAACACGCGCCCCAGAATTTCAGGCGAAAGCGGCATCTCAAGCGGATGCCCCAGAAGCCTTGTGCGGGTATTGGTAAGAGAGATGCCGCGCGTCCCTTCGAACACCTGGACAACGATGCGTTTCCCATCCATCTGAACGATTCTGCCATGGCGCATGGTTCCGTCATCCAGGCGGATGTCGACGACTTCCTCAAACGAGGCGTTTTCAATATTGTCGAGGACAATCAAAGGACCGTTGACATCTTTTACTCCAATATAATCAAGAATCATGTGTGACCGCCTTTCAAATGAATGATTTTCAAAACGGTTCTGCCGCAGCCGTCAGGCCGCAACGATAGCCGAGAGGGTCTGGTCGATTTCTTTGAGATAGCTGTCGAACATTTCCGGCTTGTCGTTGGGAATTTCGTTCTTCATCCTGGCGACCTTGTCGAACAGGCCGGAATGCAGGATGCCGGAAATCGGGATCCCGGCCGAAATCAGGCTCTTTGCCTTCCCGTAAAGGTGCAGAATCGTTTTCATCATCAGTTTCTGCTTGTCAAGCGGCACATAGGTGTCCTGCGGGTGCAGGGCGTCCTGCTGCAGAAATCCCACGCGGATGACGCGCGAAATTTCAATAATCAGCTTCTGGTCGTCCGGCAGCACGTCCGACCCAATCAGCTTTACAATTTCCATCAGCTGGTTTTCCTGCTGCAGAATTTTGTTGATCTGCCTTCTGTATTTGATGAAGTCGTCGCCCTCATGCTCTGCGTACCAGGGGTCGAGGTCGGAAAAATATTCGCTGTAGCTCTGCATCCAGTTGATGGCGGGGTAGTGCCTCGCGTAGGCGAGCGCCTTGTCCAGCGCCCAGAAGCAGCGGGTGAAACGCTTGGTGTTCTGCGTGACCGGCTCCGAAAAGTCGGAGCCCTGCGGGGAAACGGCACCGATGACGGTGACGGACCCCTCGGTCCCGTTCAGGTTTTTCACCATTCCTGCGCGCTCGTAGAATTCCGAAAGGCGGCTCGGCAGATAGGCGGGGAAGCCCTCTTCCGCGGGCATTTCTTCCAAGCGGCCTGAAATCTCACGCAGAGCTTCCGCCCAGCGGGATGTCGAGTCGGCCATCAGGGCCACGTGGTAGCCCATATCTCGGTAATATTCGCCGAGCGTGATGCCGGTGTAGATGGAGGCTTCGCGCGCGGCCACAGGCATGTTGCTGGTGTTGGCAATCAGCACAGTGCGATCCGTCATCGGGCGGCCCGATTTCGGGTCCACCAGCTTCTGGAACTCGTCCAGAACGTCGCTCATTTCGTTTCCGCGCTCGCCGCAGCCGACATAGATGATAATGTCCGCGTCACACCATTTGGCGAGCTGGTGCTGGGTCATCGTCTTTCCGGTCCCGAACCCGCCCGGAATGGCTGCGGCGCCGCCTTTCGAAATGGGGAAGAGGGTGTCAATGACGCGCTGGCCGGTAATCAGCGGGATGTTCGGTGGCCTGCGCTCCAGAACGGGGCGCGGAGTGCGGATTGGCCATCTCTGGCAGAGCGTCAGCGGATGGACCGTGCCGCGGTCGTCGGTCAGCTCCAGAACGGTGTCGTTAACCTTGTATTTGCCGTTGGGCGCCGCCTTTGTCACAACGCCGGAAAGCGTGGGCGGCACCATGCATTTATGACGGATAATCGGGGTTTCGGGGCATTCCGCGTAGATGTCCCCGCCCTTGAGGCGGTCCCCGGTCTTTACCGTTACGGAAACGTCCCATTCGCGGTCTTCGTCGAGGGAAGGCACGCGGCTGCCGCGCGCGATAAACGCCCCCGCCTGCTTTGCGATTTCTTTCAGCGGCCTTTGGATGCCGTCGAAAATATTGTCAAGAATCCCGGGGCCGAGCGTAACGTTCATGGGGCTGCCGGTGCCGTACACCGGCTCGCCGGGACGCAGCCCGGTCGTCTCTTCGTAAACCTGTATGGTCGTCGCTTTGTCGGAAACGCCGATTACTTCGCCCACCAGGTGTTCGTTGCCGACGAAGACCATTTCCATCATGGAAAAGCTGCGCGAGTTCCGAACGGTTACAACCGGGCCGTTAATGCCATAAATCAAATTCTCTGTGTCCATAACTTCATCTCCGATGCAGCAAGTCCCGGTCATACCACGGTCATGCCGGAATGCGATTCAAACCAGTCGCGCTGGTCTTCCAGAAGGGAATCGAGCGTTTTGTCCGCAAGAAGGCCAAGCCCGGCGTGCAGAGCGCGGAGGCCGCCGATCACGATTGTGCTGTCGGTCTCGAACTCACATTTCAGGCCGAGCGCCTTGCGGATGCTGTCTTCGTATTTTTCGTCCTCGGCCCGCAGGCGGACGACAATCCCGTCCTGCCCGAAGGTTTGTGCGAACTGGGACGCGGTTTTTTCGAGGAAGGGAAGATAACCGTCCTGTTCCGTAAATTCTTTCAGCTTCTGCGTCGCCTTTTGGAAGACTTCCGAAGCGATTTGGCTGCGCTTTTCCAGAAGCTTCCGGCGGGAGTCCATATCCCTCAGCGCCATTTCCCGCGCGATTCCGCTGCGCATGCGAGCCGTTTCTTTCTGGATCAGCTGGTAGCACTCAGTCAGAACGTCGATCTCAGCCTCTTCCAGCTCTTTCTGCTTGTAGTCTTCGATCTCTTTCTCGATTTTCTGACGTTGTTCCTCTGCGTAATGGTTGATGGCAGTGGAAAATTTATCTTTTTTTTCTTCAAAATCAGCCATTTCAGCACCTCTGTTCGGCTGAACCTACGCTCAAATTTTTACGCCGATCGCTTCACGGACATAGCGGGTGATGGTATCCTTCGTGCAGCCGTTCCCGTGCCGGTCCGGAATCTCAACAATCAGCGGGCGGCGGTTGTTCAGCTTAATATTGTACACGGCGGCAGGGCAGAGAGACAGCAGCGTTTCCGTAATCAGAACAACCGCGATGTCTTTCTGTTCCACGCAGGCCTCGAGCGCCTTCTGCACTTCGGCCGCCTCATGCACGACGACCCCGTCGATTCCGGCCAGCCTCATGCCGACCTGCGTATCAACATTGTCGCTGATGAGATAAAATCGCATAATAACTCCCGCTTTCGCCGGTCAGACTTTCTGGAGCATCAGGATGGCGATCAGAAGGCCGTAGATTGCAATACCTTCGCCAAGAGCTACGAAAATCAGAGCTTTGCCGAAGACCTTCGGATCCTCGCCGGTGGCGCCGATGGCGGCAGGGGCGGAGGCAGCGACGGCGATTGCGCCGCCGATGGAGGCGATGCCGGAAGCGATGGCGATGGAAAGCATGCTCATGCCCTTGGAAGGGTCAACAGCCTGTGCAGCGGCAGCTGCGCCGGTGGCCCCTGCGGCTCCTGCGGCAGCGGCGGTCCCGGTGGAAGCCGCAAACGCAATGGAAGGAGCGGCGATCGAAAAAGCGCACACGGCGGCAAAAACCGCAATCTGGGCAATCAGAGCTTTCTTTCTGGAAGCTCCTTTTTTCACGGCGCGGTTGGCATAAATCATAGAAACAATCAGGGCGGCAATGGGCAGAATCATAAATACGGTATTCATTTTTTTTCCTCCTAAAATTATGAAAGATGGGTGTGATATTCAAGATTCCTGACCGACGACGACCGGCGTGTACGGCCGGCCGGATCCGTCATAGAATCGGCTGAACATTTCATAAAAATCAAGTCTCAGGCACTGCACGCCGGAAAGCAGCCCTTCCAGCGCAATTACGAAGGCATTGCCGATCACAATGGTAAGTACGAACCCGAAGCCCGCGGACATTCCGGCGAGGCTGAAAATAACAATCATCATGCCCGCGTGCACCAGAACAAAGGCGCCGGTACGGATAAAGCTGATGGTGTTCGTCAGGTAGCTGAGGACGAACTCGAAGACCTCAAAGAAATTCTGCATGATGAGATTGCCCCAGCTTTCGGGCTTCCAGTCCGGTTTTCCTTCCGCAAGGTCGCCGAGGACCTCGCGGAAAATCATGACGGCAAGAGGAAGCACGATGCACAGGATGACGAACGGGGCGGTGACGATATGCAGGCTGGGTTTGAGGATCTGGCCGCCGAAGCCGAAAATCACCGAGCCGTAGAAGATAAAGCCGGCGAGCCCGTTCGGCCCGAAAAGGCCGTTCGTATACTGTTTTCTTCGCAGGCAGCAGACGATGTTGGTCAGAATCGCCGCCAGCACCAGAACAATCCCCAGGCCAATGGCGAAGAGGATGACGGTGGAGGTGGATTCCATCACGTCAACCGGTTTCTTGGCAAGCCCGAACACGTTTTTGAAAACCGGGTCCAGCGCATGCTCAAAGCCGAAGACCGAGCCGAACAGGAACCCGAATATCGAAGACGAGATCCCGCAGGGAATCATGATTTTGCCGAGGCGCAGTTTTTTCAGCTTCCACATCAGCCAGCCTGTCAGCGCGACGCAGAGGCCCTGGCCGACGTCCGCGAACATGATTCCGAACAGCAGGGTGTACGTAAAAGCCAGAAAAGCAGTCGGATCCATTTCGGTGTAGGAAGGGACCCCGTAGACCTCCACATAAAATTCGTAGGGGCGGACCAGCGCCCTGTTTTTCAGCTTGACCGGCGGTGCGTGAAGCAGTACCTCCGGGTCGGCCGCGTCGTCGAAGGCGTACCGTACGGTCTCCATCCGGTCCAGCCGTTTCGTGATGGACGTTTCCCGGTCGGCGGCAATCCATCCGGTCAGGATGAAGTTTTCGCCGTAGCGCGCGGCGTATCTGCGAATCCCGAAGCACGCCGACTGATAGGCAAGCCAGGCGTAAAGATTTTTGAAAGAGGATTTTTCCTTCTGCCAGTACGCGTCGATCTGCGCGTTGATGTCTTCCGTCTGCCCGACGAGCAGGCCGCGCTTCTCGCCGATTGTTTTGATGACGGATTCGACCGTGCCGCTCAGATCGTCCAGCGAAACCTGTTCGAAAAACAGGCTGGAAAACACTTTGTCGACCTCGTCGATTTTTTCGGCCGGCGCGCAGTACATGCCCCAGTAATGGGTATCGTCTTTCGTCGCGGGGAAAAAGGCGACGTACGGGTTGTGCGTATATTCGGAAAGCTGCTCGAAGCTCCCCTCGGGGATGGAGCCGAACCGGATTTTCACGAAGCGGCATCTGCGAAGCTCGTCGAGATCGATGTCAAGCCCCGCAAAGTGGCCGACCCGTTTCATCTCCGAGTCAAGGGCCTGTATCTTCTGTTCGACCGCCTGCCTGGCCTTGATCTTTTCCGCGACGGCGGAAGCAAACGTGTCCGCATAGGCCTGAAAGTCGGCGATGGAGGGCACGGCCTTTGTGGAGGAACGGATGCCTGCGGCCTCGTCCGCCTTTCCAATCAGCCGGAGAGTGTCCGACATGGTGCCCATGGCCTTTGCGTAGGGGTCGGCGTCGTTCACCGGGGAAAACCCGGACGTGTCGGAATAGAAGGAGAGGGCGTTGTCCGGGTGAAAGGCGCCCGATTTTCCAAGCTCAGCCGTGACGCGGTCCAGCTCGTACATTCTGCCGATAATGTTGAGAACCTTGATTTTAATGACTGCCAGAGGAACCACTCCTTTGCTGTGCCATGGAAGAAGAGGAAACTTCCGAGAACTGAAGATTGTCCAGGGTCAGAAGTTTTCTGATTTCCTGCGGGGGCAGCTGATAACGGACCCCCTCGACAATGGTGATAATATTGCTGATTTCGTTTTGACAAAGAAGGATGTAAGAAATCAGTACGACGGGCGGATGTGTGGAATAGTCCATGTAATGGCGGCAGAGCACGTAGTTGATACGCGCGGGGATTTCGTCGAGGTAGGAATGCCTGATTTTCAGGGACTGCCGGCCTATCCTGGTCTGGGAGAGCACGGCGTTGATTTCGTCCTCCGTTTTTGCCTTTACAAGCGCGTCCGTTTCCTCTTTGCTGAAAGAGCCCGTGGGCAGAAGCGATTTGCGGACGGTTTCGTCGTCGGCGCCGTAGGTTAGCCTGAGGCGGAAGACGCGGACGTAATTGTTCAGGTCGACGTACGCCTCAAAAATCTTGAGAAGCTGTTTTTTGGTGTCGCCGCGGAAATGCCGGCGGATGATGCCGAGAATGTCCGAGTAGACGAAAAAATAGAGCGCGTTCTCGACGCCGGTGTAATCGATGCGCCCGCCGTTTTCAGGCGCAAACGGTTCCAGAATTTTACGGTACGAAGAGCCGGCAAGAAGCTTCAAAAGCCCGCCGAAGTCGCTTACCTGCAGGCATGCCTTCAGATTCAGCGAGGAATAGTGGTGCAGGTACGAGGGAATCGTGTCGGGGGAGGTCTCGGCCTCGCCGGCGTTCAGGCGGAGGATCGCATGCAGAATGCACCGCACCTCGTCGCACTGGATGAAGTAACGGGAAAAATACTTATCGGTCCCGGCCTCGTATTTGCAAAGGGAAGTGTATTCTTCCATCAGCTTCTGCTTCAGGACGGCTTCCAGCTGCCCTCTGTGCACGTCGCTTTCCACAATTCCGGCCAGCGCCTTGCCGTAGACCGTGTGATTTTTCAGGTATCCGGCGACTTCACCGACCGTGCGGGACTTTAAAAGCTCTTTGTAGTCGGCCGCCGTCAGGCGTTTTCCATACATCGTGCGGGCCTTTGCCAGAACAACGTTGGAAGACAGGGAATTCAGCATTTCCATCAAGCCCCCAGAACTCTTTGCACAATTTCAGAGACCCACTGATCCCCCTTTTCGCGGTAGAGATCGTCCAGCTTTTTTGAAATTTCGAGATTCTTTTTATTTTTTTCCTGCCATTCGGCCTCGGCCGCGGCGCGTTCCTTCGGCTCGTTCTCCGCAATCTTCTTGCGGGCCTGCTCCAGGTAGTCGTTCCGGATCTGTTCGCGCTTTCTGACGACTTCTTTTTCGGAATCTACCTTTTCCTTCTGCGCAGAATCCGTTATCTCACGGGCCTGCCGGTCCAGTTCAACGATTTGTTTCATCAGGTCCTGCATGACAGACACCTCCAATTTAGCCTAAATAAATAGTATAGTTCACTGCCGGGATTTTTTCAATATAATATTTTGTCCGGCGAATGGAAATGGATGTTTCACGGATATTTTGCGCTGCGGATTTCAAAAGATGAATCGGCGGCCCGCAGTTTTAAAATGTTTTGCCGTAAGAAACGGGGGGAATTCCTTAATTTTTGAGGCTTTGAATCGGCGCCGGGAGCCTTCCGCCGCGGCGTATGAACTTGAGCGGAGAAAAACGGTTGACTTCCATGACCGGGCCGCCCCCCAGAAGCCCGCCGAAGCTGACGGTGTCCCCGGCCTTTTTGCCGATGGCCGGAATCAGCCGCACGGCGGTGGTCTTGGAGTTCACCATGCCGATTGCCGCTTCGTCGGCGATAATTGCGGAGATGATTTCCGGCGGAACGTCGCCGGGGATGACAATCATGTCGAGGCCGACGCTGCAGACCGCCGTCATGGCCTCCAGCTTGGTGATGGAGAGCGAGCCGCGCTCCGCGGCGGCTATCATGCCGGCGTCCTCCGTCACGGGGATGAACGCTCCCGACAGGCCGCCCACGTGGGAAGACGCCATGACGCCGCCCTTTTTGACCGCGTCGTTCAGCAGGGCCAGCGCCGCCGTCGTGCCGTGGGCGCCGCAGCTCTCAAGCCCCATTTCTTCAAGAATGTGAGCGACGGAGTCGCCGACGGCGGGGGTGGGGGCGAGCGAAAGATCGACGATGCCGAACGGGACGCAGAGCCTGCGGGACGCTTCCTGCGCGACAAGCTGCCCCATGCGGGTTACCTTGAACGCCGTCTTTTTGATGATGTCGGCTACGCTGCTCATGTCGCAGTCGCCGGCTTTCGCCAGAGCCGCGCGCACCACGCCGGGGCCGGAGACCCCGACGTTGATTTCGCAGTCCGGTTCGCCGGGCCCGTGGAAGGCCCCCGCCATAAACGGGTTGTCTTCCGGCGCGTTGCAGAACACGACCAGCTTGGCGGCGCCGACGCACTGCTGTTCCGCCGTCGCCTTCGCGGTCTCCAGGACGATGTGCCCCATCTTTTCGACCGCGTCCATATTGATGCCGGCTTTCGTCGTGCCGATGTTGACGGAAGAGCAGACGAACTCCGTGCGGCTCAGCGCCTCAGGAATGCTTTCCAGCACGGCGTAGTCCCCGGGGGCGAAGCCCTTATGGACCAGCGCGGAATATCCGCCGATAAAATTGACCCCTATTGCTTTTGCTGCGCGGTCCAAGGCCAGAGCAAAACGCACGGGGTCTTTACTGGGGTATGCGGCCGCAAGCATGGCGACGGGCGTGACCGAGACGCGCTTGTGGATAATCGGGATGCCGTATTCCTTGCTGATGTCTTCCCCGGTTTTCACAAGGCCGCCCGCATAGCGGCAGATTTTATCGTAGATTTTGTCACATGCGCTGTCGATGTCCGGCCCGATGCAGTCCAGAAGGGAAATCCCCATTGTAATGGTGCGGACGTCGAGGTTTTCGTTGTCGATCATATTGATTGTTTCAAGGATATCGTGCGAATTTATCATGTCACGCTGACCTTTCCTCGTCGGTTGGATTCGCCCCGCCGGTCAAATCCGGTGCATGGAGTTGAAAATATCCTCGTGCATCACATGGATCTTCAGGTTCATATCGCTTCCGGCGGCGGTAAACTGGTCAGAAAGCTGGCTGAACGGAATGGTGCATCCCGAAATGTCCACCAGCATAATCATGACGAACAGATCCTGCAGAATGGACTGCGTCACTTCCATCACATTGACGCGGTTCCGGGCGCAGATGGAAGAAACCTTTGCCAGAATGCCGATGGTATCTTTCCCAATCACGGCGATTACTGCCCGCTCCGACTGCTTTTCCATGCGTTTTGCCACCTTTAAGCATTTGGTATATTATGAGCGGAAAACGTCATCTTGTCAAGAGATTCGGCATCTTTCGGTAGATTCGGCTGGGAAGATGTTGGAAAAAAAGGCGCTTTTTCGGCTAAATTTTATCGCATTGCCATCTGTAATTTTCATTCGATTTATGATAACATAAACAGGATGAAAAGAAATGAAAAAAAGAAATATGGTAAAACGCCGGAAAAGAAAAGAGCCGGTTCCGAAAGCAGGAGGGAAAAATGAAATTCAGATATGTGTCCGACAGCCACATCCATACGGACTGTTCCAGAGACGGGGCCGACCCGGCTACCATGATATGCGACAGGGCCGCGAAGCTTGGGCTGTATTCCGTGACGATTACGGACCACTGCGAATGCAACCGCTATCTGACCGACGGGTACGACAAATCCATCCGCCAGTCCATCTTTGAGGCGCATAAGGCTTCTGCTATTTTCCAGGGGAAGCTCCATGTGTATTCGGGGGTGGAGATCGGCCAGCCCATGCAGGAGCCGTCTGCGGCCGCGGATCTGTTCGAGCGGTGTGAATTTGATTTTGTCCTTGCTTCCGTGCACAACGTAAAGGGAAAAGAAGATTTTTTCGACCTGGATTATAAAAAGGAAAACCTGGAAGAAGTGCTGGAACGGTACTTCGACGAGATTTTGCAGACAATCGAATGGGGCGGCTTTGACTCGCTGGCCCATCTGACGTACCCGTGGAGATATATCGTAGGCGAACACGGAATCCCGATTGACGACAAACGCTGGGAAAAACGCATCGACGAGGTCCTGAAGCTACTGATTGAAAAGGGCAAGGCGCTGGAGATCAACACGTCCGGGCTGCGTCAGCGTCTGGGCGTTTCCATGCCGGACCTTCCCGTCCTGCGGCGCTACCGCGAGCTTGGCGGAAGCTTGGTGACGATCGGTTCCGACGCGCACCGCTGGGCGGATGTCGGCGCGGGAATCGAGCGCGGCCTTGAGCTGCTTCAGAAGGCCGGTTTCGGCCACTTTGCCGTCTATGTTTCCCGGCAGCCGAAAATTCTGCCGATTGCGTGAGTAACACTTAATATTTTATTGAAGGAGCGGTTGCTTTCATGGATCAGCTTTTAACTCTGCTGAACGAAAACGCGAGGCTGTCCAACGCGCAGCTTGCCGTCATGCTGGGCAGAACGGAACAGGAAATTGCCGACCAGATTGCGGAATACGAGAAGATCGGCGTCATCCGGGGGTACAAGACGCTTGTCAACTGGGAGAAAGTCGATAAAAACAAGGCGATTGCCCTCATCGAGCTGAAAGTCACCCCCAAGCGCGACCGCGGCTTTGACGAAATCGCCGGCCGCATCATGCAGTTCGAAGAGGTAGAGAGCGTTTACCTCATGTCCGGCGGGTACGACCTGGCCGTGCGCGTGCACGGCAAAAGCATGCAGGACATCGCCATGTTTGTCATGCGCCGGCTTTCCACGCTCGATTCTGTCCTGTCTACCGCCACGCACTTTATCCTGACCCGCTATAAGGAAAACGGCGTCATCATGAACCCGGAGGAAGAGCAGGATGAGCGGAGGAGTGTGTTCAGTGATTGACTACGAACGGATTCTGAACCGTTCAGTCCAGAATCTGAAACCTTCCGGAATCCGGCGCTTTTTCGACATTGCGAACGAGATGGAAGGTGTAATTTCCCTTTCCATCGGCGAGCCGGACTTCAACACCCCCTGGCACGTCAGACAGGAGGGGATCCGCTCGCTGGAGGACGGGAAAACATGGTATACCCCAAACCGCGGGTTTCTGGAGCTTCGGCAGGAAATCGGCCGCTTTGTCAAAATGCACTATCAGCTGGAATACGACCCGAAGACCCAGATCCTGGTCACGGTCGGCGGAAGCGAAGCAATCGACCTCTGCCTGCGCTGCCTTGTCAACCCGGGGGACGAGGTGCTGATTCCGGAGCCGAGCTTTGTCTGCTACACGCCGCTGACGAGCATGGCCGGGGGGATCCCCGTTCCCATCGAGACAAGGCAGGAGGACAGGTTCCGCCTGACGCCCGACGCCCTGCGCAGAAAAATCACGCCGAAAACAAAGCTGCTGATTCTTCCGTTCCCCAACAACCCGACGGGGGCCGTCATGCACCGCGCCGACCTTGAGGCCGTCGCCCAGGTCGTGAAAGAATACGGCCTTTTTGTCGTCTCGGACGAAATCTACAGCGAGCTGACATACGGCGATACGCGCCATGTTTCCATAGCCTCCGCCGACGGCATGGCGGAGCGCACGGTCGTCATCAACGGCTTTTCCAAAACCTTTGCCATGACGGGCTGGCGCCTCGGCTACGCCGCCGGCCCTGAAAAAATCATAGGCCAGATGACCAAGCTGCACCAGTACGGCATTATGAGCGCGCCGACCACGGCGCAGTACGCCGCCATTGAAGCGCTCAAAAACGGGGAAAGCGACATTGCCGAAATGCGTTCCCAGTACGACGCGCGCCGCCGCCTGGTGGTCAGCGAGTTCAATTCCATGGGTCTGACCTGCTTTGAGCCGGAGGGCGCTTTCTATGTCTTTCCGTCCATCCAGAGCACCGGCCTTTCTTCCGAAGAATTCTGCAAGCGCCTTCTGTACTCCGAGCATGTCGCGGTGATTCCGGGCAACGCGTTCGGCGGCTGCGGCGAGGGCTTCGTGCGCGTTTCGTATTCGTATTCGATCCGGCATATTACGGAGGCGCTTTCGCGCATCCGCCGCTTCCTTGCGACGCTGCCGCGGCAATGAGAAAAATGCGGGCGTATGCCAAGATCAATCTGGCGCTGGATATCGCCGGGCGCAGGGAAGACGGCTACCACGCGATGCGCATGGTCATGCAGGACATTTCCCTGTCGGATACGGTGACCCTGCTGGATTCGCGGGAGTTCGGCGTTGTCTGCAGTACGGAACAGGTCCCCTGCGGGCCGGAGAACACGGTCCGGAAAGCGGCCGCGGCGTTTTTTTCGTCCTGCGGGATTTGCGAACCGCGCGTTTCCTTCTGCATCCGCAAGAATATTCCCCAGCAGGCGGGGCTCGGCGGCGGGAGCGCGGACGCGGCCGCCGCGCTTGTCCTGCTGGACCGGCATTTCGGCACCGACCTTTCCCGTGGGGAGCTTTGCAGGCTTGGCCTGTCGGCCGGGGCGGACGTGCCGTTCTGCCTGCTCGGCGGGACGGCTCTCGTCGAGGGGATCGGAGAAGAGCTGAGTCCGCTGCCCCCGCTGCCCCCGTGCCGGATTTTAATCTGCAAGCCGTCGGCAGGCGTTTCGACCAAAGAGGCGTTTGCGGCTCTCGATCGCTCCGGCGGCGGTGCGGCCGCTTACACGGATGCCGTGCTGGACGCGCTGAAGGTAGGGAATCTTCCCAAAATTGCGGCGAATCTGGGCAATGCTTTCGAACGGCTGTGCGGCCTGCCTCAGGAAGTGGAGGAGATCGAGGCGGCCATGCTGGCGGGCGGGGCGCTGGGCGCCGCCATGACGGGGAGCGGCTCCGCGGTGTTCGGGCTGTTCGGCGAAAATGACGGGGCGGCCGTGCGCTGCAGGGACGGGCTGCTTGAAAAATATGCGGAGACGTTCCTTTGCAGGCCGGTCGGCTCCGACTGCCATGGCATGGCCGGGTGAGCTTCCGCCGGAAGAAGCATACAAAAAGCGCCGGAAAGGGAATTTCCCTTTCCGGCGCCCGTTTTGTTTTCCGTTGTGTCTCAGAGTGTTCCGAAGATCCTGTCGCCCGCGTCGCCAAGACCGGGGACGATGTATCCGTGTTCGTTCAGGTGGTCGTCCACGGCGGCGCAGTAAAGCTGAACGTCCGGGTGGGCTTTCGTGAAGGTTTCAATCCCGGCAGGCGCGGCGATAATGCACATGAATTTGATGCTTTTCGGGTGGCTGCGCTTGATGATTGTGACGGCGTCCACGGAAGAGCCGCCGGTCGCGAGCATGGGGTCCAGAACGATGACGTCGCGCTGATCGATGTCGTTCGGCAGCTTGCTGTAATACTCGACGGGCTTCAGCGTTTTCGGGTCGCGGTACAGGCCGATATGCCCGACTTTTGCGGCGGGCACCAGTGAGAGGACCCCGTCCACCATGCCGAGCCCGGCCCGAAGGATGGGGATGAAGGCGAGTTTTCTGCCGGCAATCACTTTTGTTTTCGCGACGGCGACAGGCGTTTCGACCGTCGTTTCTTCCAGCGGCAGGTCGCGTGTAGCCTCATAGCAGAGCAGCATGGCGATCTCGCTGACCAGCTGACGGAAATCTTTCGCGCCGGTGTTCTTGTCGCGCAGATAGGTCAGCTTGTGCTGGATCAGCGGATGATCCATAATAAATACGTTTTTATTGTTTTCCATGTCCCTAACCTCCTGAATTTTGCCGGCCGTTCAGAGTTCGCCCCGTTCGATGGCGGCAATCTCGTCGACCCGTCTCTGGTGGCGGCCTCCGTCGAATTCCGTGTTCAGAAACAGCTTTGAAAATTCGACCGCCTGGTCTTCGCTGATTACCCTGCCGCCCATGCACAGAACGTTTGCGTCGTTATGGTGGCGGGTGATTTCCGCGCAATAGGCGTTGTCGCAGACCGCCGCGCGAATCCCTTTGACCTTGTTCGCGGCCATGCTCATGCCGATTCCCGTGCCGCAGCACAGAATGCCCTTTTCGGCTTTGCCGTCGGCGACAAAATGGGCCACCTTGGCCGCAATCGGCGCATAGTCGACGGAGTTTTCGTCAAAGGTCCCGAAATCCCGGTACTCGATTTTTTCGGAATCCAGATATTTTTTAACGGCATCCTTCAGTTTTACGCCGCCGTGGTCGGCCCCGAGAGCAATCATAAATCCTGCCTCCATTTTAAATTCATTTATTTTGAAAGGGTGCCGTTTTCCGTTTCAGCGAGCGCTCCGCCTGTGCGGGGCGCAGATAAACCGGCACCAAAGCGGACGGGGAAACGGCGCCTCCGTTCCGGAAGACGGCTTCCGCCGAACGGGCCACCCCCGAAGCGCGCTGAAAAATCAGCGTTTCCGGGGGAAGAACCGCCTCAACCGCCTGAAAACCGGTATTATTATAGCATAGTTTCGCCCCGTCACCAACTAAAAAGATGGGTTTCGGGTATTTTTTACATTCTTCCGCAAGCTCCGCAATCGGGACGGCCCGGTCCGGGGTCAGCCGTTCGGGCGAGCTTCCGTTCAGCGTGAACACCGCGTTGTAGACCTGCTTGCAGCGCGCGTCCATGACCGCGCAGGCCGTCCCCGTAAGGTGAGAGAGGTTCTGCGCGATCGCTTCCAGCGTGGAGATGCCCGCACAGGGCTTGTTTTCCGGCATGGCAAGCCCTTTTACGCTCGCGATGCCGATACGGATGCCGGTAAAGGAACCCGGCCCCGCGGAAACCGCCAGCAGGTCCACGTCTTTCAGCGGGACGCGCGCGGTCTCGAGAAGGCCGCGGATCATCGGCATTAAAGTCCGGCTGTGCGTCAGGCCGTTGTTGCAGTAAAATTCACCGAGGATTTTTCCGTCCTGCACCAAAGCCGCGGAGGCCGCCGCGGCTGACGAATCGACCGCAAGTATAATCAAAGGTCCATCCCTTCCAAAGTCAGAATACGCTGGCTGTCCGTTCCTCCCCGCCGAAGACGGATCCGCACGGCGCTTTCCGGCAGGGCGTTTTCTATGTTTTCGCTCCATTCGACAATCAGCACGCCGCCGGAATCGAGGTAATCGAAAAAACCGGTGGAATACAAATCGTCCCAGCTTTCGATGCGGTACATGTCGAAATGGTAGACCGGCAGCCGGCCGCGGTACTCGTGCACCAGGGCGAACGTTGGGCTTGAAACGCCGCCGGCGACGCCAAGGCCGCGGGCGATTCCCCGGGTCAGGGCGGTTTTTCCCGCGCCCATTTCCCCGGACAGGGCAATGACTTCGCCGCCGGTCAGCTTTTCCGCAATTTTTTCGCCCAGCGCTTCGGTTTCTTCCGGCGACCGGGTCAGGAATTCACGCATATCTTCCACGCTTCCGCTTTAGAAAAGTCCGGTGATTCTGCCGTCGTTGTCCACGTCGATATTCTCGGCTGCCGGGTGCTTCGGCAGGCCCGGCATGGTCAGAATGTCCCCGGCGTATGCGACGACAAAGCCAGCGCCGTTGTTCAGCCTCAGGTCGCGCACGGTGATGCTGAAACCGGTCGGCCTGCCCAGCAGCTTCGGGTTGTCCGAGAGGGAATACTGCGTTTTTGCGATGCAGACGGGCAGCTTGTCCGCGCCGAACGCCTCAATCTCCTTGAGGGATTTTTTCGCCTGGGCGGTGAAGACGACGCCGTCCGCGCCGTAGATCTCGCGGCAGATTGCCGTGACTTTTTCCGTGACGGGCGCTTCGTCGGGGTAAAGCGGATGAAAATGGGAAGGGGTTTCCGCGAGGGCGCAGACTTTTTCCGCGAGGTCGATTCCGCCCGCGCCGCCCTTTGCGAAGACCTCGCAGAGCGAAAATCCGGCGCCGTGCTCGCGGCAGTATTCTTCGATGAAGCCGAGTTCTTCCTCGTCGTCGTTTTCAAACCGGTTGATGGCCACGACGACCGGGATGCCGAATTTTTTGAGGTTCTCGATATGCGCGCCGAGGTTCACGATGCCGGCCCTGAGGGCTTCCGGATTTTTCCGCGAGGTTTCCTGCTTCGGCACGCCGCCGTTGTATTTGAGGGCGCGGGCCGTCGCGACCAGCACGGCGGCGTCCGGCGTGAGGCCGGTCAGGCGGCACTTGATGTCCATAAATTTCTCCGCGCCGAGGTCGGAGCCGAAGCCGGCCTCCGTCACGCAGTAATCGCCGAGCTTTAGGGCGAGGCGGGTTGCCCGGACCGAGTTGCACCCGTGCGCGATGTTGGCGAAGGGGCCGCCGTGCACAAGGGCGGGCGTGCCCTCCAGCGTCTGCACAAGGTTCGGGTTCACGGCGTCCTTCAGCAGTGCGGCCATCGCGCCCTGCGCTTTCAGGTCGCGCGCGAAAACGGGCTGCCCGGAATACGTATACCCCACGAGGATGCGGCCCATGCGCTCTTTTAAATCGCCGAGGTCCTCGGCCAGGCAGAAAGCGGCCATCACTTCCGTCGCGACGGTGATGCAGAACGAGTCCTGCCGCGGCGTGCCGTGCGCTTTGCCGCCGAGGCCGGCGATGATGCTGCGCAGCTCGCGGTCGTTCATATCCATGCAGCGCGTCAGAAGGATGCGCCGCGGGTCGATGCCAAGCTCGTTCCCCTGCTGGATGTGGTTGTCGAGCAGGGCGCACAGCAGGTTGTTTGCGGAAGTGATTGCGTGAAAGTCGCCCGTAAAATGCAGGTTGATGTCTTCCATCGGCACGACCTGCGCGTATCCGCCCCCGGCGGCGCCGCCCTTTACCCCGAACACGGGCCCGAGGGAAGGCTCGCGCAGGGCCAGCACGGCTTTTTTCCCGATCCTTGCCATTGCCTCTGCGAGGCCGATGGAAACGGTGGTCTTTCCTTCCCCCGCGGGAGTCGGGTTGATGGCGGTGACCAGAATCAGCCTGCCGTCCCTTTTCCCGGCAAGCCGCCGGTACAGCTTGTCGTTCAGCTTTGCCTTGAATCTGCCGTACGGTTCCAGCTCGTCCTCAAGAATGCCGAATTCCGACGCAATCTGAGAGATCGGCCTCATTTTCGTCTGCTGTGCAATTTCAATATCAGAAAGCATGCTCATTCTCCACGGCCTTTACACAGAAATTATCAAAATTATAACACATTCCGTCAGAATAAGAAATACCGGCGCACAATAATTGCAGATATCTTGCATGTTTTGCCGATCCATTCTATAATGGGCACAGTGAGGTGAAGTCATGCGGGTTTTGAAGTCCGTAACCGGCTATTTGAAACGTGCGGATAAATTTTACTGGCTCATCATGCTGACGATTTCGGCATACAGCCTGCTGCTGATCCGGACGGTTCCGCCGTCGGACACCGCGGGGAAGAGCTATTTTACGACCATGCTTCTGGCCGTGACGCTGGGCTATATCGGTGCCGTCGTATTCACGATGATCGATTACCGTGAGATGGCGAATTACTGGTACCTGATTGCCGGATTCTGTATTTTTCTGATGCTGTACACCCTTAAATTCGGCAATGCGGTGACGAACACCGGCGGGGTCAACGCAAGGGCCTGGATCAGCCTGGGCGGCACGTCGTTTCAGCCGAGCGAGCTTGTAAAAATAGGGTTCATGATCACTTTTGCAAAGCATATTACGGCGCTGGAAGAGCGCGGGCTTCTGAAATCGCCGCTTCATGTTTTGCTGCTGGCCTGCCATGCGCTGATTCCCATCGCCATTGTGCACGTGCAGGGCGACGACGGCGCGGGAATCATTTTCTTCTGCATGTTCCTCGCCATGGCGTTCGGCGCGGGGATACAGCTGCGCTATTTTGCGGCGCTGTTCGCCGCAATCGGCATTTCGCTGCCGCTTGCGTGGAAATATGTGCTGCAGGATTACCAGAAACAGCGCTTTCTTGCGGCTTACCAGCTGGATTCGAACACCACGGCGGTCATGCAGTACGGGTGGCAGCAGATACAGGGCAGGACCTCCATCGGCAGCGGCGGACTGTGGGGCCGGGGGCTCTTTCACAGCCCCCGCGTCAACAAGGGGCTTGTGCCGGTGCAGCAGAGCGACTTTATTTTTTCCGTTGCGGGCGAGCAGCTTGGGTTCGTGGGATGCTGCGCGATTATTTTTCTTCTTCTCCTTCTTCTGTGGAGGACCATCCATATTGCGCGGCGTTCGCCTGAACTGCTGGGGAGCACCATCTGCATGGGATTTTTCGGAATGATTGCGGCGCAGATGATTTTCAACCTCGGCATGTGCCTGGATCTTCTGCCCGTGATGGGAGTGACGCTTCCGTTTTTCAGCTACGGCGGATCCTCCGCGCTGTGCCTCTACCTTGGCTTCGGCCTGGTGCAGAACGTCCACATGCACCGCAAGGATACCGACAGGGTGAGCCTGCACCGAAAGCTGTAAGCACAGGCGGTTTGATGAAAAAGGAATCCCTTTCCGACGGCTTTCGGAAAGGGATTCCTTTTTTGTGCGTATGCATGCGGCCGGCGGCGTCAGGGCTGTTTCCTGCTTTGACCGCGCCTGGTGGGGGAGGCCGCCTTTTCCAGCATGACGACCCCTTCTTCTTCGTCGACGGTAAGCACGGCGCCCGCGCCGGCCCCTTTCGGGAGCTCCGACGTCGGGATCGCGAAATATTTTTTATCCTTGTCCGTGCAGATGGCGTAGATCCCTTCCATTCTGTCAATGGTCAGCGTTTTCATAAAAGTTCCTCCCGTTGTTTCTGAACTTAATTTTACCCGAAAGGGAAACGGTTATTTTTCCGTTTTAACGGTTATGTTTTTCCCGTCGGTCATAAAGATCAGCGTTCCGCTGACGTCCGTGCGGAATACGGCAACGCCCGCGTCTTTCAGGCGGCCGAGCACGCTGAGCTTCGGCAGCTTGCTGGTGTCGTATCCGACGGAAACGGCGGCGTATTTTGGCCTGACCGCGTCGAGAAATTTCTGCGAGGTAGACGTAGCGCTGCCGTGGTGGCCGACTTTCAGGATTTCGGCGGAAAGGTCGCGACCGGAAGACAGCAGGGTCTGCTCCTCCGCCTCCCCGGCGTCGCCCATCAGAAGGAACCGGACCGTTCCGTACGTCAGCTTCAGTACGATGGAGTTGTTGTTTGTGTCCTCGCCCGGCGCCACGGGGCCGAGGACCTGGACGAGCATTCCGCCGACCCGGAAGGCTTCCCCCGCAGCGGGATGCTCGGTCTGTAACTTTTTCCGGCTTAAAATCTCCTGCACCCTGCGGTATTCCTCGGTGGAAGGGATCAGCTGTTTCGGGACGTCCGGGCAGAGGTAGCGCGCCGCGGGGAAGGCCTGCAGAACGTTCGCGAGGCCGCCGATGTGGTCTTCGTCGGGGTGGGTGTTGACGACGACCTCAAGGGATTTTACGCCGCGCCGCTTCAGGTAGGCGACGACCGAGTCGCCGCGGTCGGCGGTCGCGCCGTCCACCAGCAGATATTCTGAATTGCACTCGATTAAAATGCTGTCCGCTTTTCCAACGTCCAGCACATGCACGGAAAGAGGAGCGGAATCGGCGGCGGCAGAAAAATCGGACAGGCCAAAAAAGGAAAATACGCGCTGCCAGGTGTTTGCGGCTCCCCCGGGAAGACAAGCGGCCGCCAGGCTGCAGACGACGCAGAAAGCGATGAGGGCGGCAAAAAGGCGCTTTTTGCGCTTTTCTTTCATTGCGGCTGGCTGCCGTTCTGCCCCGGCTGTTCTTTTTCGTCCGACTTGCGCATGTTCATTTCAAGCCACTGCTGGTATGTAATGAGGACCTGCCTCGGCTTTGAGCCTTCCGGAGGGCCGACGATGCCCTTCTGCTCCATCTCGTCCATCAGGCGGCCGGCCCGGGCGTAGCCGAGACGCAGCCGTCTTTGCAGGTAGGAAGTGGAAACCTGTCCCTTATTTTCAATAGCGCATTTGATTGCGTCCGAAAGCATTGGGTCGGAGTCGTCATCCGCCTGGTCGGAAACGCCGTTCTTGTCTTCCACGGCGTTTTTCTCGATTTCTTCCGCGATGCTGTCGCTGTAATCCGCCTCGCTGGATTTTTTGATGAACCCGACGACGGATTCGATCTCGCTGTCGCTGACGAAGCAGCCCTGAATTCGTTTGGGCTTCTGCGAGCCGACAGGCGAGAACAGCATGTCCCCGTGCCCCAGCAGCTTTTCCGCGCCGCCCATGTCGAGAATCGTGCGGGAGTCCACCTGCGAAGAGACGGCGAACGCGATGCGGCTGGGAATGTTGGCCTTGATGATGCCGGTGATGACGTCGACGGAGGGGCGCTGCGTGGCGATGACCAGGTGCATCCCGGCGGCGCGGGCCATCTGCGCGAGGCGGCAGATGGAGTCCTCCACCTCGTTCGGCGCCGCCATCATCAGGTCGGCAAGCTCGTCGATGATGATGACAATCTGCGGCATACGCTCCATCGGCTGCCCGTTCGGATCCTGGTAGTCCCGCGACGCCGCAAGCTCGTTATAGGCTCTCAGGTCCCGCACGCTGTTTTCCGCGAAGGTCTTGTACCGCTTCAGCATTTCAGCGACCGCCCAGCCGAGGGCGCCGGCCGCTTTGCGCGGGTCGGTGACGACCGGTACCAATAGCTGCGGAATGCCGTTGTAGATGCCGAGCTCCACCACTTTCGGGTCGATCATCAGGAACCGCACCTCGCGCGGGGTGGATTTGTACAGCAGGCTCATGATCATGGAGTTGATGCAGACCGATTTGCCGGAGCCCGTGGCGCCCGCAATCAGCAGATGAGGCATTTTGCCGAGATCCGTCACTGCGACCTCGCCGGCGATGTCGCGCCCGAGCGCGACGGTCAGGCGGCTTTTCGCCGCGGAAAAGCTGTTGCTCTCCACAAGCTCTCTCATGCGGACGACGGTGTTCTTCTTGTTGGGGACCTCGATGCCGACCGCCGCCTTGCCGGGGATCGGCGCTTCGATGCGGATGCCGGCCGTGGCGAGGTTCATCGAAATATCGTCCGACAGGTTCGTGATTTTGCTGATCTTCACGCCCGCCGCCGGCTGCAGCTCGTAGCGCGTCACGGCGGGCCCGCGGCTGTAGCCGACAAACGAGGTCTGCACCCCGAAGCTGTTCAGCGTGTCCACAAGCATGCGGCCGTTCGTCTGGATTTCGCTGACAATGTCCATCTCGCTCTGGCCTTTTGTCGTTTCCAGCATCGAGACGGGGGGAAGGTGGTACTCGCCGTCGTCCGGCGCGGCGTCTTCGGCGGCCTGCGGTGCCCTGACCGCCGCGGCGGCAGGGACGCATTTTATTTCCGGCGGCAGGTCGGCCGACGGCGCGGACGGCTGCCGGACGGGCAGTGGGGCAGCCACGGCGGCGGGCGGCTCCGCATTTGCGGCAACGGGGGCCCCGTTGCCGGCAGGCGCTATGGAAAAGACCTTTTTCAGGCGTTCGAGCTTTTCGTTCTTTTTAGGAGGCTCGGCTTTCGGAGAGGGAGAGCGGACCGGGTGAAGCGGCAGGCCGGAGTCGTCGAGCGGGATGTCGATCTGGGCCTCGCGCCGGTTGTTCCGGATTCGGTGCTCGCGGGCCGTGCTGATGCCGGAGACGACCGCGTCTGCCGGCTTCTTTATGGTGCGGAAAAGCTGGAAGAGGCTCGTCCCGGTCAGGACCATCACGGCGATAAAGAGCGCAAGGATCAGGAAAATCTTTGCGCCGAGCTGGCCGAACCCCGCGACGGCGGGGATGCCGACCAGCCCTCCGACCAGCCCCGCGCCGGAATGCTTTACTCCCTCGCCGTAGAGTTCGCGGAGCTTCTGGAGAAATAGACGGAGAGAAACGTCTGCAGGCGCAAGAAAAGCGTATACCGTCGCGCAGAAAAGGACGATGATGAGGACCATCAGCGCCATCTTCCCGGCGGTGCGCGCGGTATATTTTTCAAGCGTCAGCATCACGGATATGTAAAGCAGCAGGATCGGCCAGAGGATCGCGCAGTTCCCGAACAGCCCGAGCAGGGCGTCGTGGCACCAGCGCCACAGGTTGTCCCCTTCAATCAGCACAAGGCAGCCGGTCAGAATCGCCGCGGCAAACAGAATGACGGCGGCGATCTGCCCGCGCTGCTTTTCTTCCTGCAGGCTTCTGCCGGATCTTGCGGTGGGCTGCGAGCGGGAAGAGTCCGCCGCAGGGCGCCTGTTCTGCCTTTTCTGTCTCTTTGCCAAAATCGTATCACCCAAACCTTTATTTTCTGGAAAGTCGGTTGGTCTGGAATTCCGTCCCTGCTGTTTCGGCGTGCGTACAGCGCCATTGTACCGAAGGAGGCTCCGGCCCCGAAACGAAACGCGTCGAAGCCCGCCGGAATCCGCAGACCGCATTTTATGTATCGCGGCGATTTCGCCGCGTAATGGCTTAAGCCTTGTCAGCCAGCTTGAGATGCTGCCTTGCGTTGCTTTCTTTCTTGTGCTTCTGCTTTTTTTTTGCAGAGTCGATCATACCGTAAAGGCAGTCGAGCGCGTCGGAAAGGCTCCCGAGCGAATCAATCAGCCCTTCTTTGACTGCCTGCGGGCCGTCCAGCACGGTGCCGATGTCGAGAACAAGCTCGCCCGTGTTCATGGAAAGCTCTTCTAATCTGTCGGCGGAAATATGGGAATTTTGTGTGATGAACTTCGTGATGCGCTCCTGCATCCGCTCAAAATAGTCCAATGTCTGGGGAACGCCGAGCGTAAGGCCGTTTACCCTTACAGGGTGGATGGTCATGGTGGCGCTTGGCACGACGAACGAATGCTTTGCCGCCACGGCCAGGGGAACGCCGATGGAGTGGCCTCCGCCCAGAACGATGGAAACGGTCGGCTTTTTCATGCCGGCTATCAGCTCCGCAAGGGCAAGCCCCGCTTCGACGTCGCCGCCGACCGTATTCAGAATGATGAGCAGGCCGTCGATGTCGGGCGATTCCTCGATGGCGACCAGCTGCGGGATCACGTGTTCATATTTGGTCGTTTTATTCTGTGAAGGCAGAATGGTGTGGCCCTCGATCTGACCGATGATGGTAAGGCAATGGATCACGTGCTTCCCGTCGCCCGTAATGATGGAACCGGTGTCCACAATTCTCTGCTCGGTCGGCTGTGTTTCTTTTTCCGCGGTTCTTTCTTCGCTTTCCGTTTCGTTTTTCATAGCGCGTACACCTCCGTACGGCTTTATTCTGCCAAAGAAGGGCATGAACATACGCGGAAAAGGCGCATCCCGCGGGAAACTGGGAAATTATCGTAACATACCAATTATTATATCATCTGTTGTTTTGTTCATCAAGAAAATCGGGGGAAATACAAAAATAATTCCTTGCGGTAAGTTAACGGATTGACAATGTGCGAATTTTATTAGATAATACACCTGTATTCCTGCATACAGTAAACGCTGTTTTTGCATAAAGCTTCTGTGAAAATTTCTTGCGGCCCGGCAGAGAGCCGGTGCTTTTTTCAAACAACTTCGGCATTACGGGAGAGATTCAGCATGGGTTACACGTTGGCGCAGAAAATCATAAAGAACCACCTTGTAAGCGGAAAAATGGAGATTGGGACGGAGATCGGCCTGAAAATAGACCAGACCCTGACGCAGGACGCGACCGGCACGATGGCCTATATCGAATTTGAAGCCATGGGAATTCCGCGGGTAAAGACGGAGCGCTCCGTCGCTTATGTCGACCACAATACGCTTCAGAACGGTTTTGAAAATGCGGACGACCATAAATTCATCCAGTCCGTGGCAAAGAAGCGCGGCATTTATTTTTCACGCCCCGGCAACGGAATCTGCCATCAGGTGCATCTGGAACGGTTCGGTATTCCGGGAAAGACGCTGATCGGTTCCGACAGCCATACTCCGACGGGCGGCGGAATCGGGATGCTCGCCATGGGGGCCGGCGGCTTGGACGTCGCTGTCGCCATGGGCGGCGGCCCTTATTATATCACGATGCCGAAAATTCTGAAAATCGAGCTTTCCGGCAAGCTGCCGCATTGGGTAAGCGCCAAGGACGTGATCCTGGAGGCCCTTCGCCTGCTTACCGTCAAGGGCGGCGTCGGGAAAATCATCGAATACGCCGGGGAAGGGGTCGGCAGCCTTTCCGTGCCGGAACGGGCCACCATCACCAATATGGGCGCGGAGCTTGGCGCGACGACCTCCCTTTTCCCTTCCGACGGGGTCACGAGGGAATTCCTCGCGGCACAGGGAAGGGAAAAGGACTGGACGGAGCTTCTGCCGGACGCCGACGCGAAGTACGACGAGACCGTCCGCCTCGACCTCGCTTCGCTGCAACCGATGGCGGCCTGCCCGCACAGCCCGGACGCCGTAAAATCCGTCGAGGCAATCGGCCCTGTCAAAATCGACCAGGTCTGCATCGGTTCCTGCACGAACTCCTCTTACCGGGACCTGATGCGCGTCGCGTCGATCCTGAAAGGCAGAACCGTTTCCCCCGAGGTGAGCCTCACCATTTCTCCCGGCTCCAGGCAGGTTTACCATATGCTTGCGCGCAACGGCGCTCTGGCCGACCTGATCGGTGCGGGGGCGAGAATCTTGGAGTGTGCCTGCGGCCCGTGCATCGGCATGGGGCAGTCGCCGAACTCCGGCGGGATTTCGCTGCGGACCTTCAACCGGAACTTTCTGGGGCGCTCCGGAACGGCCGACGCCCAGGTTTACCTCGTCAGCCCCGAGACGGCGGCCGCTTCCGCGATTGCCGGCGTTCTGACGGATCCCCGCACGCTCGGCGCGGAAAAAGCGATCGCCGTGCCGAAGCGTTTCGACATTGACGACAATATGATCCTTCCGCCCGCTTCGCCGGAAGAAGCCGAAAAGGTAGAAATCATCCGCGGGCCGAATATCAAGGAGTTTCCGGCGACTTCGCCGCTGCCGGAAAGCATCTCGGCCAAGGCGATGCTCAAGGTCGGCGACAACATCACGACCGACCACATCATGCCGGCGGGCGCAAAAATTCTGCCGTACCGTTCCAACATTCCTTACATGTCGCAGTTCTGCTTTGCGGTCTGCGACAGGGCGTTCCCCGAACGCTGCAAAAAATACGGCGCCGGCGTCATCCTGGGCGGCTCCAATTACGGGCAGGGCTCTTCCCGCGAGCACGCAGCGCTGGTTCCGCTGTATCTTGGCATCAAGGCGGTCGTGGCAAAGAGCTTTGCGCGCATCCACTGCGCGAATCTGGCCAACGCGGGTATCCTTCCGCTGGTTTTCAAGGAGGAGTCCGACTACGACCGGATAGACCAGATGGACGACCTGGAACTGCCGGACATCCGCAGCGCTATCGAAAACCATAGCCCGATTGTCGTGCGCGACCTGACAAAAGGGATTGAATTTGAGGTCGAAGCCGCGCTGAGCGACCGGCAGCGCTTGATGGTGCTGGCCGGCGGGCTGCTGGACTATACGGGGCAGCAGAGCGAAAAGGGGATGTAAAGTGGAGCCAGCCGTACGCAGGGGCCTGACCGGGAACCAGATTAAATGGATTGCAATCGTCTGCATGCTGATCGACCATCTTGCGTGGGCGTTCGTGTCGTTCGATTCAGCGGGCGGGCAGTTCATGCATGTTCTGGGAAGGATCACGGCACCGGTCATGTGCTTCTTCATCGCGGAGGGGTATGCCCATACGCGCAGCGTGCCGCGTTATGCATTTCGGCTGGGCCTGTTTGCCGTACTTTCGCAGTTCCCGTTCACGCTTTTCGAGTCCGGAAAAGTCCAGTTTGTCGACTGGAGCGCGGGGAACGAGACGCTCAGCGTGCTCTATACGCTCTTTCTGAGCCTTCTGGCGGTCTGGGCGTGGGATGCGGTGAAGAACCGGCTGCTCCGCGGGGTGATTGTCGCAGGCCTTTGCCTGCTCGCCCTGCCGGGCGACTGGATGTTTTTCGATATCATGTTCGCCCTGATTTTCTGGATTCATCGCGGCGATTTCAAAAAGCAGGCGCTCTGGTTCACGTTTGCCGCCGTCCTTGAAGAGATTTTATGCTTGTTTTTCTCGGCTGCGGCGGGGTCGCCCGCTTATTCCCAGCTTTTTCAGCTCGGCATGCTTCTGTGCCTGCCGCTTCTGGCGCGGTATAACGGCGCGCGGGGCGGCGGCCGGTACGCCAAATGGGCGTTCTATATTTTTTACCCGGCGCATCTTCTGATTCTTGGGCTGATTGTTATGTGGATTTCAATTTAGGAGGTTTACTCATGGCGGATAAAATCAGGATGGACACCCCGCTGGTCGAGATGGACGGGGATGAAATGACGCGCGTTATCTGGAAGAAAATCAAAGAGATTCTTCTGGAACCGTATATAGACCTGAAAACGGAATATTATGATCTGGGGCTGAAACACCGCGACGAAACGGACGACCGTGTAACGGCGGAAGCCGCGGAAGCAACGAAACAATATGGAGTCGCGGTCAAATGCGCGACCATTACGCCGAATGCCGACCGCGTCAGGGAATATAACCTCAAACAGATGTGGAAATCACCGAACGGGACCATCCGGGCCATCCTTGACGGGACGGTGTTCCGCACGCCGATTCTCGTGAAGGGCATCACGCCGCTGATTCCGGGCTGGAAAAAGCCGATTACCATCGCGCGCCATGCCTACGGCGACGTATACCGCGGCGTGGAGACGGCGGTCCCCGCAGGGGCGAAGGCGGAGCTGCTCGTCACCAGGGCGGACGGAAGCGAGGAGCGGACGCTCATCCACCAATTCGCGACGCCCGGCATCATTCAGGGGCAGCATAATGTGGATGCAAGCATCGCAAATTTCGCGAAATCCTGCTTTCAGTATGCGCTCGAAGAAAAGAAGGATCTCTGGTTCTCGACCAAAGACACCATCTCGAAAAAATATGACCACCGTTTCAAGGATATTTTTGCGGAGATGTTCGAGTCCCGTTACAAAAAGAAATTCGCAGACGCCGGCATCACCTATTTTTACACGCTGATCGACGACGCCGTGGCCCGTGTGGTCCGCTCCGAAGGGGGCTTCATCTGGGCATGCAAGAACTATGACGGCGACGTCATGAGCGACATGGTCGCGACCGCTTTCGGCAGCCTGGCCATGATGACCAGCGTGCTGGTTTCGCCGGAAGGCGTGTACGAATACGAAGCGGCGCACGGCACCGTGCAGCGCCATTACTATAAATATCTGAAGGGTGAAAAAACGTCGACCAATTCCATGGCGACGCTGTTCGCCTGGACGGGCGCCTTAAAAAAGCGCGGGGAGCTGGACGGAACGCCGGAGCTGTGCCGCTTTGCGGAACAGCTTGAGGCCGCCGCCGTTCAGACAATCGAAAACGGCGTTATGACCGGCGACCTCGCGGCCATCTCCACGCTGCCGGACAAGACGGCGGTGGATACCGAAACTTTTTTACATTGTGTGGATAAAAGACTGAAACAATTGCTTTAATTTTATCAAACGGCAAATTTCAGTCGGGAGGAAACCGTTATTATGCAAAAACGAGAAAACATATCCATGTCGGTCATCAGAAGACTGCCCCGCTACTATCGCTTTCTGTACCATCTGAAGGCGAGCGGGGTCACCCGGATCTCCTCGACGGAGCTGTCGGAAAAGCTTGGGCTGACGGCTTCGCAGATCCGGCAGGATCTCAACTGCTTCGGCGGCTTCGGGCAGCAGGGGTACGGCTATATCGTCGCGCAGCTCTGCGACGAAATCGGGAAGATCATCGGCCTTTCGAACGGCTACAAGACGATCCTTCTGGGCGCCGGAAACCTCGGGCAGGCTATTGCGAACCACATGTCCTTTGTTTCGGAAGGGTTCGAGCTGATCGGCATTTTTGACAGTTCCCCGGCCAAAATCGGCAATTCCCTCGCCGGGCTGCAGGTGCGGGATGCGGCGGAGCTTGACGCTTTCTGCAAAAAAGAGCAGCCCGTCATGGCTACGTTCTGCGTTCCGCGCGGCGCCGCGGAAAAGCTCGCGAAACAGCTGTATGATCTTGGAGTGCGCAATTTCTGGAATTTCAGCCATTATGACCTTGCGCTGAAATACCCGGATGCTCTGGTAGAAAACGTCCATCTGAACGACAGCCTTATGACGCTGTGCTATAAGATCTCCAATGCCGGCACCGGCGTCAGGCGGTAAAGACGGTAAACCTTTCTTTCATGATTTTCAGGAGGTGTGTTATGAACTGGGTATTGTGGATTATCCTCGCGGTTGTTGTGCTGCTGATCCTCTGGGTCGTGGCCGCTTACAACAAGCTGATTTCCCTTTCGGTGAGGGTCGACAACGGGTGGGCGCAGATCGACGTCCAGCTGAAAAAGAGGTTCGACCTGATTCCGAACCTTGTGGAAACGGTAAGAGGCTATGCCGCGCATGAAAAAAGCACGTTCGAAGAAGTCACAAAATGGCGCAGCGCGGCCATGAATTCCAAAACGCCGGAAGAAGCCATGGAAAACAACAACAAGCTGTCGCGCGCCATTGTCAACCTGTTCGCCACGGCGGAGCAGTACCCGGATCTGAAGGCGAACCAGAACTTTCTCGACCTGCAGAGCCAGCTGAAGGACATCGAGAGCAAAATCGCCTTTTCCCGCCAGTTTTATAACGATACGGCGATGAAATTCAACGAATACGTCATGCATTTCCCCTCCAATCTTATTGCGTCCGCTTTTCACTTCGGCCTGAAAAAATATTTTGAGGTTGCGGAAACCGACCGTGCCGTCCCGCAGGTCAAATTCTGAGCTTTATAAGGAGAATTGCGATGCGCTTCCGTTCCTGCAGAAAGCTTTTCACGGCCTTTTTGTCCGCCGCCGTCGCCGCGGCGGGTTGCCTGTTCCTCGGCGGATGGAGCCCGGATTACACAAACGGTTCCAAACAGATCATGGACCATCTGGGAATCCGTGCCGTGCTTGCCGCGAACGGCGATATGACGGTTACGGAGACGTGGAAAATCCGGCTGGAGGACAGGAATAAGCCGTACAGCAACCTGTACCGGACTTTTTCTGACGATGTTTCCGTAACGGGCCTCTCCGTCACGGACGAGGACCGGCATGTGCAGTACCGGTTTGCTGGCGACGTCGATCCCGAGCAGGCCGGCAGCAGCGGGCTGCAGGACCAGTGCTACCTCCACCCGACCTCGGACCAGACGGAGATCGGGTGGTTTATGCCGCCGATCGACGAGGGAACGCGGAATTTTTCCGTGACCTACACGGTCAAAAACGTCGTTCAGGTTTACAGCGATACGTCGGAGCTTTACTATTTTTTCCTTCCTAAAAATTTCTCTCTGCCGATCTCCAGCCTGACCGGAACGGTGGAGTTCCCGTCCGGCGGCGCGAAAAGCGCCGTCAGGGCCTGGCTTCATACCGATCTTTCGGACAGCCGGATTGCAATCGATTCTGAAAAGCAGATCAGCTTTTCGGCGGGCAGCATCCCCGCCGGGACGTCGGTGGAGGTCCGCCTCCTGATGCCGCAGGGCCTGTTCCCGCAGTCGGAACGCGGGAGCGGTAAATCCGTGGTCTCTTCCATTGAGGCCGAGGAGATGCAGGAAGCGAAAGCCGACCAGGAGAGAAAACAGCGCGACTATCTTCTCGGGATCCTTGACGCCGTTGGGGCCGTTCTGATTCTTGCCGTCTGCATCGTCCTGTTCGTTTTCGCAAGAAGGAAAAACCGCAGATTCCATGCGGAAGCGCCGGAATATACAAGAGACATCCCCGAGGGGAACAGCCCGGCCGGCGCGGCCAACCTTTTCTACTTTTACGGCGGGCTGAACGACAAGGAGAAGGAACGCGTCTACAGCGCGACCCTGCTCAGCCTTGCAGAAAAGGGTTTTCTGCGCTTTGAAAGCGGAGAGGGAAAAAAGGACGTTTCCCTGTCGGTGACCGGGCAGACGGAACAGAAATCGCTGACGGAAAGCGAACAGGTCTTTTATGAGATGATCTCCACGGCGTCGGAGGAATGCGGGCAGACCTTTACCATGAAGCAGTTCCGCAAATACGCCGAAAAGCATTGCAAATTTGTCGACGATAAAATGTCCGAATTCTTTTCCGCCTCCAAGCGGGAAATCGCCGGCCGGGGATATTACCGCAAAAGGCCGGGATTGTTCAGCGCGCTTTGCGCGGCGGGCGTCCTGCTTTTTGTTCTCGCCGCCGCCGTCTTTACCTCGACGCTTGGGGCGGGCACGGTCATGGTCTATATTCCGCTTGCCATGGCGATTGGAGGGATCCTCTTCCTGATTGCCGGCAACGCCAAGATGAAGCTGAGCGAGAAAGGCGAATATGACCTTGCCGTCTGGAACGGCCTGAAAAAGTATATGCTTGAATTTTCAAGGATGAAAGAATATGGCGTCCCGGAGCTTGCGCTTTGGGAAGAATACCTCGTCTATGCTTCCATGATGGGCATTTCCAAAGAGGTGTGCAAGCAGCTGAAGCTGGTCTATCCGCAGCTGAGCGACGCTTCTTACTGGGATGCGTACCCGGGCTACAGCTATCTGCCGTTCCTGTTCGGTCCGCGCTACGGCATGTTCGGCGCGGGCACCGCCTTCGGCGGAGCTGATTTCGGTGCCGCTCTCGGCAGCGCGATGGGGCAGATCGGAAACGCCGCGACGCGCCTTGCCCATCCGCCGCAGAGCTCCGGCTTCGGCGGAGGAAACTTTGGGGGCGGAGGTTTCGGCGGCGGCGGCTTCAGCGGCGGAGGCGGAGGCTTCGGCGGCGGCGGGGGCGGCGGCGTCCGCTGATTCCCGGAATACAGCAAAAAAATGGCTTTTGCTTTTGCGGCAAAGGCCATTTTTATTTATCTTAAAAGATTATTTTAAATTTTCAACGTATTTTGAAATGCCGTCCTCATCGGCCGGGTCCACGCAGTTGCGGGTGCGGAAAATCGAGAGGTTTTCAACGTGCTTGATCCCCGCGTTCGGTTCCACCCGGAATAAAGGGCTGAGCGACTGAAGCTCTATGAAGTCGGGGCGCGAGCGCACTTCGGAAGAGCACCCGTAGTCAGGGTAAACGGCCTGGGGCGTATGGACGTACCGTTTCATGAACGTAAAATCGCGGCAGACGTAAACCATCCACCCCAGAACATTGTTGATTCCTATTTTCAGAGGGGTTTCATTGCCGGCTTCATGGCGGATGGTGATGAAACGGTTCCCAAAGAAAATCCTTTTGTCGCGGATATCGGTTTCCGGCCAGAGGACGACGGAGCGGTTCGGATGGCCGAGGTCGCTGCCGTCGGTGTTCTGCGGCAGAATGGCTACCCCGCCCGGGTTCAGCATGGTAATCGGCCAAAGGCCGCAGGTTTTCGGCTCTTTCGAGCAGTTTTTGACCGTGTGCACCACCATAATGTCGGTGGCATCTTCCCCCATGATAATCTCGAAGCCGGCCTGCAGCTCCGACGTTTTCTGCTTCGGCGCCAGAAAAGAGACGCCGTCGGGCAGAATGCTGTAAACGACGGGGGAATTGTCGGGGTAAACGGATTGCCCCGGCCTGCGCGGATTCAGCCACAGGCGGTGCCCGCCGTAGTAGCAGAATTCGGAACTGTTCTCGCCGAACGGCACGTCTTTGCCTGCAGGGATGGAATATTTGCGTTCCGGGTCGTTGTAAAGCAGGTTTTCGCCGCCGTAATAACCGAAGCTGATAATCCGCGGGCCGAAATCGATGGTGACGGTCGCGCTGATGATGCCGTTTGTTATCTGGACACATTTGCCGAAATCGCCGAATTCAATTTCTTTGATTTCCAATGGAGATCATTCCTTTCAAGGACAAAACGAACGGAAATACCGGCCGAAAAACGTGTTGGGCGGCGGGATTCAAAGAACGACGACCCCGTTGGTGCTGTCAAAGCCGCAGGGCACCGGACGCGGCATGCACAGGGCGAACAGGTCCGAGGCTTTTTCTTCCCAGTTGAACAGCCGCAGGGATCGGCTGTCGAGCGTGCCGGCGTCCGCGCGGCGCGTGAGGATCGGCACGGCGGCAATCCGCTTGGCGGACTGTAGAATCTCGGCTCCGCCCCTGCCAATGCCGAGGACCCGCAGGTATGGCGGCAGCCCTTGGCAAAGGGTGGAATCCAGCCCCAGAAAACAGGAGAGGACAATCCGGCGGATACGTGCGAGGGGATAGCGTTTCGTCTTGATCAGGCCGTACAGCTCCGGAAGAGAGCCGGCCTTTCTCGAGGCTGCGTAGACCCTGTTTTCAAGCCCCTCGCTGAGATCCGGAAGAGAGGAAAGGCGGCTTTTGTCCAAAGACCTCATGGTGGCGAGAATCGCGGGTTCCAGCCTGGAAAGATCGGCCGGGGCGCGCCCGTTTTCCGCTTCGCTTTTCATGACGGCGTACGCCTGCGCGGGGACGTAGCCCTCGATGGAACCGCCGGCCAGAAGCCGTCTGCGGATCCACGACGAAGAGGCGGTCCGGCCCGAAGGGGAAGAAGAGTCGTGGGCGGAGCCGATGCGTGCGACCGTTTCCGGGGTCATCCCGGCGTCCAGGCGTTTGATGGCTTTCAGATATTCAATGCCGAGAATATTGTTGGGGGCGCTCAGAAGGGAAGCCGTCCCGGCGCCGAACAGGCGGCTGCAGGCGGATTGCCGCGCGGACGCGAAAGAGGCCCCGCCGGCGAGCTCTTTGTGCATTTCTTCATAAAGACGGGGAGAAGATAAAGCGTCCGCCGCCTGCCGGAGCAGCTCCACGGAGCCGCATTCGCTGCCGAAGCCGATGCGGTCCGCGCCCAGCGCTTTCAGAAGGGAAACGCCGCCCAGCGCGAACCGTTCCGCACCTGCGACGGCCCACGGGCCCGGCAGCTCGACCACAAGATCGGCGCCGCACAGAAGGGCCTGTTTTGCTCTTGCCCATTTTGAGAAAACGGCGGCCTCCCCGCGCTGGACGAAGTTGCCGCTCATCACCACGGCAATATGGCTCGCGCCGTTTCTGCGCAGCTGATCCATAAGGTAAGCATGCCCGCAGTGCAGGGGATTATATTCGGCAATGATGCCCGTTATTGTCATTTTGCGCGAAACTCCTTGAAAAAGCACGCTGCGTGTATTATTATAAATATGATTCGTGCGCTTGTGCGCCGCACATTGCTATTGCTATTATTTTACACGAGTTTTGCCATTGTTTCAATAGCTTTGTTTTTACCATAAGTCACCACAAAATTTGAGGAGGACATTCAATGAAGGTTTTGGTCATCAATGCGGGCAGCTCATCGCTGAAATATCAGCTGATCGATATGGAGACCGAAAAGGTCATGGCCAAGGGAATCTGCGACAGAATCGGGACGGACGGTTCGCTGATCCAGCATAAGACCAGCGACGGAAGAAACAAGAAGGAAGAAACCCCCATCAAGAACCATGTCGACGCTTTCCGCCTGGTCACGCAGGCCCTGACCGACGCAAAGGTCGGCGTTATCAAGAACCTTGACGAAATCAGCGCCGTCGGGCACCGCATCGTGCAGGGCGGTTCTATTTTTGACAAGTCCGTGCTGGTGAACGACGAGGTCATCGCTAAAATCAAGAGCCTGATTCCGCTGGCGCCGCTGCACAACGGCCCGGAGGCGGAGGCGATTCTCGCCAGCCGGGAGGTTTTCGGGAAGGACATGCCCCAGTGCGTCACGTTCGACACCTCCTTTCACGCGACCATGCCAGAGAAGTCTTACCTTTATGCCATCCCGTACGAATACTATGAAAAATATAAAATCCGCCGCTACGGTGCCCACGGCACTTCCCACCGGTATGTGAGCCACCACTGCGCGCACCTGATGCACCAGCCGCTTGAAGACGTAAAGATGATTACCTGCCACATCGGCAACGGCTCGTCGATCGCCGCCATCCAGAACGGCAGGGTCGTCGACACAAGCATGGGGTTCACTCCTCTCGACGGATTCATGATGGGCACCCGTTCCGGCAGCCTCGATCCTTCGGTCGTCACCTTTATCATGGAACAGGAAAAGCTTACCCCGAAGCAGATGAACGAAATCCTCAACCGGAAATCCGGCACGCTCGGCATCTGCGGCATGAGCGACGACCGCGACGTCACGAAAGCGGAAATCGAGGGGGACCCCAAAGCGATTCTTGCCCACGAGATGCTGAACTATCAGATCGCCAAATTCATCGGCGCTTACGCCGCAGCCATGAACGGCGTCGACTGCATTGTTTTCACCGCCGGGCTCGGAGAAAACCAGCCGGGCATCCGGTACGGGGTTTCCCGCTACCTCAAGTTCCTCGGCGTGAAGATCGACCCGATCCTGAACGACGAGTATATTCACGGCAAAGAGGGCAAGATTTCAACGTTCGATTCCACAATCTCCGTTTATGTCATCAACACGAACGAAGAGCTGCTGATTGCCCGCGATACCAAAGCGATTGTGGACAAGCTGGTCTATGCCTCCACCCCGGACAGGACGAACGTGGATCCGGAGGATGTCTGACCCGTAAAAAACGGAAAACGAAAAGCGGACGGCCTTTTTCCCTCGGGAAAAGGGCCGTTTTGTTTTGGGCCTTCCTCGCGGCGCGGATGAATAATCCATTTTCTCCAAGGCATATATATGCGGCACGGGGTGATAAACTTGAAAGTCAAGAAAAGCAATCTGGTGCCGATTGCAGCGCTGATTCTCTGCTGCCTTGCGTTTCTGATCCTTTCTTATATCACCTGCGGCCGACTCGGGAAAATGGCGTCCGCCCTTGCGGGGGAATCGCCGCGGACCGTGGTGATCGACGCCGGCCACGGCGGCGAGGACGGCGGTGCGGTCGGGAAGGCGGGGACCGTTGAAAAAACGGTCAATCTCGCCATCGCGAAAGACCTGCAGGACCTGCTTCTCGCTTCGGGGTACCGCGTCGTCATGACGCGCACGACGGACGCCGCCATTTCAGACGATTTCGACACCGTACACGAGCGTAAGACGAGCGACCTGCATAACCGGCTGAAAATCGTGGAATCGCAGGAGAACTGCATTTTCGTGAGCATCCATCAGAATCAGTTCCCGCAGAACCAGTACAGCGGCACGCAGATTTTTTACTCGAGGAATGCGGAAAACAGCAAAGTCCTAGCGGAATCCATACGGTCAAGGGTCGTCGGCCTTCTGCAGAAGGACAATGCGCGGCAGACAAAGCCGGCCACAAGCTCCATCTACCTGCTGTGGAATGTGAAGGTCCCCGCGGTGCTGGTAGAGTGCGGGTTTCTTTCCAACGCGGAGGAAGAGCAACGCCTCAACGACGGTACCTACCAGAAACAGATGGCGTTCGCAATCTGCTGCGGCGTTCTCGATTACTGCAACGGCGTATCGGCGGGCTGAGCCCGCATGCACGGCCCATGTTATCGTCAGGCGGACCTTGCCCGCACAGTCTAAGAAATAGCTCCCGGGGATGGGGAGCGGGCACATCCCGCCGCCGCTTGTATTTTTGCCGCTGAACTCATATAATGGAAAAAACGGCAGAAATGAAGGGTTGGCATGGCAGGTAAAGCAAAAAGCGTTTACATATGTTCCCAGTGCGGGTTCGAGTCCCCGAAATGGTTCGGCAAGTGCCCCGGGTGCGGCCAGTGGAACACCATGCAGGAAGAAATCCGCGAGCCGGCCGCGCAGAGGTCTTTTTCCCATGCGGCCGCGCGCGGTGCTGCGCGGATGGTCTCCATCACGGACGTCAGCACCGAAAAGGAAGAGCGGTACCATACCGGCTTAAGCGAGCTGGACCGCGTCCTGGGCGGCGGAATCGTGAAAGGCTCCCTGATCCTCATCAGCGGAGAGCCGGGCATCGGGAAATCCACCATCCTGCTGCAGATATGCGGCAGCCTGTGCCAGGACGCGAAGGTCCTGTACGTGTCGGGGGAGGAATCCTCCAGGCAGATTAAGCTTCGGGCGGAAAGGCTCGGCGTCAGCAGCGGGAATCTGTTCCTCCTGACCGAGACGGACATCCAGGCGGTGATCGAGCAGATCCGCGAGGCCAGACCGGACCTGGTCATGATCGATTCCATCCAGACCATGAATCTGACGGACCTCAGTTCTTCGCCCGGCAGCGTGACGCAGGTCAGGGAATGCACGTCCGCCGTCATGCGTACGGCAAAAACGCTTGAGATCCCGGTCATCGTCGTAGGCCATGTCAATAAAGACGGCGCAATCGCCGGGCCGAAGGTGCTGGAGCATATCGTCGACACGGTGCTGTATTTCGAGGGCGACCGCCGGCTGTCGTACCGCATCCTTCGCGCCGTGAAAAACCGCTACGGGTCGACGAACGAAATCGGCGTGTTCGACATGGAGGAGGACGGGCTTCGGCAGGTGGAAAATCCGTCGCTGGCGCTGCTTTCCGGCAGGCCGACGAATGTTTCCGGCACCTGCGTCACGTGCGCCATCGAGGGCTCCAGGCCGATCCTGGCGGAAATCCAGGGGCTTGCCACCACGTCCGGCTTCGGCACGCCCCGCAGAATGGCCACCGGCTTCGACTATAACCGTATGTCGCTTCTGCTGGCCGTTCTGGAAAAACGCGCGGGCTTCTATTTTTCAAACCTCGACGCCTATGTAAACGTCGTAGGCGGATTTCGCCTCGACGAGCCTGCGAGCGACCTTGCGGTCGCGCTTTCTCTTGTTTCAAGCCTGAAGGACAAGCCGATCCACGACGACGCGGTCGTGTTCGGAGAGATCGGCCTGGCAGGGGAGCTGCGCTCCGTCACGCATGTGAAGGCGCGGATCAGCGAAGCGGAACGGCTCGGGTTCAAAAGGTGCATCCTCCCGCGCCAATGTCTGCAGCAGGCCGGCGGCAGGCCGGACACCATCCGGCTGATTGGGGTCAAAGACGTGCGGGAGGCTTTTGCGGCTGCTGCGGAGACGTAACGTCCGGTTCGCGCGGACTCACCTTGATGCAGTGTACGCAGCCGTCGCCGGTGTAGTTTGTAATCGCCGAGGGCATTTCGAGCGAGCAGTACCCGTCTTTCTGATAGACGCAGTCTATATCGCACTGAATCATGCTCATAATCGCTGTCACCTCAAAAATATTTTGTAAAGCCGCGGCCAAAATTATTCATGCGGCCGCCGCTTTTCGGCTAATAATTTCTCCTTCTCATCACACAATAACCATAGTCGGGGGGATGAGAATTGAGATGAACCGGTACACAGTGCTTGCAGTTTCCACAGTATTTGCAGTCGGGGCGGTCCTGCTTTCGGGCCGGCTTGTAAAAAATTCCATTGTAAAGGTTTCCGCCGTCCGCCTGACGCCGGAAACGGCGGAAGAGACCATTCTCTGCACGGGAAGGGTGGAATCGCTGGACGACAGCAAGGTCTACGCGTCGACCGGCGGGCAGGCGAAAAGGGTCTACGTAAAAGAGGGCGATAGGGTCACGCGCGGCCAGAGCCTGATGGACCTTGAGATTTCGGCCGGGTCCTCACAGACTACTCTTCCCGCCGAATATCAGATGTATTCTTCCTACTTAAGCCAGTCGCAGTCGTCGGGCGGTTCTTCGGAAACCAGAATCGAAACGCTGACGTCGCCCGTAGACGGGACCGTGACGTCCGTCTCTGCTACGGACGGCATGTATGTGAGCACGACGGAGCCTGCCGCGGTGATTAAAAGCGCCGGCGGCGTGCGGGTGCGCCTTTCTGTGGAAGAGTCGCAGATTTCGGAGCTGAAAATAGGCCAGCAGGCTCAGGTCACGGGGGTCGGGTTCCAAAGCTCGGTTTATCAGGGTGTCGTCGAGAGCATTTCGGACGAGGCGAAGCAGCTGACGACCACCTCGGGGCAGGAGACTGTGGTCGAGGCGGTGGTCGCCGTGAAAAATCCCGGCAGCGACATCAGGCCGGGATTTACCGCGAAAGCGAAAATTACGACCTCAAAGTCTTCCGGCACGCTGATTGCCCCCTACGAGGCGGTGTGCGAGGATGATGCCGGCAACGAGTACGTTTACCGGTCCGTGGACGGGAAAGCGGTCAAAACGTACGTCTTGACCGGGAAAGAGTTCAACACGGGGTTCGAGATACGGCAGGGGCTGAAAAGCAGCGATATTGTGATAACGGCCCCCGACAGCGTCGCGGACGGCGCGCGCGTGGTGCCTACCATCAGCAGGGCGGTGGTTTCCGGTGGATGAGTACGCGAAATGCGCGCTGCAGAACCTGGGCAGAAAGCGGATACGCACGTTTCTGACGATCCTCGGGATCTCCATCGGCGTGGCGTCGGTCATCCTGATCGGCAATATTGCGCAGATGGGCACGGACACCATTACCGGCGAGATGGACAGCCTTGGGCTCAGCGGCCTTTCCATCACGGCTTCCGGAAAGGAAGCGGACGTTTCGCTGGACAGCGACGACCTCGACTTCATCAAAACCATGGACTCGGTAAAGCAGGCGGCCCCGATTCTGATGGTGACGACAAGAATCGAGGCCCGCAGCCAGGACATGCAGGTCATGGTATGGGGCGTCGATTCCGACGCGGGCGATATCGTTTCCCTCGAACCCGTTTACGGCCGGCTCATCAACCGCAACGACGTCAGGACGGGCGCCCCGGTCTGTCTGGTCGACGAACAGTTCGCGCGGAAAACCTATCTGCGCGGAAACATCGTCGGCAAAAAGATATCCCTCCTCTGCGGCGGTACCTTTCAGCAGTATTCGGTCGTCGGCGTCATCAAGACGGGGACCGGGCTTCTGCAGAATGTCATCGGCAGCTATATCCCCACCTTTGTTTACGTGCCGTATACCAACCTGCAGACGGCGACCCAGCGGAAAAGCTTTGACGAAATCGCCGTCAAGGTCAGGCCCGGCGTCCCGACGGAGGACGCCGGCAAAACGATCGTCACGCGGCTGAACCGGCTGAACGGGACCGACGACGCGTACCTTTCGACCGATCTGGCAAAACAGCGGCAGGGCCTGACCGAGATTCTAGACATGGTGACGCTGATTCTTTCCGCCGTGGGCGCGATTTCCCTTCTTGTCGCAAGCCTCAGCATCATGACCATGATGCTGGTTTCCGTCAATGAACGCACGCGTGAGATCGGCATCAAGAAGGCGCTGGGCGCCACCAGGGGCGCCATCATGCTGGAATTTTTGCTGGAGGCGGCCCTCCTGTCGGTGCTCGGCTGCGCGGTGGGAACGATGTCGGGGGTTGCAATCTCGTGGGGGGCCTCCGCCTACTTTCATACGATTTTCCGCGTCCGGCCGGACATCATGCTGATGGCTTCGGCCTTCGCCGTTTTGTCCGGGACGGCCTTCGGCGTTTATCCCGCGTGGAAGGCCGCGAGGCTGAAGCCGGTGGACGCCCTGAGACAGGAGTGAAAACTGTGAATTTTGTCCGGATGCCGAATCTTCCCCGGGCGGACGTCGGCCTTGCCGCCGTGTCCGCTACATATCCCGAAATAATATCGGCGCTTCTGCGGCTCGGCGTCGGGTGCGTCCCGGTCGGGCCGGGCGCGCTGCTCTCCGGCCCAATCGGAAGCCATGCGGACATGCTCTGCTTCCATGCCGGCGGCGACCGGATTGTTGCCGCGAAGGGAGAAGAAACGCTTTGTTCCGAGCTTCGGAAATACGGCTTCCGGGTTACGGAGTCCCAGAATGCGGTCCGGTCGCCTTATCCGTACGAAGCCTGCCTGAACGCTGCGGAGCTGGGCGGAAAGCTGATCGCCGACCCGTGTCTTCTGGACGGGGCCGTCCTTTCCGCCTGCCGGGCGGACCGGATTGTCCCCGTGCGCCAGGGATATGCCGGGTGCTCCGTTGCCGTCGCCGACGAGAATTCGCTCATTACCGCGGACCCCGGGATTGCGGAGGCCGTGCGCCGCGCCGGCATGGACGTGCTGCAGATTCACCCGGGCGGCATTGCCCTGCCCGGCTTTGCGTACGGATTCATCGGAGGGGCCTGCGGAAAGATCGGAAAAAACCGGATGGCCTTTACCGGCAGGATACAGGATCACTGCGATTACGCCGGCATAAAGGCGTTTCTGGGCAGCAGGGGAATCGGAATCGTCGCGCTTTCGGACGGCCCGCTGACCGACGTCGGGGGAATCCTTCCGCTTATGGAACGGTGAGTATGTAGGCCCGGCGCGGCAACCGGAGACTTTCCCGGCGCCGCGGGGGCCGATGCGCTTTTCGGAGGCTACATCCGGGCGTGGCCCGGCTGCGATATATTGTTCAGCGCTTCGCCGGCGTTGTCTTTCAGCGTCGGCTCGGTCGAGATGTCGCACAGGGAAACAACCCCGACGATGCTGTTGTTTTCAATGATCGGCAGCCTGCGGATCTGTTTCTGGCTCATGATCCGGGCGGCATCGTGGACGTCCATTTCCGGGCTTCCCGTCGCGGGGCTTGTGCTCATAATCTCCTTAACCTTCTGCTGTTTGCTGTCCCGGCCCTCCGCAGTCGTGCGGACGGCGATGTCGCGGTCCGTCACAATCCCGGCAATTTTCCCGTCGCAGCACACCGGAACGGAGCCGATGTCGTGATCTTTCATGATCTGGGCCGCTTTCTGAACGCAGTCTTCGGCATTGACGCTGGCAATATCTTTTGACATAATCTCTTTGACCTTCATTGCTGTTCACCTCCACCCAATAGCTTTTCCTCTTTTGCGGCCGTTTATGAAGGCGTTTTCCGCTTTCCGGAACCGCTATTGAAGAATCTGCCAGCAGAGCATATAATAAATTCCAAGGAAGCGGCCTTCCGGTCTGCCGGAAGGCCTCAAAGGAGCGGAGCGTATGGCGCTTTTTCAAAATCCTTATCTGCGCATCATACTCAGCACGGTGGCCGTTTACCTGTTTATCGTAATCGCCATCCGTCTGTTCGGCAAGACGGAGATTTCTCAGCTTTCCGTCACCGATCTGGTATTTATCATGCTGATCAGCAATGCGGTGCAGAACGCCATGGTCGGGCCGGACAATTCCCTTTTGGGCGGCCTGATTGCCGCCGCCTCTCTGTTTGTGGTAAACTTTCTGTTCAAAATGTGCCTTTACCGCTTTCCGCGGTTCGGGCACATTGTTCAGGGCGAGTCCGTCATGCTGGTTTACAGGGGGAAAATCAACCGCAAAAATTTGCAGAGGGCCAAGCTTACCATGGACGAGCTGATGGAGGCCGTCCGGGAACACGGGGTTTCGGAGATTTCCGACGTCGATCTGGCCGTTCTTGAAGTCGACGGGAACATCAGCGTGCTTTCGGACGATTTCAGCAAAAGAACGGTGAACGGCATGAAAAAAACGGGGAGGCACCCCGGCAGACAAAAAGGACAGAACGTCCAGAGAATTCATGCGGAAAAGATGCAGAAACAGGAAAGCGGGAGCAGAAAATGACGGAGAAACTGTATTACCAAAAACCTTACCAGAAAACATTTTCGGCGCATGTCGTCCGGTGCATTCCCGACGGGCCCCATTACGCCGTGATCCTTGACCGCACGGCGTTTTACCCCGAGGGAGGGGGGCAGCCGTGCGACACAGGCGTCTTGAATTTTGTGAACGTGCTGGACGTGCAGGAAAAGGACGGCGAAATCGTCCACACGACGGACGCCCCTTTCGCGCGGGGAAGCGCTGTCACCGGCGGGATCAACTGGGCCAGGCGCTTCCGCCTGATGCAGCAGCATACGGGGGAGCATCTGGTTTCCGGCATTGCGCACAGGCTTTTTCAGGTGGATAACGTGGGGTTCCACATGGGCGAAAAGTTTCTGACTGTCGACTGGAACGGCCGCCTGGACTCTTCGCAGCTCGCGACGGTGGAACGCCTGGCGAACGAGGCCGTCTTCCGGAATCTTCCCGTTCAGGCCGCTTTTTTGTCGGACGAGCAGCTCAAAGCCGTCGCATACCGAAGCAAAAAGGAACTGCAGGGACCCGTGAGGATCGTCACCATCCCGGGGTGCGACGTCTGCGCCTGCTGCGGTACCCATGTGGCCGCGACGGGGGAGATCGGCCCGGTGAAAATCCTCACCTCGCAGAGCTATAAGGGCGGCACGCGCATCACCATGGCCTGCGGGGAACAGGCCATGGAGGATTACCGCGAGAAAACGGACGGCGCCGCTTTCCTTTCCAATCTGCTTTCCGCAAAGCCGGAAGAGATTCCGCAGGCGGCGGAGCGCCTGCTGTGTGAAAATGCGGATTTGAAGAGGGAGCTTTCCGAACGGAAGACGGTTATTTTTGAATTGAAGACGGCTGCTCTGCCGGAGACGGCGGAAACGGTCTGTCTGTTCGAGGAAGGCCTTTCTGCCGACGACATGAGGCGCTTTGCCACAATGGTCGCGTCGAAGCACGGGGTCACCGCCGCCGTGCTCTGCGGGGGGGATGAAAACGGCTACCGGTATGCGGTCGCTTCCCCGCGGGAGGACGACGTGCGTCCTTTGGGAAAAGCGCTGAACGCGGCGTTCTCCGGCCGCGGCGGAGGTTCCGCCGAACTGGTCCAGGGTTCGGTCCGCGGGCGGGCGGAAGACATCAGGGAATTTTTTGCCCGGTACCCGCAGAAACTACATGAATAGGGGAGGAGCCGGGGCTTCATTTCCGTAGATTTTTAAATGGAATTTACGGCAGATGTGTTGCATGTGCGAGATATTTGTGATATATTTAACATAGTCGTTTTTGTAAGCAGTCAGAACGGTGTCTGCAGAAAGAACAGTCATGAATGGAGGAAATTTAATGTCAAAGAAAATTGTACTTGCCGGCGCTTGCCGTACGGCCATTGGGAAAATGGGCGGTGCCCTTGTCAATGTCTCCACTCCGGAGCTTGCGACCGCTGTTGTCAAAGAAGCGCTGAAACGTTCCGGTGTCGCCCCCGAGCAGGTCGACGAGGTGATTTTTGGCTGCGTGTATCAGGCTGGTATCGGCCAGAACGTCGCCCGTCAGGCTTCCGTCTATGCGGGCATCCCGGTGTCTGTTCCGGCGTTCACGCTGAATAACCTCTGCGGCTCCGGCCTGAAGAGCGTAAACGTGGCGGCTGCGCTGATTGCGGCGGGCGAGGCTGACATCATTGTCGCCGGCGGCGCCGAAAGCATGTCGAACGCCCCATTCCTGCTGAAAAAGGCCAGGTTCGGCTACCGCATGAACAACGGCGTGCTCGTTGATTCCATGATCAACGACGGTCTGGAAGACACGTTCCACCATTACCACATGGGCATCACCGCGGAAAACGTCGCGGAGAAATACGGCATCACCCGTGCCATGCAGGACGAATTTTCCGCAAACAGCCAGCAGAAGGCCCAGAAGGCGATTGCCGAAGGCAAATTCAAGGATGAAATTCTCCCTCTTGAAATCAAAGTCAAGAAGAGCACGGCCATTTTCGACACCGACGAAGCGCCCCGTGCGGGTGTTACGGCTGAAAGCCTGGCCGGGCTCCGCCCCGCTTTCAAGCAGGACGGCACCGTCACGGCCGGCAATTCCTCCGGCATCAACGACGCCGCGGCCGCCATTGTGGTCATGACGGAAGAAAAAGCCAAAGAGCTCGGCGTAAAGCCGATGGCTACCTGGGTTGCGGGCGCTTCCGCCGGCGTGGACCCCGCGTATATGGGCCTTGGGCCGATCGACGCGACGAAGAAGGTCATGAAGAAGACCGGCCTGTCCGTCAAAGATATGGGCCTGGTCGAAGCCAACGAGGCGTTTGCCGCGCAGTCCATCGAGGTCTGCCGCGAGCTTGAATTCGACATGGACAAGGTCAACGTCAACGGCGGGGCCATCGCCCTCGGCCATCCGGTCGGATGCTCCGGCTGCCGTATCCTCACGACTCTGATATACGAGATGCAGAGGCGCAAGAGCGAGTACGGCCTTGCGACCCTCTGTGTCGGCGGCGGCATGGGCGTCGCCACGGTTGTCAAAATCGAAGGCTGACAGGTTTTTTGACACTCTGCGATTCTTTTTCCTTTTGACAAATTTGCGAAAGAAGGCAGAAAATGGGCTACGTCAGATATGAGCAGAAGGGCTTCGTCGGCATCGTCACCATCGACCGCGAAAAGGCCCTCAACGCTTTGAACGGCGACGTTCTGAACGACCTCGAGCAGGCCGTGGACGCGATTGACGAAAACACGACCCGGTGCGTGATTATCACCGGGGCCGGCCAGAAGGCTTTCGTCGCCGGAGCGGACATCGCCGCCATGAGCAGCATGACGAAAGAGGAGGGCCGCGCGTTCAGCGCGAAAGGCAATGCGGTTTTCCGCAGGATTGAAAAGCTGCCGGTCCCCGTCATCGCTGCCGTCAACGGGTTTGCCCTCGGCGGCGGCTGCGAGCTCTCCTTGAGCTGCGACATCCGGTTGGCTTCCGAAAACGCGCTTTTCGGCCAGCCGGAAGCCGGCCTCGGCATTACTCCCGGCTTCGGCGGCACGCAGCGCCTGGCCCGCACCATCGGCGTGGGGAAGGCGAAAGAGATGATTTACGCCTGCCGTAACGTAAAGGCGCCGGAGGCCCTGCAGATCGGTCTGGTCAACGCGGTCTATCCGGCCGACCAGCTGATGGAAGAAGCCATGAAGCTTGCGGAACGCATCGCGGGCAATGCTCCGATTGCCGTGCGCCAGTGCAAGAAGGCCATCAACCTCGGGCTGCAGCTCGACATCGATTCCGCAATCGCGCTGGAGCCGGAGCTGTTCGGCGCCTGCTGCGACACGCAGGATCAGAAAAATGCGATGTCGGCGTTCTGCGAGAAGAGGAAGCACGATCCGTTTGTAAACAAATAACCCGGGATTCTTATAAATTTTATGCAGGGGGTTTTATCAATGATTGTTGGCGTTATCGGCGCGGGGACCATGGGTTCCGGAATTGCGCAGGCATTTGCCCAGACGGAAGGGTATTCCGTGAAACTGTGCGACATCAACGAGCAATTTGCCGCGAACGGCAAGGCGAAAATCCAGAAAAGCCTCAGCCGCCTTGTTGCGAAAGGCAAGATGGAACAGGCGAAAGCGGACGCCATCCTTGCAAAAATCACGACCGGCACCAAAGAGATCACTTCCGGCTGCGATCTGATTGTGGAAGCTGCCCTGGAAAAGATGGACGTCAAAAAAGCCCTGTTCAAAGAGCTTTCCAGCATCGTCAAGCCGGAGGCCCTTTTTGCGACGAACACATCCTCCCTTTCCATCACCGAAATCGGCAGCGGCCTTGACAGGCCGGTCGTCGGCATGCATTTCTTCAACCCGGCTCCTGTCATGAAGCTGGTCGAAGTTATTGCGGGCATCAATACCCCGGCCGACGCCGTTGAAAAAATCAAGGCGATTTCCGTTGAAATCGGCAAAACGCCGGTTCAGGTCAAAGAGGCCGCGGGCTTTGTCGTCAACCGGATTCTCGTCCCGATGATCAATGAGGCCGTCGGCGTTCTGGTGGACGGCACGGCTACGGCCGAGGATATCGACACCGCGATGAAGCTCGGCGCCAACCACCCGATGGGCCCGCTCGCTCTGGCCGACCTGATCGGCATCGATATTGTTCTTGACGTGATGGAGGTCCTGCAGGCCGAAACCGGAGACCCGAAATACCGTCCGCATCCCCTGATGCGCAAAATGGTCCGCGGCGGATTGCTCGGCGTCAAATCCGGCAAGGGTTTCTACGACTATTCCAAAAAATAAACACCCTGAACTGAATAGATTTGGAGGAACATGTATGGACTTCACACTAAGTAAGGAACAGGAAATGGCCCGCACCCTTTTCCATGATTTTGCCGAGAAGGAAATCAAGCCGTATGCGCAGGAAATCGACGAGGAAGAACGTTTCCCTTCCGAAGCGCTGGAAAAATTCCGCAAATACGGCTTCATGGGCATCGCTTACCCGAAAGAGTACGGCGGCGCCGGATGCGACACGCTGACGTACGAGATCGCGATCGAGGAGATCTGCAAGGTCTGTGCCACGACGGGCACCATGCTTTCCGCCCATTCTTCCCTCGGAACCTGGCCGATTTTTAAGTTCGGCACCCCCGAGCAGAAAGCGAAATATCTGCCGAAGCTCTGCTCCGGCGAATACCTCGGCGCTTTCGCGCTGACCGAGCCGAACGCCGGCACGGATTCTTCTGCGCAGCAGACGAAGGCCGTTCTCGACGGCGACCATTACGTACTCAACGGCAGCAAAATCTTTATTACCAACGGCGGCTATGCGGATACATACGTCGTATTCGCCATGACCGACAAGAGCAAGGGCAACCACGGGATTTCCGCCTTTATCGTCGAAAAGAACTTCCCAGGCTTTTCCGTCGGCAAAAAAGAAAAGAAAATGGGCATCCGCGGTTCTTCCACCTGCGAGCTGATTTTTGAAAACTGCATCGTCCCGAAAGAAAATCTCCTTGGGCAGGAAGGCAAAGGCTTCGGCATCGCCATGACGACGCTTGACGGCGGCCGCATCGGCATCGCAGCGCAGGCGCTCGGCATTGCGGAAGGCGCGCTGAACGAGACCATCAAGTACGTCAAAGAGAGAAAGCAGTTCGGCCGCCCGCTTGCAAAGTTCCAGAACACGCAGTTCGAGATCGCCGATATGGCGACCAAGATCAAGGCCGCACAGCTTTTGATGTACCGTTCGGCCGTTGCAAAAGACACGCAGAAGAGCTGCTCCGAAGAGGCCGCCATGGCAAAACTGTACTGTGCTTCCACGGCGATGGACGTTACCACCCGGTGCGTGCAGCTGCACGGCGGCTACGGGTTCACCAGAGAGTACCCCGTAGAGCGCATGATGCGCGACGCAAAGATCACCGAAATTTACGAGGGCACCAGCGAAGTCCAGAAGATGGTAATTTCCAAATTTGCCTTGAAGTAAGGCGGAAACTCTAAGGAGGGAAATTCTTTGAATATTGTCGTTTGCATCAAGCAGGTTCCGAATACCAACGAAGTCAAGCTGGACCCCAAGACCGGAACGCTAATCCGCGAAGGCGTGCCCAGCATCATCAATCCTGACGATAAAGCCGGTCTCGAGGCCGCGCTTCGCCTGAAAGACAACCAGGGCGCGCATGTCACCGTCGTATCCATGGGCCCGCCGCAGGCGGAGGCCGCTCTGCGCGAGGCGCTTGCCATGGGCGCGGACGAGGCGGTTCTTGTGACAGACCGCGCTTTCGGCGGCGCCGATACCTGGGCGACCGCCCATACCCTTGCCGCGGCGCTGCAGACCATCCCTTACGACCTGATTCTCACCGGGCGTCAGGCAATCGACGGCGACACGGCCCAGGTCGGCCCGCAGATCGCTGAGAACCTCAATATCCCCAACATCAGCTACGCGGAAGAAATCAAGGTAGAAGGCGAATATGTCACGGTCAAGCGCCAGTTTGAAGACCGCTACCATATTGTCAAAGTCAAGATGCCCTGCCTGATCACCGCCCTGAGCGAGCTCAACGAACCGCGCTACATGACCCCGCAGGGGATTTTCGACGCCTACCGCGAGAAAGAGATCAAGACCATCACCCGCAAAGACCTCAATGTGGAAGACGGCGACATCGGTTTGAAAGGTTCGCCGACGAGAGTCGTGCAGACATTCACAAAGAGCCCGAAAGCTGCCGGCACCCTTGTCAACAATCTGAATGCACAGGAAGCTGCCGAGTATTTGCTTGAAAAACTGAAAGAAAAATTCATTATATAGTGAAAGTGGTGAGCAGAATGGGAATTCAGGATTATCAAGGCGTATTCGTATTTATTCAGCAGGTTGACAATCAGGTCGCCGGCGTTTCTCACGAGCTGCTGGGCAAGGCAAAAGAACTCGCCCAGAAACTGAATACACAGGTTACCGCTGTTTTGCTGGGCTATCAGGTCTCTGATCTCTGCAAGGATCTTTCCCGCTACGGTGCGGACAAGATCGTCCTGGTCGACAATAAGGACCTGAAGCTGTACTCGACAAAGCCGTATGCCTATGCCGTCTGCAGCGTGATTGAAAAATACAAGCCCGCTGTTTTCCTTTACGGCGCCACGGCAATCGGGCGTGACCTTGCGCCGCGCGTAGCCGCAAGGATTCGCACCGGCCTGACGGCGGACTGCACGAAGCTGGACATTGCCGACGATGGAACCGGGGATCTTCGCATGACCCGCCCGGCGTTCGGCGGCAATATCATGGCCACGATTATCTGCCCCGATTACCGCCCGCAGATGGCGACGGTTCGCCCGGGCGTAATGCAGAAAATCAAGCCGATCGACGGCGCAAACGCTCCGGTCGACCGGTTCGATGTTGCCATTCCGGAATCGGAAAACGACGTCCAGATTCTCGACGTCATCAAGAAAGAATCCCATAAGATGGACATTCAGGACGCGAAGATCCTGGTTTCCGGCGGGCGCGGACTGGGATGCCCGGACAACTTCAAGATTCTGGAAAGCCTTGCGACTGCCCTCGGCGGCACGGTCAGCTCTTCCCGCGCTGCGGTTGACGCCGGGTGGGTGGAGAAAGATCTTCAGGTCGGCCAGACCGGGAAAACGGTCCGCCCCAACCTTTACATTGCCTGCGGCATTTCCGGTGCCATTCAGCACCTTGCCGGCATGGAGGAATCCGACGTTATCCTTGCAATCAACAAGGACGAGACCGCCCCGATTTTTGAAGTGGCCGATTACGGCGTTGTCGGCGACGCGCTGAAAATCGTTCCGCTCTTCACCGAAGAGGTCAAAAAGGCTTTGGCGGAGCGCAAGCAGTAATTCCGTTGATACATCCGTAAAGATGAAAAGGCCCTGCGGTTTTGCCGCAGGGCCTTTGCTGTCTGATTGTTTCAGAAATTATTTCCGTTCCAGCCCCAATGTTCCGTTTCCCCGTAGCGGACATAAATTCTGGAGGGCTTGATGGCAAGCTCTTCTCCCAGTATTTTTGTGATGGAGGCGGTCATCCGGTTGTAGGAAGCGCCGTCCGCTTTCCCGAAAATTTCAACGTTCACAAATGCCGCCGGTTCGTCGGTTCCCTGAAAATATAAATGGCTGTTTTCTTCGAAGGACAGCATCAGCCAGCTTTCGGATTTGCCCGGCAGCAATTCAATCGCTTTCCCAAATTTGGATTTTAAGGCTTTTTCCGTCTGAGGCGCAATTTCGACATTGGTTTTGGTCTGGATGCAGGGCATAAAAAATTCCCCCTCTTTCTCAATCGACGCGCTGCAGTCTTGCAGATCAGCCGTGAAGCCTTTCCTGCAGGGCTTTCAGCGTTTCCTGAAAATCGGCGGCCGTCACCAGAAGCGAGATATCGACTTCGGAGGTCGTGATGATCCGGATATCCGCGTTGGCGCTGGCGGCCGCGGCAAAGACCTGCGCGGCGAAACCGGGCGCATTTCTTATATTCGGGTCGTAAACGGAAATTTTGCTGTTGCCGCTGCTTACGATAACTTTGATTTTCGCCGTATCGTGCAGTTCAGACGTAAAGCCAAATATCTTGTCAAGGTCGTTGTCCGAGATTGTGAAAGAGACGGAAGTGTACGCCCCGTGCGCGGGGGCAAGAGCGATCATGTCTACGTCTACGCCCAAGACACCGATCCGCTCAAATACATCGGCTGTAAACTTCAGCTCCGACGGGCAGTTCTGAAGGGTGACCAGCGTAATGTCGGATGAGGTGGTAATGGTGGGGGACAGGGTCATTTCAGGTACCTCCTTCATTTAACAGGTCTGACATGCTGTAAAGGCCGGAGACTTTATTCTTCAAAAAAGCCGCGGCGTGAAGGGCGCCCATGGCAAAAATTTCTTTCGACTGAGCGGAGTGGTGGATGGTGATGGTTTCCTGGGGACCGGCAAAAATCACCTCGTGCTCACCGACAATTGTGCCGCCCCGAATGGAATGGATGCCTATTTCGCTTTTGTCTCTCGCTTTCCGGCGCGAATGTCTGTCGTACACATATTCCATGTTTTTGTCGACGGCGGCCGAAATTCCGTCCGCTATCATCAGGGCGGTCCCGCTTGGCGCGTCTATTTTTTTATTGTGGTGTTTTTCAACGATTTCGATGTCGAAATCGTTTCCCAGAATTTTTGCGGCCCTTTTTGACAGGTCGATCAGCAGATTGATCCCGAGGGACATGTTCCCGGAAAAGAAGATTGGGATCTGCCCGGAAACCTGCCTGACGGTTTCCACCTGCTGTTTGTTATAGCCTGTGGTGCACAGAACGAGAGGCATTTTTTCCCGGAGCCCGAAATTCAGCAGGGTGTCCAGCAGGGAAGGGTGGGAAAAGTCAATCAGAACGTCGCCGGTCTGCGGGGGAATGTTCTCCGGATTTGCATAAACCGGGAAATCCAGCGTTTCGCCTTTTCTGATATCGATTCCGGCCGCGATCCCGAACTCCGGCTGCTCTGCCGCGCAGCCGGCAATCACTCGGCCCATTGTGCCGCAGCATCCGCTCAACAGGATACGAATCATTTTAGACTTCCTTCTTTTTGCTTTCAGCCAATCAGTTTATATTCTTTCAGAACGCCGCGCAGGTAGCCGGCGTTTTCTTCGCTCAGCGAAGTCAGGGGCAGCCTGCAGGCGCCGCAGCTCCAGCCCATCATGTTCAAGGCGGTCTTGACGGGCATGGGGTTCACGTCGACAAACAATGCGTCCATCAGCTTCAGGTAACGCAGGAACAGGCTGCGGCTTTTTTCAATGTTTCCCTGGAAATATTCGGAGCAGATGTCGCTTATCTGCTTCGGGATAACGTTGGCGGCGGTCGAGATGACGCCCTTGCCGCCGACCGAAAGAATCGGGAGAAGCAGACTGTCTTCGCCGGAGTAGATCGTGAGGCTGTCGCCGCACAGGGCGGCCGTGCGCGCGGCGGCCGCCAAATCGCCGTTCGCTTCTTTGGTGGCGACGATGTTGGGGTGCTTGGCAAGCTCTTTGTATGTTTCCGGCTTGATGTCGCACCCGGTGCGGGAAGGGATGTTGTACAGCACAATCGGAATATTCACGCGGTCCGCAACGTAAGTGAAATGCTTGACGAAGCCGGCCTGAGAGGTTTTGTTGTAGTAAGGAGTGATCATCAGCAGGGCGTCGGCGCCGCAGTCCTGCAGATTTTTTGAAAGCTCGGCCGCATACCGCGTATCGTTGCTGCCGGAGCTTGCAATCACGGGGACGCGTCCGTTGACCCTTTTGACGACGGTCTTAATGACGGAGCAATGCTCGTCGTGGCTCAGCACCGGGGATTCTCCCGTGGTCGCGCAGGCCACAATCGCCTTGGTCCCGTTCTGAAGCTGAAAATCCACCAGCTTTTCCAGGGTATCGTAATTCACCGAACCGTCCTGGTTCATCGGGGTCACCAGCGCAACCGCGGAACCGGTAAATATCGTTTTTTTCATGACCATACAACCCTCCATGTGTGTCGTATCGGATCAGTCAAGGTAGCCTTTCGCGCAGAGCAGTTCCGCCATGAGTACGCCTCCTCCGGCTGCCCCGCGGAGCGTGTTGTGAGAGAGGCTTACAAATTTGATATCGTATTGGCTGTCGGGGCGCAGACGCCCGATCGAAATCCCCATGCCGTTTTCCAGGTTCCTGTCAAGCTTTGCCTGAGGGCGGTCGTCCTCCCGGAAATAGGTCAGAAATTTTTTCGGCGCGCTCGGCAGGCCGAGCTTCTGCGGTTCGCCGCTGAAATTTTCCCATTTTTCGATGATTTCGTCCATGCCGATCTTCTTTTCGTAAGAGACGAACACCGCCGCCGTATGCCCGTCGGACACCGGCACGCGCAGGCACTGCGTTGTGATGTCTGGCTTTGCGGCGTTTATGACCTCGCCGTTTTCGACGCGGCCCCAGATTTTCATCGGCTCGTTTTCCGACTTGCCTTCTTCGCCGCCGATGAACGGAATCAGGTTGTCGACCATTTCCGGCCAGGTGCGGAACGTTTTTCCAGCCCCTGAAATCGCCTGGTAGGTGCACGCAAGCACCTTGGTGACGCCGAGGTCCAGAAGGGGAGTGACGGCGGGGACATAGCTCTGGATGGAGCAGTTCGATTTGACGGCGATGAACCCGCGGCGGGTCCCCAGGCGTTTGCGCTGGTGCTCTATCACCACGGCGTGCCCGGGGTTAATTTCCGGAATAATCATGGGGACGTCCGGCACGGCGCGGTTCGCGCTGTTGTTCGAAATGACGGGGCATTCCGCTTTTGCGTAGGCCTCTTCCAGCGCCTTGGTTTTTGCCTTATCCATATTTACCGCGCAGAAAACGAAATCGACGTCGCCGGCGATCTTTTTCATGTCGCTTTCAGCGTCCTGAATTACAATTCCCTTCATCTTTTCGGGGATGGGGATGGACATCTGCCAACGGTTTTCAAGCGCTTCCTCATAGGTCTTGCCGGCGGAGCGGGAGCTCGCCGCCAGTGCGGTCACCGTGAACCACGGGTGATTTTCAAGCAAAGTCGCAAAGCGCTGCCCGACCATTCCCGTAGCGCCGATGATCCCGACCCGGTACTGTTTCATTGTAAGAAGCCTCCTGTGTTTATTCTATGAAAAGAAGGGTAAAAAAATATCCGGGTAACAAAAAAGCCGGTCAAAAACCGGTCATCCTTGTAGACAGATGCTAATTGTAATCGCCTTCGGCACCGCTTGCAGTCTCCAGGCCGACGGCATAAATAGCGCTCCATCAAACAAGTGATGACAGTTGCATTGCTGTTTGCAAGGCAACCAGGTATCAACACAGGCCGAATGTGTTTTCCTTCGGCGGATTTCCCTTTCACGGCTGCTGAACGGCCTCGGCTGCCTGACAGCTGGTACTTTTGAAATCCGCGCCTCTATCTTATGACGTACTGGTAAAAATATAATAACATGTGTTGCACTTGATTGTCAATTTATTTATAATGGAACGAGATTTCACAATGATATATAGGAGTAAATAAAATGGAACTGGACCCGAAGGACATGAAAACAAGCGACTTTTATTACGATCTGCCGAAGAAACTGATTGCGCAGACACCGCTGGAGCCGAGGGATTCTTCCAGGCTGCTGGCGCTGGATAAACGGACCGGGGCGATCACGCATCTTCATTTCCACGATATCCTCGATTTGCTGAACCCGAACGACTGCCTTGTGCTGAACGATTCGAGAGTTCTGCCTGCCAGGCTGTACGGCGTCAAAGACGGCACGGGCGCAAAGGTGGAATTCCTGCTTCTGACCCACCGCGAGGGGGATGTGTGGGAGGTCCTGGCGGGCCCGGGGCGCCGTGCGAAACCGGGCAGCCGCTTTACGTTCGGAGACGGTATCCTGAAAGCGGAGATTCTCGATGTGGTGGACGACGGGAACCGTCTCGTCCGGTTTTCATGCGATGGAAATTTCTATGAAATTCTGGACAAGATAGGGCAGATGCCCCTGCCGCACTATATTACGGCCGATCTGAAAGACAATGAGCGCTACCAGACCGTGTATTCCAAAGAGGTCGGCTCCGCCGCGGCACCCACAGCCGGACTGCACTTTACAGAGGAGCTTCTCGACAAAATCCGGAAGAAGGGCGTGAAAACGGCATTTGTCACGCTGCATGTCGGGCTTGGGACCTTCCGCCCGGTAACCGCCGAAAAGGTCACGGACCATAAAATGCACTCCGAGCATTATTATCTGCCTCAGAAAGCGGCCGACCTGATCAACGAAACAAAGAGAAGCGGCGGGCGGGTCATCTCTGTGGGGACCACGAGCTGCCGTACGCTGGAAACCGTGGCCGCCCGCGAGGGCTGCATCAAAGAGAGCGCGGGCTGGACGGATATTTTCATCTATCCCGGTTATGAGTTCAAGGCGCTCGACTGCCTCATCACCAATTTTCACTTGCCGGAAAGCACGTTGATCATGCTTGTCTCCGCTCTGGCGGGGTATGACCATATCATGAATGCCTACCGTGTCGCGGTGGAGGAAAAATACCGCTTTTACAGCTTCGGCGACGCCATGTTCATCTATTGAGAAGGCGTGCCGCTGTCAGGCGGCATTTTGGGGCAGCCAAAAGGCTGTCCCGCCGCCGGGAGTTATTCATTTTCCCACGGGAATTTCCCGTGGGCACATACAGCCTGAACGGAGTTTATAAAACATGTATCGTTTAATCAAGACGAACGGGAACGCGCGCCGCGGCGAGCTGGTCACGCCTCATGGGACCGTGCAGACGCCGGCCTTTATGAACGTGGCGACCTGCGGGGCCATCAAAGGGGCCGTTTCGGCGCTCGATCTCAAAAACCTGAAATGCCAGGTCCAGCTTTGCAATACCTATCACCTTCACCTTCGCCCGGGGGACGAAACCGTCCGCTCCCTTGGCGGCCTGCACCGTTTTACCCGGTGGGACGGCCCCATCCTGACCGACAGCGGCGGGTTCCAGGTCTTTTCGCTTGCAAAGCTTCGCAATATCACCGAAGAGGGCGTCACATTTTCTTCCCACATCGACGGGCACAGGATTTTCATGGGCCCGGAAGAAAGTATGCGCATCCAGTCCAATCTTGCCTCGACCATCGCGATGGCGTTTGACGAATGCGTCCAGAATCCGGCGGAATACGACTACGCGAAGGCATCGTGCGAAAGGACGGTCCGGTGGCTTTACCGTTCCAAACAGGAGATGGACCGGCTGAACGCTCTGCCGGAGACGCTGAACCGAAGGCAGATGCTGTTCGGCATCAACCAGGGCAGCACCTACGAAGACCTGCGCGTCCGCTGCATGCGTGAAATCCGTACGCTGGACCTCGACGGATACGCCATCGGCGGGCTTGCCGTGGGCGAAAAGGCCGACGAGATGTACCGCATCATAGAGGCCGTGGAACCCGAGATGCCGGCGGACAAGCCTAGATATCTGATGGGGGTCGGGACCCCCGCCAATATTCTGGAATCGGTTCGCCGCGGCGTGGACCTGTTCGACTGCGTCATGCCGACAAGAAACGCCCGCCACGGCCACGCATTCACCTGGGCAGGGTGCCGGAACCTGTTCAACGCGAAATATGTGCTTGACGAACAGCCGCTTGACGAGTCCTGCGACTGCCCTGTCTGCCGCAATTTCAGCCGCGCGTATGTGCACCACCTTTTCAAGAGCGGGGAAATGCTGGCCATGCGCCTTTGCGTCATGCACAACATTTATTTTTTCAATTCTTTGCTGGAGCGGATACGGCTTTCGATTGAAACGGACACTTTCCCCGAGTTTTTTGAACAAAATGTCGGGCGGCTGGGGCAAAGAATTTAATAAAACCTTGCACGGATGAAAAAATCTTGATATAATCATACCATTAACGGAGGTGCAGAACTGAATGAATCTTTTTTTAGCGACTGATACGTCTTCTGCGTTGGGTTCTTCCACAAGCATGTGGTGGACAATCATCTATATGGTCCTTATTGTCGGCGTGTTTTATCTTCTTTTGATCCGCCCGCAGCAGAAAAAGAAGAAACAGGAAGAAAAGATGCGCAGCAACGTCCAGATCGGCGACGAGATCGTCACCATCGGCGGCATTGTGGGCCGGGTCGTCGGAATCAAGGAAGACACGGATATGCTGGTCATTGAAACGGGCGCGGACCGCGCGAAAATCAAAATCAAAAAATGGGCTGTCGGCAGCGTCACAACGGTGCACGACAGCGCGGAATAGTTCATTTTTTATGAATATACGTCCCTTTCTTTGAATATGATTTGGCAGGGATAAGAAGGGGGCGTTTTCCTGTGAAAGGTGTCAATGTCAATTCGGTCGGTCAGCGGCCGATCCTTGCAGCCGTGCGCGCCGTTGTGGTCGGAGCCCTTTCGGGCGCGGTTCTGTGCGCGGTGCTGCTTGCTTTGTGTACGCTGGCGTTTGTTTCATCTGAAAATGTCCCTCACGGCTTTTTGCAGCCGTTTGTAATCTGCATTTCCGTATTCAGCTCTTTTTTTGCCGGATATGTTACAGCCAGGCTTTTAAAGCAGAGGGGCCTGATCTTTGGGATGGTTTCAGGTCTTCTGCTTTTCCTTCTTTTTTTCCTCTCGGGACTTGTCCTTTCCCAGAACGCCTGCGTTGCATCGGAAGTCACCGTCAGGCTGCTGACCATGGTCATTTCCGGCGGGCTTGGCGGTCTGCTTGCCGTCAGCAGAAAATCGAGACGCAAATAAGCCTTTGACTCTCAAAAGAATTGTGATATAATAAAGTTTGCATCATGAAGCATAAATTGTCGGGAAACGGAGGTTCGAAATTGAAACAGATCAAAACGCTGAATCAAGCGAATTTAAAAGAAAGCGCTGCAAAAGGCGGCTGTGGGGAATGCCAGGCTTCCTGCCAATCGGCCTGCAAGACTTCCTGCACGGTTTCCAACCAGAAATGTGAAAATAAAAACCGGTAAGGGAATTCCGGCAGCAGCGTCAATCTGATGCGTAAAGGGACAGGGAGCTGTCCCTTAAATTTTGTTATTCGGAGAAAAATCATATGATACATAAGTATACCCTCAACGGCTACCATCTTGTTCTGGACACGAACAGCGGCGCGGTCCACGTCTTCGACGACGCACCTTTTGAAATGCTGGATTACCTGACCGCCGGAGTGCCGGAAGAGCCTTCCCGCAATATGCTTGAGACTTTGGAAAAACGCTACAGCGAGCCGGTGCTGCTCGAAGCGTACCATGAGATACGCGAGCTTTATGAAAAAGGGCAGCTCTTTTCTTCCGATGAATACGAAAAGTTTGCCGCCATGCTGAAAAATGCCCCGATTAAGTCCATGTGTCTCAACGTTGCGCACGACTGCAATCTTCGCTGCCGGTACTGCTTTGCCGCGCAGGGCGATTTCGGCGGGCAGCGCATGCTGATGCCGCTGTCCGTCGCCAAGAGCGCGATTGATTTTCTAATTAAGCATTCCGCGGGCCGCCGCAACCTTGAAGTGGACTTTTTCGGCGGAGAACCGCTGATGAATTTCGACGTTGTCAAACAGACGGTTGCCTACGCCAGGAGCCTGGAAAAACAGTTTAACAAAAACTTTCGTTTTACCATCACCACGAACGGGCTGCTGCTCAACCGAGACAATATCGATTTTATCAACCGCGAGATGTCGAACTGCATTCTTTCCCTCGACGGCAGGAAGACGGTCAACGACCGCCTGCGCGTCCGTGTGAACGGCAGCGGCAGCTATGATGCCATCGTCCCCAAATTTCAGGAGCTGGTCAAGCGCCGTCCGCCCGAACTGGATTATTATGTGCGCGGTACCTATTCAAAATATAATCTGGATTTCTGCGAGGATATCCGCCACCTTCTCGACCTTGGCTTCGACAGAATCTCGGTCGAACCGGTCGTTTCCGACAAAAAGCTCGACTATTCCATTCAGAAGGAGGATCTGCCGAGGGTATTCGAGGAATACGACCGCTTGGCCGAAATGGTCATTGAGCGGGAAAAAGGGGGCAGGGGGTTCCGCTTCTTCCATTTTATGGTCGACCTCGATCAGGGCCCGTGCGCAATCAAGAGGCTGCGCGGCTGCAGCTGCGGCAACGAGTATGTCGCGGTAACGCCGGAGGGGGACCTTTATCCGTGCCATCAGTTTGTCGGGAACAGCGAATGGAAAATGGGCAGCGTCATCGCGGACACGCTCGACGAAACCATGAAGGAGCGTTTCGCCCTCACCAACGTTTATTCGAAGCCGGAGTGTAAGAATTGCTGGGCGAAATTTTACTGCAGCGGCGGCTGCAATGCAAACAACTGGCAGTACGAGGGCGATATGCGGAAGCCGCACGCAATTTCCTGCGAGCTTGAGAAAAAGCGCCTGGAATGCGCCGTCATGATTCAGGCGGCTTTGGCCTGATGGTTTCCGTTTTCTTCCGTCCCTGTTTTTCTGCCGATCGATATTGATACCGTCTGAAAAAAGTATTAGTATAGATATAAATTCGTTCCGTGCCGCCGCATGGCGCGGCTTGGCTTTTTGCCTCCCGCCCCATGCTTTCCGCGCAGGGGACACATAGATTGCCTTTGTCCATCATACATTTGGTTAGACGTCCCCGTTAGGAGGAATCGGATGTATGAATGTGGTGCTTTTGAGGCATAGACGAAGGAGACATGTGTTGACGGCGCCGAACGGCGGCAGGGAGCTTCTGAAAGCGGTCAGGGAAAACTGGGAGATGGTCCTGCTGGCGCTGATTCTGCTGGCCGGCGTGGTTTTGGGAGCGATTTATGCGCGCGCCGCAGGGTTTCAGGCGCTGGACCGGCTCGACTTTATTTTTGCCGGCAACTTCAAGGCCAGGAGGACGGAACCCTATCTTTCGATTTTCACCGCTTCGTTTGCGTCGTCTTTTATTTTTATACTCACCTGTTTTTTGTGCGGCCTCTCTATGTGGGGGATTATTTTTGTCCCGGCGGTTATCCTGTTTCGTGGATTTGGCATGGGGCTGACATCCGGTTATTTATATGCGGCGTATGGATGGAAAGGAATTTTATATAATTTTTCCGTGATTCTTCCCGGGGCGTTTTTCTGCTGCCTCGCCATTCTGATGGCTTCTTTGGAGGCCATGCGCTTTTCCAGGCTGCTCGCTTCCGGCTGCAGGGACATTTCGGTCCGGAACAGCTTTAGGGACTATGCGGGCAGATTCGGCGCCATCCTTTTGGTGGCCTGCCTGGCCGCCGGGGTTGATCTTCTGCTTTCCATCTGCTTCGGCTGGATGTTTTCTTTTTAACAATGCGGGGAAGGGGAACCTGAAATGAAAGATTATTGCGCGGATTTTAAAAATTATCTGCGCATTAGAAAGTCGGTTTCTGACAGCACCCTGGATTCTTATCTGCGCGACGTGGAACGGTTTATGCTGTTCGCAGACGCGAAAGGAAAGACGGACCCCGCCCGGATATCCGCAGAGTTTATCTCTTCCTATACCGCCGCCATGAAAGCGGCGAAAAAATCAAACGCGACCATCGCGAGGAACATCGCATCCATCCGGTGCTTTTATTGTTATTTGATTTTTTCCGGACAGGCCGTCTCAAATCCGGCCAAGTCCGTCACACTTGAAAAACAGGTCAAAAAGCTTCCGCAGATTCTCAGCGGCCGGGAAATCGAACTGCTTCTGTCGCAGCCGAATATCGGGGATGCCAAGGGCTGCCGGGACAAGGCCATGCTGGAGCTGCTGTATGCGACGGGCATCCGCGTGTCCGAACTGGTCGATCTGGATTTGGACGATCTCGATGTCCATGCGGGCACGCTGTTCTGCAGAAACGGGAAGACGGACCGCATCATCCCGGTGTACCCGTCGGCCGTTGCGGCTGTTGCGGACTATATGTCCCGCGTCCGTGCCAAGCTGGTTTCGCAGGAAAGCGGACAGGCCCTGTTTACAAACCTCAGCGGCAGCCGCCTGACCCGGCAGGGCTTTTGGAAAATCGTCAAAATCTATGCGAAGAAAGCCGGCATCGTCAAAGAAATCACACCGCATACGCTTCGGCATTCTTTTGCGCTGCATCTGCTTGAAAACGGAGCGGATCTGAAAGATATTCAGATCATGCTTGGGCATGCCGATATTTCTTCCACCCAGATTTACGTTCAGCTTTTGAACGATCATTTCAAAGAAGTCTACAACCAATGCCACCCGCGCGCAAAATCGAGTTAGGAGTGATAAGTGTTGGGCCTTTTCAGAAGCAATTATGACAAACCGGGGCCCGGAGTCCGAAAGGACGCGCCGCCGCAGAAAGCCGTCCCGCGTTTCTTTTCCATCCTGGGCCGAAAATTTTTTGATTTAATCAAGCTGAATCTTCTGTTTTGCATTCCGGCGGCGGTCGTATTCCTTCTCACGCTGCTGGTTGCCAGAATCACGCCTTACACGTACCTCGTTTTGCTGCCGGTGGTCTTTCTTTTTCCCTTTCTGGCAGGGCTGACGTTTGTCACGAGAAATTACGCCAGGGAAGAGCACGCTTTTATTTTTTCAGATTTTGTCGACGCCGTAAAAGAAAACTGGAAAAAGTTTTTGGCCGACGGCGTCATCTGCTATTTCCTTTTCATCCTGTTCAGCGTTTCGATTCCGTACTATGTTTCCATGAGCGCCAACAATGTTGCCTATTTCATTGCCGCGGCCCTTTGCAGCGGCTTTGCGCTGATCTTTCTTTTCAGCCAATACTATGCCCCAGTTCTGATTGTAACTTTCGATCTCAGCATGAAACAGATTCTGAAAAATTCGCTGATTTTCTCCATCCTGGGCATCTGGAGAAATCTGCTGGTAACGGTCCTTATAGCGGCCTTCGCGCTGGCGCTGTACCTTTCTCAGGTCATGCCGCTGACTCTTACGCTGGCTGCTTTTTTTGTAATTTTCCTGCTGTTTGCGCTGATTTCATTCATTATCAGCTTTGCGGTTTATCCGCTGATTAAAAAGATGATGATTGATCCCGGTTCAGCGAATCAATAAAAGCAGGGAAGGCCGCATCGGCTTTTCCCTGCTCTGTAAAGAACTGCAATCTGCAATTTATTTTGGGTTCCTGTCGTTGCCCGCCGGCGCCGGCTTGCCGCAGCTCATATCTTTCTGCGTGATTTTGGCCAGCGGATTGGCCTCCGCGGCATTTTCCATCTGCTCGCTGGAGACATGCGTATAGATTTCCGTCGTTCCCAGGTTCTCGTGCCCGAGGATATCCTTGAGGACGCGGATATCGACGTGCCCCTGCTGATACATCAGCGTGGCGGCCGTATGGCGCAGCTTATGAACCGAATATCCGCGCCCGCCGAGGTCGATCTGCGCAAGGTACTTCTTCACGATGTACTGCACTGTTTTAGGGCTGATCCGCTGCTTTCGGCTGCTTAAGAAAAGCGCCCGCCGGTCCGATACCCCGTCTTTCGGGCGAACGGCCAGGTAACGCTCTATCGCGTCCAGACAGGCCTCGTTCAGATACACGATGCGCTCTTTGTTGCCTTTTCCCGTGATTCTGACTGTTTTGGCGGTAGAGTGGATATCGTCGCAGTTTAAGCCCACAAGCTCCGAAAGACGCATGCCGCAGTTTAAGAACAGGATAAAAATGCAGTAATCTCTTTCTCTGGTCGGGCCTTCTATTTTAGAGAGAAGCTCCAGGCATTGCTCAAGGGTCAGATATCTCGGCAGAGCTTTTTTCAGTTTTGGGGTTTCCAGCTGCTCCACCGGATTATGGTCCAGCTTTCCGGTTTTGTCCGTGAGGTATTTGAAAAAGCTCCGCAGGCTGGAAACCTTTCTGGAACGCGTTGACGCGCTGTTGTTCCGTTCCGCGCTGAGAAAGTTCATGTATTCAAAGATCTGGGTCAAATCGACCGTCTTGATGAATTCCAGCGTAATGTCGGAAATGGAGATGTCTTCAAATGCCGTACCGGCAGGAACCAGGCAGCGGCTTTGCTTCATGTAACGGAAAAAGGTCCTTAAATCCAGGTAATATTCCTCCACGGTTTTCGGGGACTTGCCTTTTATCGTCCCCAGATAGCCGAGAAATTCACGCAGGATAGAAGGAGCTTCATCCAGGTATTTTTTTTTCATGGCAATATCAGCTCTTTCAAAGGAAAATTCATCTTTACCAAGCAGAAACTTTGCGAAATGGGAAGGGAATGACTATGAAACAGTTTCACATTCTCCAATTTTCGACCGACATTGGAACGGTGCAGATCACATGCACCGGGAAAGAGATTCTCTCTTTCTCACTGCTGGAATCAGCCGATACGTCCGCTCGGCATGACCGGACTGACGGCGGCTGCGAGCTATGCCGGATGGCCAAGAAACAGGTTCTGGAGTATCTGAACGGCCGGAGAAAGCAGTTCGATCTGCCGCTGTCGTTTTCCGGGAACGCCCTGCAGCTGTCCGTATGGAAGGCTCTTGCCGAAATTCCGTATGGCGAAACCGTGTCGTACAGCGAACTGGCGGATGCAGTCCATTGCCGCAGCATTCGGGCGGTCGGGACTGCGGTGGGACAAAATCCTTTGCCAATTATTATACCATGCCACAGGGTGATACGCAAAGATGGCTCCATTGGAAATTACAGTTTCGGCGGGCCGGAAATCAAACGGAAGCTTCTGACACTGGAAAGCTCCCATCAATGATATCGCGGGCATCTTCGGGAATGTTCGGCAGGCTCCTGTGCCGTTTTGGTGCAAGAGCCTTTTTCCCTCCCTCCTTAATTATACAAAATATTCATTTTGTATAATAATATGGAAAGGCCGCAGCAGTCGGATTCTATCTCCGAGGTGCTGCGCTTCGTGACTCTATAGCAGGAAAAAGCCTTGTGCCCCCCTTATGCAAGGCCGAACTTTCGCGTGATGCCAAGACGCTGAAACATGATTATGTATTGTCGCCGTTCATCTTTCTTTTAAAAACAAGAATGGCGATTGCCGTGATTGCGGCGGCATATCCGATTACCCACCATAGGTCCGGAAAAATAGAAGCATAATTGCCCGAAAGCGCTGCCCTTCCTGCGTTAACGGCATGGACGAATGGGAATGCGTACGCGACCGCCTTGAATGCACCTCCCACCAGATTGAGATCGAACCAGGTGCCGGAAAGCCAGGCGCTCAGATTTGTCAGCAGCGCGCCGCAGATGCCGCCTACTTGTTTGTCATTGAATAAGCTGCCGCACAGCAGGCCGATTGCTATAAACAGGACTGCCGCCGGGATTAAAACGATAACCGTGAGCAATACGTTTATACTGATGGGCAGACCCAGAAAAAATGCCACGAGAAAGCATACGGCAATCTGCCCTACGGCCATCGGCAAAAGCGGAAGCGTGTACCCGAAGATAAAATCGCTGGATGCTAGAGGCGAAGCGAACAGACGCAGCATGAACGAACTGGTCCTGTCCTTTGCAATCAGCATGCCTGAAAAAAGCGAGATAAACGAAAGCCCGAAAACGGCGATTCCGGGAGAAAGCTGGTCAATTGTGAATAATTTCACCGGCACGTTGGACTGTATTGCAGAAAGAAGGAGCAGCAGCACGACTGGGAAACCGATCCCAAAGGCCAGATTCAGCCGATCCCGCATGATTTCTTTGCTGTTCCGTGAAGCAAACGCAAAAGTCTTCATGTGCACATGCCCCCTTCTTCGGCAAGCGCAATAAAAGCATCCTCAAAATTTGCGGCATTCGTTTTCTGCTTCAGTTCCTCTGCCGTGCCGATTGCTTTTAATTCACCCTTTGACATAATGCCGATTCGGTCGGATAAAGACTCTGCTTCCTCCAGATAATGCGTGGTCAGGATCATTGTGACCTTCCCTTTCAGCTTTGTAATAACGCGCCAAAGTTCCCTTCTTGCAAGGACGTCAAGCCCCAGCGTAGGCTCGTCGAGAAACAGGATCTGCGGCTGCGAAATCAGCGCCATTGAGATACTCAGCCTCCGCTGCCAGCCGCCGGACAGGGTTCTCGCCTTCTCTTTCGCAATCTCGGACAGTCCAAAGGAAGAGACGGCGGCGTCGGCTTTTTGAACGGATTGTTTTCTGTTGCTTCCGTATATGCCTGCAATCAGTTCAAGGTTTTCCCGGACCGTCAGATTCGGGGCTATGGCCGTTTCCTGAGGTGAAACACTGATCCGTTCCTTTACTTTCATCGTGTCTGAAACAACGCTGTAGCCTAAAATCGTCGCGTCGCCGCTTGTCGGCTTCGTAAGGCATGACAGCATTTTAATCGTGGTCGATTTTCCGGCGCCGTTTATCCCCAGCAGCGCGAACAGTTCTCCCTGCTCAATGCTCAGATTAAGAGAATTAACGGCTATTTTCCCCTTGTATTTTTTCGTGAGATGAGTTGTTTGAATCGCTATCATTCTTTTCCGCCTCACTGTTGCTGATTTTCTTGATTTCTTTGGCAAATCTCATGCTGTCTTCTTCGCTGTGCTCCGGATAAATTTCTTTTCCTTTCCCGCTCATAATTTGATCTGCAATTTTACTGAAAACAGACATTCTCTCAATTGCGATACCCTGCCGTGCGTTCGCAAGCAGAATCAGTGTGTCGCCCGGTTCGATGCCGAACATGTCGCGGACTTTCTTTGGAATTACAATTTGTCCCTTTGGCCCGACTGTTACCGGGCCCATATATTTGCCGTTGTCTTTTGACTGACTCTTCATATTACATAAAAGCCTCCGTTCCGTATAACAAATCATAAAAGTAATACTTGTATTACTTATTATACTTATCACTCTGAGTTTTGTCAATGCCTGACAACCCTAATCAGAGCGTCGGTCCGAGGCGCGGATCAAAAAAAAACGCTCTCCACATTTGTGAAGAGCGTTCCCTGTCTGGAATCTATTGCTTTTTATCAAATATGATGGAAACGATACCGCATAAAATACCGCCGATCGGGAAAACCACCCATCCGATTCCCCACAGGTGTCCGATAAATCCCATCAGGAGGTATACGGCCGTCGCGGTCAGCATAATGCAGCTGGACCAGCTTCCGACCCTTTTATTTTTCTCGAGTGTTTCTTCATTCTGCGCGTGTTCTTTGTTGTAAGTGTCGATGTCATACTTGCTTTTTTGCATGCCGGCGTAGATATAAATGGGGACCGCTACCGTAATCAGAAACAGCAGCGGCGAGGCCACGAACGATCCCCATTGGTCTTCGCTCAGGCCGGACGGCTTCAGCAGGGTTGCGTTGCTGCCGATCGTCCAAATGACGCCAATCAGAATCAATGCGGTCGGAATCGCGATGAGGAACGGGAATCTGCGCTCAAAGCGCTCGACCGTTTCACTCTGATAGAACGGTTTTATTTGCGGATGCTTTTTGATGTAACTGTCATGGTTGATGCCGCTGATGATAAAGATGGTCACTGAAATGACGATAAATACCATGAAGATCATTGCGCCGAATTCAGGGGGAACGCTGAATCCGTTGAGTATAAGCAGCATTGTGACGCCGGCGAGAATCAGGGTGCATGCCCCGGCGATTGCGGCGGTAAAACGGTTGTGATGGCGGTCGTAATCTTCCGTGTCGTCCACAGCAGTCTCTTCCATGTTTCCGCGCATAAGCGTATCCATATTGCAGGAAAACAGTTCGCAGATCTGAAGAATTTTATCGGTTTCCGGAAAACCCGCGTTCGATTCCCATTTTGAGATGGTTTGCCGGGAGACGTTCATCTTTTCGGCGAATTCCTCTTGGGTGATGTTTTCTCTTTTTCTTAAAAACTGGATATTCTGGCCAAGGCTCATAACGGATCCCTCCTGCATTTGATGATATTATTTTACCTGCCTGCAGGTGTAAATTCCACAAGGTTTGTGTTGCGCTTGGATAAACGGATGTAAATTTCAGGTTTACATCCGTGCCGGCATGCCGCTTGGCGGCTGTTTCGCTCTTCCATGCCAACCCAAACATAATTTACCGATATGCTTTCAGGACATTCGTGCCCTGCCATTTATTCAGAGGTTCAACTTTTACAAATCCTCCGGAAAGCAGAGCTTCTGTTTCGTGCGCTCTTGTCAGCGGCGTATCGAAGTGATAGAATTCATTATCGCATATTCCCAGCTCTTTTTTCAACCTGGCAAGCTCCAGAAAATTCGCCTTTTCTTCTGCATCGTTTTCTGCCATATAGTCTGTTAAAATAAAATACCCGTCCTCTTTCAAAGAATCGTGCAGTTTTTTATAGAGCGGGATTTTCTGTTCCAGAGTGAAATGATGCAGGGATTCTATAGAAACAGCGGCGTCATATACATTTTCCCCGAACGGAATTTCGAAATATGAGCCTTTGATAAGGTTTAGCTGCTTATGCGGAAACTTAGCCTGTAGCGCTCTCAGCATGCCGCCTGCCAAATCAATCCCCGTTATTCTTGCAAGCGGATTAACCCTGAAATATTCATTCAATTCCAGCCCCGTCCCACAGCCCAAATCAAGCACTTTGCATCCTGCGGTCCTGGGTAGCAGGGATGCCGTATAGGGATAAAATATTTTTGCAGAATCGATACAATTGAGTTGGTGATCTTCATAACCCTTTAAACGATTGTCAAAGAATTCTCCCATTTTTTCGAGTTCCATGATAGCCTCCGTTTATCTTGCCGCGCAGGGAGAGCCGGGTCTGTGCGCAGAGATTTGTAGTTTTTTCTTGCACGGCGCCTTAAAATGTGCTATACTATTAAAGTTGTTTCCGGGTGTGGCGCAGTTGGTAGCGCGCTTGACTGGGGGTCAAGAGGCCGTGAGTTCAAGTCTCGCCACTCGGACCATGGGCAAGTCCTTATAGGACTTGCCCATTTCTTATGCAAATGTTTTTTTGTTTTTCACGACTTTGAAAGGGTTTTTAAGCGGCCACGTCCAACGCTATGTAGTTTTCAATTATTTTTAAATAGTTGCCTTCTTGAGGGAAACTTTCACTTGTTTTAGCGGGCTAAGTGAAAGGATGTTTTTCCTATTTTAAAGGAGGTAACAAGATGACAGAAGAAAATTATAAGTATCGCACGAGTCCTCTTTTCCTTCGCAATCAGTTCAAAGGAAAGGGGAAACTGCAAATTCCGGTTATCCCTAAATTTCAAATTCAACCGGACGATTTCAATGATTTGCTTCTCATTGGATTTGATAAAATCAGCACAAATGATACAAAACATTTCAGCCGGATGGTTCATTTTTTTCTGTACGATTACAAATTTGAGCGTGTCTGGGAAAATCCCGATACCGATTTGGAAAAGCTGAAATGCTATCGCGCGGTGTTTTCTCCTGATTTCAGCATGTACGTCCAAATGGCTCCGGTTTTGCAGCTTTACAATACATTGCGAAATCGTTGGTGTGGTGCCTATTTTGCGTCAAAAGGAATTCGCGTCATTCCCACCGTTAGTTGGGGAAACGAAAACACATTTGAATTCTGCTTCGATGGGATTGAAAAAGGCTCTACAGTTGCGGTATCCACCTATATGGTGTCTGAACACGACAACCGCCAAGACCAAAAAGAGTTTTTCCTCAAGGGTTATAACGAAATGCTTCGCCGGATTGAACCGGAAAAGATTATCTGCTACAATACGCCGTTCCCAGAGATGCAGGGCGATATCGTGTTTGTCGACTATGAACTAAGTTCGTGGAAGTACATGAACGATGATCCGTATGCACCCTCAAAATAAGTGAAATACATCTGCGGAGAAGAACCCGTTCCGATAGGAAGCAACCTCATCATTAAAAGCGGATATGTTGTAAGTGGGAATGATGGGGATTATAATAGCATTATACAAACCGGAATGGGCAGCGCCTATGGCGGGCAGTGGAAACCTGCTAAGCTGGAAGATGAACGATTCTTGGGAGAGCCGGGAGAAATTAAAATTTCCTATGATAAAAAAGGGAATAGGATAGATACAAAGATTGGCGAGGATGGCAGAGCTACGAGAGAGCGCCATTACACAGACCATAATAAACCGTGGGCACATACAAACCCACATGACCATGAGATTCGATGGGATAATCCAACAGGACATCCTGATCCACAGGGACCAATTAACTACCCGGAGAACAATGTCCCGGAATTTAAACAATATGGGAGGCAGAGTCATATGAAATCTACAGTTGTTCAATCAAACAGCTTTGAAGAAAATAGATTTAAAACAATCAGCGATTTTAAGGACTGCATGCGTTGGCATGGTGAAGTCGAATTTGAATGGAATGGGAAAAATTACAG
>JAEZCC010000019.1 GCA_023412715.1 Bacillota bacterium
ATCGCCACCTCGGGGTGGTTGATGATCGGCGTCGACACGATCCCGCCGAGCGCGCCCAGGCTGCTGATCGTGATCGTCGACCCGGACAGCTCCTCGTGGGTCGCCCGCCCGGCCCGCCGGGCCCGCGCCACCCCCCCCCCCCCGGGGCCCCGCGTTGCCGGTTGCAGGCCGCCGATTTAGGGAGGGAAATGAATTTTGACTTTAGTCGAGTTTTTGCAGCAGCTGATTAACGGTCTTTCGCTGGGGAGCGTGTATGCCCTGATTGCCCTCGGCTACACAATGGTCTACGGCATTATCGGCCTTATCAACTTCGCTCACGCCGACATTTACATGGTCGGGGCCTACATCGGCTACTTCGTCGCGACATACCTGGGGCTTCCTTTCTTGCCGACCCTGCTGATTGCCATGGCGGGGGCCGGCCTTGCCGGCGTACTGATCGAACGCCTGGCTTACCGGCCGCTGCGGAAGGCCTCGAACATCTCGCTGCTCATCACGGCGATCGGCGTGTCCCTGCTTCTTGAAAACGGCTTCAACTGGCTGTTCGGGGGCAACCCGAGGACTTACCCGCACGGCATCCTGGCGCAGAACACCGTCATGTTCGGGCCCATCCGCACGGACACGCTTCACCTGATTATTCTGGGCACGTCGCTTCTGCTCATGATCCTGCTTCAGGTCGTCATTTACCGCACGAAAATCGGCAAGGCCATGCGCGCCACCTCGACGGACAAAGACGCCGCCGCCCTGATGGGGATCAACGTGAACACGACGATTTCGGCGACGTTCGCCATCGGCTCCGCGCTGGCGGGCGCGGCCGGCGTCCTCGTCTCCATTCTCTACTCCAGCCTCGACCCGTACATGGGCCTGCAGCCCGGCATCAAGGCTTTCGTCGCGGCGGTATTCGGCGGGATCGGCCTGATTCCCGGCGCTTTCGTGGGCGGCATCTTCCTCGGCATTATCGAGACGTTTGTGACCGCCTGGTACTCCCAGCTTTCGGGCGCCATCGCTTTTATCGTTCTAATTATCATCCTCATCATCAAACCGAGCGGGCTGCTTGGCAAAAAAGTCAGCGAGAAAGTGTAGGTGGCGGAATTGAACGCATATTTGAAAAAACTGGGAATATCGCTGATCGCTGCCGTGGCGGTCTTCGGCGTGCTGATGCTGCTGATCTCGACCGACGCCATCAATGCTTATTACACGCGCATCCTCATGACAATCTGCATTAATGTCATCCTTGCCCTCAGCACCAACCTGATTATCAACTTCACCGGCCAGCTGACGCTGGGGCATTCGGCGTTCATGGCCATCGGCGCTTACGCGGCCGCCATGTTCAGCGTAAAGGCCGGCTTGCCGTTTCCGCTGGCACTGGTGCTCGGCAGCGTGGTCGCGGGGCTGTTCGGCTTCCTGATCGGCCTGCCGACGCTGCGCCTCAAAGGCGACTACCTCGCCGTCACGACCATGGGCTTCTGCCAGATTATCGTCGTGGCGATTCAGAACATCCCCGCCCTCGGCGGCGCGCAGGGCCTGACCGGCATCCCCGGCAAGACCACCTTCGCCTGGGTGTTTTTCAGCATGGTGCTCACAATCATTGTTCTGGGCCACGTGGTCAATTCCAGCCAGGGCCGCGCGATGATTTCCGTGCGCGAGGATGAAATCGCGGCGGAGGCGATGGGCATCAATACGACAAGGTACAAGGTCATGGCGTTCACCATCGGCGCTTTCTTCGCCGGGCTGGCCGGCGGGCTGTTCGCGTTCCTCATGATGTTCATCGAGCCGACGACCTTCAACTATTTCAAATCCATCGACCTCGTGATCTACGTCGTGCTCGGCGGCACCGGGAACTTCGTGGGCTGTATCACCTCCACCGCCATCCTCACCCTGCTGCCGGAAGTCCTCCGCATTCTGGGCGACCTCAGGATGGTCATCTACCCGCTGCTGCTCATCGTCATCATGATTCTGCGCGTCAAAGGGTTCCGCTTCCGGAAAATCTGGCAGTACTTCGAGAACCTTTTCACGAAAAAAGGAGGCGACAGCCATGCCGCTGCTTGACGTAAAAGACATCTCCATTACATTCGGCGGCCTTGCCGCCGTCTCGGATTTTTCCATGCGGATGGGCGACAACGACCTGTTCGGCCTGATCGGCCCGAACGGCGCCGGCAAAACCACCGTGTTCAACATGCTGACCGGCGTCTACACCCCTTCGACGGGCAAGGTCCTGTTCAACGGGGAATCGATCGCGGGCCTCAAGCCGTACAACATCACGAAGAAGAAAATCGCCCGCACGTTCCAGAACATCCGCCTGATGAAGGCACTGACCGTGATTGACAACGTCAAAATCTCGTATATCTACCAGACGCACTACAACCTTGCCGCCTCGATTCTGCGGCTGCCCTCCTTTTTCCGCGAGGAAGCGGAGATCGAGCAGAAATCCCGCGACCTTCTGAAAATCTTCCACCTGGAAGACAAGAAAGACGAGCTTGCCGCCAACCTGCCTTACGGCGAGCAGCGCCGCCTCGAGATTGCGCGCGCGCTGGCCACGGGGCCGAAGCTGCTGCTGCTGGACGAACCGGCGGCCGGCATGAACCCCCAGGAAACGCAGGAACTGACCGATCTGATCCGCTGGATCCGCAAGGAGTTCCGCGTCTCCATCCTGCTGATCGAGCACGACATGAGGCTGGTCATGGGCCTGTGCGAGAACATCATTGTGCTCGACTACGGCAAGATCATCGCGCAGGGGCCTCCGAGTGAAATCAAGAGCAACCGAAAAGTGATTGAGGCTTATCTCGGCGAGGAGGCTTCCCATGCTTAAAATTACGAATCTGAATGTGTTTTACGGGGCCATCCATGCGCTCCGCGATATCAATATCGAGGTGAACGAAGGCGAAATCGTGACCCTGATCGGCGCGAACGGCGCCGGCAAGACGTCGACGCTGCGCGCCATCTCGGGCCTTGTTCCTCCGGACAGCGGCACCATCGAGTTCGAGGGCAAAAATCTCGCGAAATACCCGGCGTTCAAAATCCCGTACCTCGGCATCTCGCACGTGCCGGAAGGGCGCCGCATCTTCGCCAACATGAGCGTGATGGAAAACCTAGAGATGGGCGCCTACAGCCGGAACGACAAAGCCCAGATTTCGCAGGATTACGAAAGGGTGTTCGAAAAATTCCCGCGCCTGAAAGAGCGCGCCAGGCAGCGCGCCGGGACGCTCAGCGGCGGCGAACAGCAAATGCTCGCCATGGGCCGCGCGCTGATGTCGAAGCCGAAGATCCTGCTGATGGATGAGCCGTCGATGGGCCTTGCCCCGATTATCGTGCAGGAGATTTTCTCCATCATCCAGACCATCAACAAGAGCGGGACCACCATCCTTCTGGTGGAGCAGAACGCGAACATGGCGCTCTCCATTGCGAACCGCGCCTACGTCATCGAAACCGGCGGCATCGTGCTCGAAGGGAAAGCCTCCGACCTGCTGAACGACACGTCGGTCCAGAAAGCCTACCTCGGCGGCTGACGGAACGCCGCCTCCCGCCCAAATTCAATCTGTCCTCCCCTGCTGCCGGCAAAAGCCGGCGGCAGAAAGGCCCCGGCCGCAGCTCTTTGCTTCTGCGGCCGGGGCCTTTTGCAATTTTCCGTCCCTTACTGTTTCCGGCAGGGCATTCTTTCTCCGCGCTCCCTGTAAAACAGGACCTTGCCGCGGTACGGGGCCGCCCGTTCGTCGGTCTTCAGTATATCGAAAAACTCCGTGGCCCCGAACGAATGCATGGGGACGACGCGCTCCGCGCCGACTGTCTCCATAAAATAGCCGATGCCGAGCAGGGCGTCCCCGCCCTGCCTGGGGTCGACGGGAATGAACGCGAGGTCGATCCGCTCGCCCCTGAGCCGGTCGATTTCGCGCTTGTAGCCGCACTCCATCGCCCGGTTTTCCCCGGCCGAGTTCTCGTCCCAGCGCCACCAGTTGAGGTCGCCGGCGTGGTAAATGCAAAGGCCGTCGGTCTTCACCAGAAACGCGACGCCCTCATCCGTCGAGCGGAGCGTCCGCACGGTCATCCCGCCGAAGCTGCGGGTCTCGCCGGGGGCCATGCGCTCGCAGGGCTCGTCCGTGCGGATGTCGTCCGAAAGCACATAGCGGATGCCCGGGATTTCTCTGCGCCAGCTGAAAATCACGCCGTCGTAGTGATCCGGGTGGCGGTGCGAGGCAAAGACGGCGACATCCTTCCCCGCAAGCTCCGCGGGGTCGATCACGCCCGCGGAAAGGCCCGCCCCGTGCGGCGTGTCCTTATAATAATCAAAAACCAGAAAATGCTCCGAAGTCTCCACAGCGAACGAGCTGTGGTAAAGATAGGTAACGGTTGCCTCCATCGCGGCCGCCTCCTTTGCTGCCTATCATACCACCCGGGGCGGAAAACGGCAAGGGCCTACCGGCGCGCCAGCCGGCGCTGCACGGCCTTGACCAGCTCGACCGCGGGGATAATCAGCACCGAGATGCCAAGCGCCGCCAGGTACTGCACCGGGGAAAGCCGTACCAGCGAAAACGCCGCGGCGACCGGGGGAATCTCCACCATGGCGAAGGTGATTGCCACCGCCGCCAGAACGGACCACACAAGAGTCCGGTTCTGCGTGTGCAGCGTGAAAACCGACTTCCGCTGCGACCGCATGTTGCAGGCGTGGAGCACCTCGGAAAGCGACATGACGAGGAACGCCATGGTCATGCCGGAAGCGGCCCCGCCGCGCGCGCCGAACGCGTACGCCCCCAGCGTGAGCGCCGCAATGAGGCCCCCCTGGTAAAGGATGTCGTACCCGACCCCTCCGGAGAAAAGGCCCTCGTTCCTTCCGCGCGGGCTGCGACGCATGATGCCGCGCTCCGCGGCCTCCATGCCGAGCGCCACGGCGGGGATGCTGTCGGTAATCAGGTTAATCCAGAGAATATGGATCGGCTTCAGAAGCTGGAAGCCCACCATGGTCGCGGTAAAGACGGCCAGCACCTCGCTCAGGTTGGAAGAGAGCAGGAACTGGATGGCCTTGCGGATGTTGTCGTAGATGCGCCGCCCTTCCTCCACGGCCGCGACGATCGTCGCAAAGTTGTCGTCGGCAAGCACCATGTCGGCCGCGTTCTTCGTCACGTCGGTGCCGGTGATGCCCATCCCCGTGCCGATGTCGGCAATCTTGAGGGCGGGCGCGTCGTTCACGCCGTCGCCGGTCATGGCCGTCACCATGCCCCTGCCCTTCCACGCCTTCACGATGCGCACCTTGTGCTCCGGCTGAACGCGGGCGTAGACCCCGTACTCCGGCACCTTGACAAGCAGCTCTTCATCCGTCATTTCTTCCAGGTCGGCGCCCGTGGCGACCTCGCTCTCCGAGCGAATCAGCCCAAGCTCCTTCGCGATGGCGGCGGCTGTATCCCTGTGGTCCCCGGTGATCATGACCGGGCGGATGCCGGCCCCGCGGCACTCTTTGACCGCTTCGATCGCCTCCGGGCGGACGGGGTCGATCATGCCGAACAGCCCCACGAACACCAGGCCGGTTTCAAGCGACTGCGGCGAAAAGTCCCCCGGCTTCTGCGGATAGGGCCGGAACGCCGCGGCGAGCACGCGCAGCGCCTTCGCCGCCATGCGGCTGTTTTCTTCCAGCGCCTTCCGGCGGATTTCATCGGTCAGCGGGACGGCCTTTCCGTTCTCCCACGCGCCGGTGCAGAATTTAAGCACTTCGTCCGGCGCGCCTTTCGTGTACTGCACAAAGCCGCCCGCCGGATCCCTGTGGACCGTGCTCATCATTTTGCGCACGGAATCGAACGGCGCCTCGCCGACGCGCGGGTATTCCTTCGTCAGAACGTTTTTGTCCGCGCCCTGTTTCAGCGCGAAGGCGACGAGCGCGTTTTCCGTCGGCTCGCCCACAATCTGCCCGCCGCGCGAGATCTGCGCGTCGCTGCACAGCGCCGCGGCTCTGGCGAGAAGCGCGCCGTCCCCGTACGAATCCACGACGGTCATGCGGTTCTGCGTCAGCGTGCCGGTCTTGTCGGTGCAGATGACCTGCGTGCAGCCGAGCGTCTCCACTGCGGTCAGCTTGCGGATGATGGCTTTTCGCTTCGAAAGGTTCGTGACGCCGATGGAGAGCACAATAGTCACGACGGCGGCAAGCCCTTCCGGAACGGCCGCCACGGCCAGGCTGACCGCGAGCATGAACGTGTTCAGGATCGCGACGCCGCTGAAATCGCCGACGCGCAGCAGGCTGAAGACGAAAACAAACGCGCAGATGGCAAGGACCCCGATGCTGAGAATCCGGCTGAGCTGGTTCAGCTTCTGCTGCAGCGGCGTCGCCTCTTCCTTCGCTTTGGCGAGCGTATCCGAGATTTTGCCCATCTCCGTCTCGAGGCCGGTCGCCGTCACCACGCCCACCGCGCGCCCGTAGACGGCGCTGCTGCCCATGTAGGCCATGTTTTTGCGGTCGCCGAGCGGAACCGCCTTGTCTGCGGAGCCGTTCAGAAGGGTGCGGATTTTTTCCACGGGCACCGACTCGCCCGTGAGGGCGGACTCATCCGTTTTCAGGCTGGCGGTTTCCAGCAGGCGCATGTCGGCCGGAACCGAATCGCCCGCCTCCAGCAGGACGATGTCGCCCGGAACCAGCCCGCGGGAATCGATGGAAACGGTCTCTCCGCCGCGGCGCACCCGGGCATGGGTCGCCGTCATGCTCTGCAGCGCCTCGACCGCTTTTTCGGACTTGCTTTCCTGCACGACGCCCATGACCGCGTTGAGGACGACCACAAGCAGGATGACCGTCATGTCCGCAAGCTCGCCCACAATGCTCGAAAGCACCGCGGAAACAATCAGCACAATGGTCATGGGGTCCGCGACCTTCTCCGCGAGGCGCAGCGCCAGCGGCTTCCGCTTCGCCTGCGCCAGACGGTTCTGACCGTACCGCGCAAGGCGCTGCGCCGCCTCTTCGGCGGTCAGGCCCTGCGCGGAGCTTTCAAGGTCCTGCAAAACGTTTTCGACTGTCTTTTTATAATCTTCCATAACAACCTCCTGCGGTTCTATTGTAAACAGAAAAAAGACCTTTAACAGAATAAAATTCTGTTAAAGGTCTTGCTTTCCATAAAACATAAAATATGGATTGGCGGCCAGAAGCTTGCGCAACGGTTGTTGACCTGCCAAATTGAAGCTACTCCCCTTTAAAGGGCTGCGATTCCATTTATCTGTATGATACGAGGTTCCGCGGGCATTATAATTATACGAAAGAATTATTCACACTTATTTGCCGCCGGAGCCCCGGCGCCGCAGTCAGATGTAGAACATGTAGGCATCGCCGCGCTTCGCCGCTTCGGCGGCAAGGTCGGCAAGCGTAACGCCCTCAAGCTCTTTTCTCAGAGCGGAATCCAGTACGGAAAAGACGCATTCCTGCATGGCCGCCTCGATATTTTCGGCCTTCTGGGCAACGGACGGGACCGTTTTTTCAAACAGGGAAAGCTCCAGAGCAGAAAGGACCTCGTACACGCTGGTCTGCGCCGGCGGCTTCGCCAGCCGGTAGCCGCCCTGGGCACCCTTGGCCGCATTGACAAGCTCCGCCTTCTTCAGAAGCGCGAACACCTGCTCGAGATAGATTTTTGAAATTCCCAGCCTTTCCGAAAGACTGATCACCGTCATGCAGGAACCGCTCGCGTAATGCTGCGCAAGGGTGATCATCGCCGCGAGGCCGTACCGGCCTTTCGAAGAAATCCTCATACCGCGTGCTGCAAATCCTTTCATCGCACCCGCAAAGCGGCGTGCGGTCGTTTGATGGTCTCTCATCCGTTTAAAACGTAATCAACATGCTATATTACTATATTATCCAGAAGCAACAAATAAGTCAAGCACATTTATAGTATATAAAGCATATATATTTAATATAATATTGACACGCTGCTATCCTGCGCCTATAATAAAACCGTTAACAGAATCAAAGCGCCGGTCTGCCCGGCGCATTGCCATTAAAAAGTTGGGAGGATATTTTTATGATCGCGAAGAACATACTGGATCTGATCGGCAAAACGCCGCTGCTGGAGCTGACCAATTACGAAAAGAAGTACGGCCTTACGACGACGATTGCCGCCAAGCTGGAGTTCTACAACCCCGCCGGCAGCGTCAAGGACCGCATCGGCAAATCCATGATCGAGGACGCCGAGGCGAGCGGCAAGCTGAAGCCCGGCTCGGTCATCATTGAGCCGACGAGCGGCAACACGGGCATCGGCCTTGCGGCCGTGGCCGCCGCAAAAGGCTACCGCGTCATTCTGACCATGCCGGAAACCATGAGCATCGAGCGCAGGAACCTGCTGAAGGCGTACGGCGCGGAGGTCGTGCTGACCGACGGAGCGAAAGGCATGAAGGGCGCCATCGAGAGGGCCGACGAGCTGGCGAAAGAGACCCCGGATTCCTTCATTCCGGGCCAGTTCGTGAACCCGGCAAACCCGAAGGCCCACCGCGAGACGACGGGGCCCGAAATCTGGGACGACACCGACGGCAAGGTAGACATCTTTGTCGCGGGCGTCGGCACCGGCGGCACCGTGACGGGCGTCGCGCAGTATCTGCTCGAAAAGAACCCGAACGTCAAAATCATCGCGGTAGAGCCCGCTTCTTCGCCGGTCCTTTCCGGCGGCAAGCCCGGCCCGCACAAGATCCAGGGCATCGGCGCGGGCTTTGTGCCCGACACCCTCGACACAAAGCTGGTCAACGAAATCGTGGCCGTTTCGAACGAGGACGCGTTCCGCACCGGCCGTGAGCTCGCCCATCTTGACGGCCTGCTGGTCGGCATTTCTTCCGGCGCAGCCGTTTTCGCGGCGAAGCAGCTCTCTGAACGCCCCGAAAACAAAGGCAAGCTGATTGTCGCCCTTTTGCCCGACACCGGCATGCGCTACCTTTCGACCCCGGACTACCTGGTATAAGTTAAGAGGCAATATGCAGACAGTTCCATTTGAATTTTCGCGCTCGCAGCTCGTGATGGGCCGCGGCGCGATAGAAAAGCTTCAGAACGCCGCCGTCGCCGTTTTCGGCATCGGCGGCGTAGGTTCGTATGCGGCCGAAGCGCTGGCCCGCGCGGGCGTGGGCGCCATCGACCTGTTCGACGACGACAAAATCTGCCTGACGAACATCAACCGGCAGATCATCGCGGCGCACTCGACGGTCGGGCGGCAGAAGGTCGACGTCATGAAAGAGCGCATCCTCGACATCAACCCCGACTGCAGGGTGACGGCGCACCAGTGCTTCTATACGCCGGAAAACGCCGACGAGTTCGACCTTCATCTCTACACCTACATTATGGACGCGGTGGACACGGTCTCCGCCAAGCTGGAGCTGATCGGGCGCGCCTGCAAAGCCGGCGTCCCGGTCATCAGCTGCATGGGCGCCGGCAACAAGCTGGACCCCACAAAATTCGAGGTGGCGGACATCTACCAGACCAGCGTGTGCCCGCTCGCCCGGGTCATGCGGCACGAGCTGCGCGCGCGGGGAATCGACCACCTGAAAGTCGTGTACTCGAAAGAGCCTCCCCTCGCCCCCGCAGGCGGCCAGAAAGCCATGTGCCGCCAGCACTGCGTCTGCCCGCCGGGGACCAAGCGCATCTGCGCCGTCCGCCGGGCAATCCCCGGCAGCGTGTCGTTTGTGCCGCCCGTGGCCGGCATGATTCTCGCCGGCGAGGTCATCAAAGACATCGCAGGGCTGAACGGCGCCGGGCAGGCCGCTTCCGCGCCGGACGAGCCGTGACGCTTTGCGCCCATTTTTTTAATGAATCTTCCCCGCTTCCATGTTATAATAAAGATAACAATTGGAAAGCGGGGAATTTTTATGCAGACAAGGTTCCTTCACACGAATTTCAACGTCTTCGACCTGCAGAAGAGCATCGATTTTTACCGGGAGGCCTTGGGTCTTCGGGAAATGCGGCGGATCGACGCGCCGGACGGCTCGTTCACCATCGTATTCCTCGGCGACGGGCAGACGGACTACCGGCTTGAGCTGACCTGGATGCGTGACCGCAAAACGCCGTACGACCTGGGCGATAACGAATTTCACATCGCGTTCCGCGTGCCGGACAAAAAAGCCGCGCACGACCTGCACGAAAAAATGGGCTGCATCTGCTTCGAGAACCGTGAGATGGGCCTTTATTTCATCAACGATCCGGACGGGTACTGGATCGAAATTCTCGACAGGTAAGCGTCATGAAGCTTTTGCACCTTTCGGACCTGCACATCGGCAAACGCGTCTGCGAGACCGACCTTACGGAAGATCAGCGGCACATCCTGCGGCAGATTCTCGGCATTGCGGACCGCGTGCGGCCCGACGCGGTGCTGATTGCGGGCGATCTTTACGACCGCAGCGTCCCGCCGGGCGAGGCGGTCAGCCTTCTGGACGATTTTCTGACGGAATTCGCCTCGCGCGGGATGCCGGTGCTCGCCGTCAGCGGGAACCACGATTCCCCGGAGCGCCTGGATTTCGGCAGCCGCATCATGAAGCGGAACGGCGTGACCATCGCGGGCGCCTTTCACGGCCGCATGGAGACCGTCACCCTGCGGGACGCGTTCGGGGCGGTCAACTTCTACCTCCTCCCGTTTCTGAAGCCCGCCTCGGTGGAACCGTTTTTCCCGCAGAAGGCAGAAACGACCGAAGAGGCGGTGCGCCTTGCGCTGGAAGCGCAGCCCGTCGACCCGAAGGCCAGGAATGTGCTCGTCTCGCACCAGTTCGTCGTCAGCGGGGGCAAGAGCCCCGTCATCAGCGGCTCCGAGACGACTTCCGTCGGCGGGTCCGACAGCGTGGACGCCTCCGCGTTTGCGGCGTTCGACTATGTGGCGCTCGGGCACCTGCACGGCGGGCAGTCGATCGGCCGGCCGGAGGTTCGGTACTGTGGGTCGCCGCTAAAATATTCCTTTGCGGAAACGCATCAGAACAAATCCGTAACCGTCGTGGAGCTGAAGGAAAAGGGCCGCGTGCGGATTTCGACGGAGCCGCTGACCCCACGCCTCGACATGCGGGAGATCAGCGGCCCGATCGACGAGCTGACCCGGCCGGAAATCGCCGGGCTCGGGAACGCGCAGGACTACATCCGCGCCGTTCTGACGGACGAGCGGGAAATTTCGGACGCCGTCGGGCGCCTGCGCGCGGTTTACCCGAACCTGATGCAGATTGATTTTGAGAACCCGCATTCCGCCGCTTCGGAGCCCTCCCGCTCCGCGGCCTCGGGGGACATCGCCCACAGGACGCCTCTCGAGCTGTTCGAGGAATTTTACCGCAACCAGAGCGGGGCCGAGCTGCCGTCCGACGAGCGCCGGGAGCTGGAAAAAGCCGTAAAAGCCGCATTGGAGGAAAACGAGACATGAAACCGCTGCATCTTGTGATGAACGCATTCGGCCCCTATGCCGGGCGGGCGGAGCTTCCGCTTTCGGAATTCGGGCCCTCCGGCCTGTTCCTCATCAGCGGGGACACCGGCGCGGGGAAAACCACCGTCTTCGACGCCATCACCTTCGCCCTGTTCGGCGAGGCGAGCGGATCGACCCGCACGCCCGACACGCTGCGCAGCGACTTCGCGCCCGCGGGCGAAAAGCCTTTCGTAGAGCTTACCTTCTCCCACGGGGAAAAGGTCTACCGCGTCGTTCGGTCGCCCCGCTACAGGCGGCCGAAACGCGGCGGCGGAGAAACGACGGAAAGCGCCGACGCCGCCCTGACACTCCCGGACGGCTCCGTCTGCTCCGGCGCGACGGCCGTCACGGAAAAAATCAGGCAACTGCTCGGCATCGACTGCCGGCAGTTCCGCCAGACCTCCATGATTGCGCAGGGGGAATTCCTCAAGCTCCTGCTGGCGGACAGCAGCGAGCGGTCGGAGATCTTCCGCCAGGTGTTCGACACCGGCGTCTTCCACCGCATCCAGGACTGCCTGCGGGACCGCGCCAGGGCGCTTGGGGCGCAGATGGACGAAAACGCGCGCGCCATCCTGCAGGACTTCTCTTCCCTGCGGCCCGACGGCGCCCTTCTTACACAAGAGGATCTCGCCGCCTTCGCGGCGGAAAGCAATGCCGACGCGGCGCCCGCCCTGCTGCAAAAGCTCGGCGCCTCCGTCGGGGCGGACGAGGCCGCTTTTGCGCAGGCGGAAAAGCGCCGGGCCGCAGCGCGCGCCTCGGTGGAAAAGCTTGCGGCGCAGACGGCCGCCGCGCAGCAGCTGGCCGGCTCGATTCAGGCGCTGGCCGACGCGGAATGCCGCCTGAAAGAGCTGGACGCGCAGGAGAGTCAGATGGCCGAAGGGCAGCGGGCGGCGGAGCGGGCGACCCGCGCGGCGAACGTCGTGACGCCTGCCTACCTTGTTTTCCTGCGGGAGCAGGAGGAAAAAAAGCATCTGGAAAGCAGCGCGGCGGAGCTGAAAAGCCAGGCCGCGCAGAAAGAAAAAGCACTTGCCGGGCTTCTCGCCGCCGCCGAGGCCGAGCGGTCGAAAGAGCCGTGGCGTCTGGGGCTGGAAGAGAAAATCGCCGCGCTCAAGGCCGATCTGCCGAAATACGACAAGGTGCTGGAACTGCGGGCGGACTCCGCGTCCCTGCAAATCCGGCTGGAAGACGTTTCCGACCGGCACGCCGCGCTGGCCGCGGAGCAGGAAAGCCGAAAAAAAGCGCTTCAGGACATGCAGGCGGAACTCGACGCGCTCGGCAATGCGGAAGCCGGGCGTATCGACCGCCTGGGCCGGGAACAGGCGCAGGCCCGGGTCTGCGAAAGGCTGGAAGACGTCCTCTGCGGGAGCGAGCGCATCCTTGCGGAAGCCGTGAGCTCGCGCCGGTCGAAGGATGGATATCTCGACGCGGAGGTCCGTTACAAAGAAGCGAACTTTGCCGCAGAAGACGCCGAGCTTGCGTTCCTGCGCGGGCAGGCCGGCCTGCTTGCCGCCTCGCTGCGGGAAGGGGCCCCCTGCCCGGTATGCGGCTCCGTCAGCCACCCGCGCCCGGCGCCCCGCTCTTCCGTGCCGGACGAAGCCGAGCTGAACCGCCTGAAGGCAAAGCGCGACGCCCTGCGCGAAGTTCTTCAGAAAGCGGGGCTTTCGGTGCGGGAAAACGAAGCCCGCATGGAAACCGACAAGGCGAACCTGCTTTCTGCCGCCGAGGCCGTGCTTGGCGACCTGACAGGCTGCAAAAGCGTGCGCGAGCTGCAGAAAACGGCCTCGGAAGCGCTGAAGGACGCGAAACAGGCGCGCGCGAAGCTGCACGAGGAATCCGTCCTGCTGCAGGGCAGATGCGACCGCAAGACCGCCCTCGCCGATTCCCTCAAACAGACGCAGCGCCTTCTGGAACAGACCAGCGCGGAGGCGGAGCGTCTCGCGTCGAACGAAGCGGAAATCCGGACGAAGGTGGAAACCAAAAAGGCTGAGATCGGGACGCTCTCCGGCACGCTGACCTACGCCACGGCCGACGAAGCGCACCAGGCTCTGGAAGAGCTGTGCGTGCGGCTGGACGCCATGAAAAAAGCGCTGGAACAGGCGGAACAGGCGTACCGCTCGTGCGAAAACGACCTCGCCGCACGGCGCGCGGTGCTGGCTGAAAACGGCAGGAACCTCGAACTGGCCGGGCAGAAATGCGCGCAGGCGGAGCAGGCGTTCCTCGAGAAGCTGCGCCTTGCGGATTTTGCGGACGAACCGGCCTACCTCGCCGCGCGGATGGATCCGGAACCGCTTGAAACGCTGAAAAAGCGCCTGGAAGAGTACCGCGTGGCCCGGCGGATCACCCGCGAAACGGCGGAACGCCTGAGGCGGGAGACGGCGGGGAAAACCCCTTCGGATCCGGAAAAGCTGGAAACCGCCCTGAGCGGGGCGCGCCGGCAGGAAGGGGAATGCGAGGCCGCACTGCGGTGCCTTACCGTCCGGCTGGAAACCAACCGCAGCTCTTCGGATCGCATCGCAAAGGGCCTCACGGACCGCGAAACCCTGCGGCGCGCCTACGAAGCCGCGCTCGATCTGGATCGTATGGCGAACGGGGCCTCCGCCGGCCGGCAGAGGCTGAATTTCGAACAGTTCGTGCAGGCCGCCTATTTCAACGAAATTCTGAAGCAGGCCGATCTCCGCCTGGCCGAAATGACCGACGGGCGCTACGTGCTTCTGCGCAGGGACACCGCGAACGATCTGCGCGCGCGTTTCGGGCTCGACATCGACGTGCTGGACCATTACACCGGCCGCATCCGCGACGTGAAATCGCTTTCCGGCGGGGAGGCGTTCAAGGCTTCCCTGTCGCTGGCGCTCGGCCTTTCGGACGTCGTGCAGAGCCGTTCCGGCGGCGTCCGCATCGAAACCATGTTCATCGACGAGGGCTTCGGCTCGCTGGACGACGAATCGCGCCGCCAGGCGATCGCCACGCTGTACCGCCTTGCCGGCGGCAGCCGCCTCATCGGCATCATCTCGCACGTTTCGGAGCTGAAAGAACAGATCGACCGGCAGATCGTGGTCAAGCGCGGCATGTCCGGAAGCACAATACGTATTGTAAAATAATGATTAATAAGTCCTGATAGTTATCAGCATAGGCAACTATGTATCTCAAAAATCCGACTTTTTTCTTTTTCCGCCGCGGGTAAAAGTCTTTTTCAGATTCAGCCCCGTGCAGACGACGGCAATCAGGACGGGCAGCACGGCGCGCTTATTTCGCGATCTTCGCGAGCTTCCGGCGGTCCGCCAGCCTGACGGATCCCCGCGAGAGCTGAACGATGCCTTCGGACTGAAAATACCGCAGCATCCGCGTGACCACCTCGCGGGCGGTGCCCATGTCCTGCGCGATTTCTTCATGCGTCAGGGCCAGCACGTCGCCGCCGGCAAGCTCGGCCCGCTGCGTGAGAAAAATCGCCAGACGGCGGTCGAAGCGCACGAAAAGGATCTGCTCCAGCAGCCACACGACGTCTGAAAACCGCGCGGAAAGTTCCCGGTTCGTGTACCCGGAAACCGCCAGCGAGGTCCGGTTCAGCTCCCGGTAAATGGGGGTGGGGATCAGGATGGTCCGCGAATCGACGGCCGCCTGCATGAAAATATCGAACCGGATGTTTTCAAGCATGCAGGAAAGGGAAAAGATGCACGCGTCCCGTTCCCGCAGGCGGAATACGGTGATTTCTCTGCCCGTTTCGGAAAGTATGTACGAGCGGACCTGCCCGCTTACAATGACGAACAGACCCTCGCAGCCCTCCGGCCCGCTGTGCAGCATACCGCCGGCGGAATATTCCCTGACATAGGAGCCGTCCGCTATCATCCGCTGCTGCCGCGGGTTCAGCTCTTTCCAGAACGGGAGCGTCTCCCGTAAGAACTCAAGCTCTTTCCTGCCCAGCGCCATCGATCCCAGCCTCCCTTTTGTCTATCTATTATAACGCAGCCGGGCGGGAAATGGAATGGGGATCGCTTTCCGTCGTCAGCGGGGCCCTGTTTTGCCGTCCGCGGGCGGCGCGCCCGTTTTCGCGCTTTTTTTCAGCCGGCGGAGAAACGGGGCCGCCGCGGGCAGGCACAGCAGGAACGACAGCACGTCCGCGGCGGACTGGCTGAGCTGCACCCCGAGGAAGCCCCAGAAGCGCGGAAAAAGCAGAACCGCCGGCAGGAAGCAGATTCCCTGCCGCAGCGCGGCGATGAGGGAAGCGCGTCTCGTGCGGCCAATGGACTGGAACATCATGTTCGAGAGGACGACAAACGCCTGAAACGGGGCCGTCACGCACTGCGCGCGCAGCGCCAGCGCGCCGTCGGCGATGACCCGGGCGTCGCCGCGGCGGAACAACGCGACAACCTGCGGCGCAAAGCAGAACCCCGCCGCGCAAAGCAGAACCATGCCTGCGGTGCCCGCCGCCACGCAGAACCGGAATCCGCCGTACACGCGGTCGAACCGCTTCGCACCGTAGTTGTACCCCGCCACGGGCTGAAAGCCCTGGCCGAACCCGATTAAGGCCGCCAGGATGAAATAAAACGAGCGGCTGACAATCGACATGGCCGCCATCGCCGCGTCGCCGAAAGCGGACGTGACGACGTTCAGGACGACGGACGCCGCGCTGTTGAGACCTTGGTGGATAAACGAGGGCGCGCCGGTCTTCCAGACGGCCGCCTGCACCTGCCTGCGGAGCGAAAAGCCGGACGGCCTGATTTTGGCGATGGTCTTCCCCCGCAGATAACAGGAAAGCAGCACGCCGAAAGAAAACGCCTGGCTGATTGCGGAGGCAAGGCCGGCCCCCGCGATGCCCATGCGGAACGTGAAAATCAGCAGCGGCGCCAGCGCGACGTTCATCAGGCAGCCGGAAAGCACGCCCGTCATGGCCAGCCTTGCTTTTCCCTCGGCGCGCAGGCTGCAGTTCATCACAAACGCCGCGCACATAACCGGCGCGCAGGGCAAAAGGCACCGCGCGTACGCTTCCGCATAGGGCAGCACCGTCGGAATCGCGCCCAGAACACGCATCAGCGGCTCCAGAAGAAGCAGCCCGCACGCCGCGATGACGCCTCCCACCCCCATGGCGGAAAACACGGCGGTGGAAAGGATTTCATCCGCCCCGCGGTTTTTCTTCTGGCCGAGCAGGCGCGAAAGCTGCCCCGCGGCGCCCATCCCCAGCGTATAGCCCAGCGCCTGGATGAACGCCTCGAGCGAAAAGACGACCCCCACGGCCGCGGAGGCGCTGGTGCCCACGCGGCCGACATAGTAGGCGTCCACCAGATTGTAGGCCGCCGAAACCAGCATCCCCGCGACCGCCGGCGCGGCGAGGGACCCCACCAGCCTGGGCACGGGGGTGTCCGTCATGACCGCCAGCTGCTTTTCCGAGTCGCGTTCTTCCATCCGTCCGGCTCCCATCCGCAATCTTTCTTATTGACAGTTTGCCCAAAATAGCGGTTTTATCCGGGCGCAAAGCGCCTTTCGCGGGTACATGGTACCCTTTCGGGCCTGCGGATTTCACGACTATGACTTTATCAGGAATACGGTCTTACCCTTCGTACCGGGTACGCTTCCGACAGGCCGCGGCTCCGGTTCTTGTCGACATTTTCCGACACTGTCCCGTCCACAAGGCCTTTTTGACCCCTTTGCTGAACGGCGGGCCGTGCAGGCGGCCCAGACTGCAAAAAAGCCCCCGGAAATTCCGGGGGCTTAACTTGAAAATGCGGATCCGTTCAGTCCTTGTAAAGCGGCGCCACGCCGTCGGCGGTCATCTGCGCGTCGCGCTCCTCCTGCGTCTTGCCGTAATAATATTTGTGGTTGGTGCCCGTGGCAAAATAGAGGTAGTCGACGTTCGCTGGGTGCGCCGCAGCCTGCAGCGCGGCGGCACCGGGGCTGCAGATGGGCCCCGCGGGCAGGGCCTTCGCCCGGCCGGGGTACGTGTTGTAATAGTACTTGTACTGGTCGCCGAACACGGGGATCAGATAGTTGTTGCAGTAATCTCGCGTGGAATCCGCCTGGAGGATCATCCCCTGCTTCAGCCGGTTGTGAAACACGGCCGAAACCTTTTTCATGTTCTCCGCGTCGTCCGCTTCCCTCTCGATGATGGAGGCGAGCGTAACGACCTGATCCGTCGTCATGCCGGAATAGCTGTACCCGGCGATTCTGTTCTGGGCGTTGCGCAGAAAGCGCCCCACCGCATCCTGCGGTTTCATGTTGACGTAGAGCTGGTAAGTATCCGGGTAAAGGTAGCCCTCCAGCCTGTACGCGCGGTGTGCGTTGGAGGGGATGGCTTTCACCAGCGAGTAATAGCTGAAGTCATAGGTCTGGGCCGCCTTGACAAAGTCCGCCTTTTTGCAGACGCCGTGGGCCTGCAGCCTGTCGCCCACCTGGGACAGCGTGAACCCTTCCGGGAAGGTCAGGGTCACGGTCTGGGCCGCTTCGGGCTGCGAATCCTGCCCCGGCACGGTCGAAGCCGCGGGCTTTGAAGAAACGTCTTCCTGAGAAGAAGCCGGCGCCTCGTTCGACGGCGTTTCGGAAGACACGGCCGCCGAAGAGGCCTCGGAAGGCGCGGCGGAAGAGGACGGCGGCAGCTTTGCCGACGAGCAGGCGCAGAGAAGCGCCAGGCCGGCGGCGCAGAGCGCCGCAAAAAAACGATTCATAACAGTTCTCCCCGATTTCATACAGGATGTCTCTATTCTAGCGCCGTTCCGCGCAGAAATCAACCGGTGGAAACTGCCACCAGCCGGCCGGCGCGTCAAACGATCTGAAAAATATAGAACTTGAGGTAGTCCGTCTCCGGCACGTTCCACAGAACGGGATGGTCCGGCGCCTGCCGGCGCGCCTCCACCTGGCGAAGCGAAACCTGCGCGTCCGCCGCGGCGGACTTCAGCACGCCCCGGAACAGCTCGTCCGTCATGAAATGCGAGCACGAGCAGGTGGCGAGGTAACCGCCCCGCGGCAGAAGCTTCATGGCCCTGTAATTGATCTCCTTGTAGCCGCGCTCCGCGTTTTTCACCGTCCGGCGCGACTTTGTGAACGCGGGCGGGTCAAGGACGACGAGATCATATTCGCCTCGACCGCTCTCGGCCAGGCGGGGCAGAAGGTCGAACACGTCGGCCTCCTCAAAATCCACCACGCCGTCAAGCCCGTTCATCCTCGCGTTTTCCGCGGCCGCCGAAAGCGCGTCGGCGGAAATATCCACCGCATGTACCTGCTGCGCGCCGCCTTTCGCGGCGTTCAGCGCGAACGAGCCGGTGTCGGTAAAGCAGTCCAGCACGCGCCGGCCCGCGCAGAGCCTTGCGACGGCAAGGCGGTTGTATTTCTGGTCGAGGAAAAATCCCGTCTTCTGCCCGTTCTCGAAATCCACCGTATAACCGACGCCGTTTTCCGTAATGCGGGTCTTCGTCGCCTGCGGCAGAGGCACGCCCTCCAGCGGGAAAAAGCCCTTGCCCTGCTCAAGCCCTTCCAGCGCGCGGATGCCGACGTCGTTGCGCTCGTAGACGCCGTCTATTCTCTGGCCGTCCTCCGTCAGGATGCGGTACAGGAGCCGAAACAGCATGGGCTTGATTTTTTCAATGCCGAGCGACAGCGTCTGCGTCACCAGAATGGGGCCGAACCGGTCGACGGTCAGGCCGGGGAACTGGTCCGCCTCCCCGAAAACGATGCGGCAGCACGAGACGTCGTCCCCCATGACCGCCTTGCGGTATTCCCATGCATAGCGCAGGCGCCGCTCGTAGAACGCCTCGTCGAAAACGTCGTTGGCGCTGCGCGAGATCAGCCGGATGCGGATTTTCGACGTCTCGCTGATGAAACCGGTGCCGAGGTAGCTCCCCTTCCGGTTCAGCACGTCGACCAGCCCGCCGTTCCGGTACGGCTCCGTTTCCGTAAGCTCCGTGTCATAGATCCACGGGTGGCCCGCAAGGATGCTGCGCTCCGCCTTCGGCGTCACCGTGATTTTCGGGTAAGGCCTTGTCTGTTTCATTTAAACTCCCCGCATCAAAAAACGGGCCCGGACCGTGATCCGCGCCCGAAAGATTCCGTATCAGATCATCTGTACCGCTATTATACCAAGCGCGGCGGCATTTTTCAATCTTGCGGGGCCGGAATCCCTTCTTACAGAATTGTCCCTTGCGGTTTTGCCGGCAAAGCGGTATAGTAAGGGCGGGAAAAGAAAGGAACTTCTGAAGGGAGGCATTTCCATGAAAAAAGGAATTCTGACGGTCCTGGTCGTCGCCGCGGCGGTGGCGGGCTATCTGATCTTTACGCAACAGAACGCGGCCGGGCCGGGCGGCGCGGCTTCTTCCTCTTCCTCCTCCGCTGTTTCCGGCGTGTCCGCTTCCTCGGCACCCTCGTCGGCGCAGGAGGTTTCTTCCGCGCAGGAGGCGCCCTCTTCCACGGCCGCTTCCGAAATCCCGAAAGAGCAGGCGGTCACGCTGGTTAAGCAGGCGATTTCCGCGGACTGGAACAAATACGCCGTAAAAGCCGCCTCGCAGACCGAACAGAAAACAATCGACGGCAAAAAATACCAGACCTACCTCATGTGGGACGAAGACTACCAGGTCGGACCGGTCATCCTGGTCGATCCGGGCAGCGGAAAGGTCTACACCTGGGCCCCGGCGGACACCGCCCCCGTTCCCGCTTCCGAAGACAAAGCGTTTGACAAAACGGAGCACACCTTCACCGGCACCGTGACGGACGCGGCCATGATGAGCGTCGTGGTCAAAACCGACGACGGCAGGCAGCTTACGGTCCGCAGGTACGGCATTGACACCTCCAAGCTGAAAGTGCTGAAAATCGGCGCCAAGGTCAAAGTCACCTATACCGGCGTCATCAGCGGGAGCGATACCTCGCGCGCTTTCGTGACAAAGCTGGAATCCGTCTGAGCGGCCGTGAAAAACAAATAATTTTTACGCGGAAACCAAAGATATTTTTCCCAGTCTCTTTACATTTCGGCAGATTGATGCTATAATATCGTTGCTTTGAGTGTACGAATTGATTCACATGTACTTGTAAATCATGGGTTCGTTTACATGATTACGGTGCATGTGTTTTTTTACATCAAAGGCAAAAAATTTTCAGGAGGTACTTTTAAGAATGAATGGTACAGTAAAATGGTTCAACGAGAGCAAAGGCTATGGCTTTATTTCCAATGACGAAGGCGGGGACGACGTGTTCGTTCATTTCTCCAGCATTGTCGGCAACGGCTTCCGCACTCTGACCGAAGGCCAGAAGGTCACGTTCGACGTCGAACCCGACCCGAAGAACAGCAGCAAAATGCGTGCCGTAAACGTGCAGGCTGTCTGACACATCCGCGCAAAAAGCACCAGCCGGTTTCAGCACAGGGACAAGAACTGAATCATCGGTCGTTACGGAACAGGGAGGCAACAAGCTTGTTGCCTCCCTGTTCCGTTATGATCCCGCTGTTTTTCCTGTTCCGTCAATGCTCCCGGGAATACCGGTTTCCCTTTACTCCGTTTTCCATTTTTCCGTATTGGCCTGCGCCGCGGCTCAGTCGGGCAGCGCCGCCAGCGCAGGGGCGACCGTGTTCGCAAAATTGTACTGGTTCGAAGCGTCCCAGTTGACGGACCACGTCATTGCGCCGCGCAGGGACGGATACGTCCTGGGCGGGGTGTAGCTGCCGCCAGAAGCCCCTTCGGCGAGGATGTTAAGCGCGCTGTTCACCACGGACGGACTGACATAGCCGCTCCCCGCCGCGTTGGAAGATGCGGGCAGCCCCAGGCCGACCTGGTCCGGCCGCAGCCCGTTTTCAAGCTGGATTGCCGCGAGGGCCGTAATGAAATCGACCGTCCCCTGCGAGTACACTTTGCCGTCCTGCCCAAGCATGGAGCCGGAGTTATAATACTGCGTGTTCACAATCGTCAGGATATCCTTGATTTGCAGCGCCAGCCGGAAGTACCCGGAACTCACCGTCTGCATGTCCAGGGTCTGCGGGGCCAGCGTGATGATCAGGCCGGAGCCGGCCTTTGCCGAAAGCTGACGCAGGGCGGAGGCCATGTAGTCGGGAGAAATCCCGTTTTCCAGGTCGATATCGACGCCGTCGAACCCGTATTCCTGCATCAGGGAGTAAACGCTGTTCGCAAAATTTGCGGCGGATTCGTCGCTGCCGACACTGACGGAGCCGTTCTGGCCGCCGACCGAAAGAATGACCTTCTGCCCGCGCCCTTTGGCCGCCGCAATATCCGCAATAAACTGCTGCTTTGTGTAGCCGCCCAGCCTGGAGGACAGGGTCGGGTCAAGCGTAAAGCTCACCGCGCCGGGCTGGCCTGCCGCATCCGCAAACGCAACCGCAATCAGCTGATAGGCCGTCGGCACGTCGCTGATCTTCAGGCACGCCGCGCCGTTGTCGAAATTCTGCCAGTAACCGGTGAGAAGATGCTCCGGCAGTTCGGCCACAGGTCCCTGCTGGAAGAGATAGGTCGCCGCCGCCGTCTCGGAGGCGGTCATTCCATCATGGAAGGCTTTCGCCTTTACCGTGGTGGCCGCGCTCACCGTGACGGGGCTGCTGTACGCGGAAGAGGATTCGGTCGGTTCCGCCCCATCCGTCGTGTAGCGGATGACGGCGCCTTGTGTCGCGCAGGCCATCGTCACCTGCTGCGGCTCGGAATAGGTCCCGCCCGCGGGCGTGAATGTCGGCGCCGCCGCCTGATCGGCCGGCGGGGTCACCGGTCCCGTGTATTCCTGCCATAAGGCCGGGACGTTGGACGGCTCCCACCCTACGAGGGAAGTGTGTGCCTGGATGCACTGATAATATTTGCCGTTGTAGGACACGATGTCGCCCACCTTGTAGCTGACGTTCGGCGCCCACGGGGAAAACGTTCCGGAATCGCCGCCCGTCTGGCCGGAACCGGCCTGAATGGTATAGGCCGCCGAAGAAACGGCGGAGGCCGTAATGCCGTCATGGAAGGATTTCGCCTTCACTGTGGTGGTCGTGTTCACCGTAACGGGGCCGCTGTACGCGGAAGAGGACTCGGTCGGTTCCGCGCCGTCCGTCGTGTAGCGGGTGACGGCGCCGCCCGTCGCACAGGAGATTGTCACCTGCCGCGCTTCGGAATAGGTCCCGCCCGCGGGCGTGAATGCCGGCGCGGCCACCTGCTCGGCCGGCGGGGTCACCGTTCCCGTGTATTCCTGCCACAGGGCCGGAACGTTGGATGGCTCCCACCCCACGAGGGAGGTATGCGCCTGGATGCACTGGTAATACTTGCCGTTGTAGGAAACGATGTCGCCTACCTTGTAGCTGGCGTTTGGCGCCCACGGGGAAACCTCCCCGGGATTCCCGCTGCTGATGGTATAGGACGCGCTTGCTACGGCGGAGTCGGTCATGCCGCTCCTGACCGCTATCGCCTTGATTGTTTCGCTCGACGATACCGTGATGGCCCCGGTGTACGGAGTGGACGAAGCCGTCGGCGCCGTGCCGTCGGTCGTGTAGCAGATCGACGCGCCGGAGGTTGCGCAGCTGATCGTCACGCTCTGCGCGTCCGCATAGGTGCCGCCCGCCGGCGCGAATGTCGGCGTTGCAGCCTGTTCGGCCTGCTGCCCTCCGATCAGTTTGTCATGCGCCAGAGTCGTCAGCGCAAAATCGTCGGTATCTCCGGAGATTTCCCAGATAATCAGCCCGCCGTAGCCGTTGCTGTTGATATAATCGCACCGGGCGGAAAGGGAAGTCGGATCCTCGTAGCTCAGGAGGATGCCGGCGGACTGGTTGTACAGCCATGGGGTCTTGGCATACGTGTCGTCGCGGAATTTTTCGTATCCGTTATTGTTTTCCATTGTCTGGAGGGTGAAATAAGGATACTGCCCGCCGGGAGAGCTTGGGTTGTCCCATGTGCCGACGGCGGCGCCCGTGGCCGTTCCGTACATTCCGTTCGTGCCGCCCGTCACGCCCTTCCAGCCCCTGGAATAGTACGGCGTGCCGACGTTCAGCTTTTCAGCCGGGACGCCGAGCGCCGTATAATTGCGCATTGCGGCGTCGGTGTTGTATTTCCCCTTGATGTCGACGGGGGAAGACGGCGCCGTATCCTGCGGATTCGCATAAAGCCCGGCCTGATGACCCGTGGTGGTTTCCCACGCGCCGTGGAAATCATAGGTCATCACATTGATCCAGTCGACATACTGGTAAAACTTGTCCGGCTCTATGTAAGCCAGCTTGTCGTAGCCGCCGGCCCCGGCAATGGTAAGAAGCTTGTCGGAATGCCCGGTGGAGTTGTATGCCTCGCGGATCTCCTTTAAAAGGAGGGTGAAGTTTTCCTTGTCCTCCGGACCGCCGGGGCATCCCCTGTCATACTGGTCGTTGGGATCGGCGGCGCGGTCGATCCCCGGATACTCCCAGTCGATATCGAATCCGTCGATAAACGGATACTGATTCAGAAAATCGATCAGGCTGCTGATGAAGGTCGCCCTGCCCACGGCGGTCGCGGCCATTGCGTGAAAGTTTTCGCCCCGGGTCCATCCGCCGATGGAGACCAGGACCTTCACCTGCGGGTAGAGCGTTTTGTAATATTTGTACTCCCCGAAGTGGCCTCTGAGCTGGCCCGCGTCCCAGCCTTCCGAATGCGGAAAAGATTTGTCAAAATCCGCAAACGTGTCGGTGGACGCGAGGCGGAAGCTTGAATCCACCTCAAAGAACGCATGGTTGATCACCGTCACTTTGTCCCACGGGATCATGTCCACGCTGATGTTCTTATGCGCGGCATTGTAAGTGCCCCAATTGGGGAAGTAAGCGACAATATTCTTTCCAGAGACTGCGGATGCCGATTCCGATTTCGTCTCTGCAAACGCCGGCACAGACACGACGGACGAAACAAACAGGGCCAGAATCGCGAAAAGCGCTAAAAATTTCTTTGTCGCCTTTTTCATATACATCCTCTTTTCTCCAAAATTTTAAAAATCGGACCAGACCGTTTCCTTCTTTTCCATACGCCGGGAAAAGCACGGCGCCCCTCTCGTTTTTCCCAAACAGATCGAAATTGCCCGGTTCCGGGACTGTCCTTGTTTTGCTTTCCGCCCTCCGGATACGGCGGCGGCGCATCACCTTCCCTTCCCTAATTCTGCTTCGGCGGCCGGCAAACCCGGAGGCTGCCGAAGGACGGCGGAACAGTTTGCGGTTCAGCCGGAATCGCAGAAAAGACTTCTGCGACTCTATCTTATACTTCTTTATTGAAAATAATAATGTACAATCTTGTGGTTTTTTATATATTCTTGCTTGTTTTGCATAATAGCAATAATAAGCTTCTCCATCGCTGTATTTTCCTCTTTGAAATAATTGAGACGTCCGCTGCCTTTAATGAAAAGGATTTATGGTTCCGGTTCACTCTGGGCGGCCGGGTGCAGAAAGTAAATATCGAGACTATAAAAGTAAAAATTCTGAATGGCATACCGGTCTGAATTGTGATGTAATGGAGAAAATTATATTGTTATATTAAACATTATTATAAAATTTTGGTAAGATTCGTTCCATCATCTCTGAAAAGCTCTGCCCGAAGAAGGGGGATGGAAAACGGCGGCTGAAATTCCATGTGCCCGGTTTTGCTGAATCAGGGCGAGCCGTATCGTATTGTTTTGAAAAATTGAAACGAGGGATAAACGATGAAAACTGGCAGAAGAGCACTTTCGGCCGTCATGGCCGTTTCTTTCCTGGTCACAGGTTTTCTGTGCCCCGTCGCGGTGCGGGCGGACACCGGCAGTCTTCCCGCGGCGGGGACGCAAGTTAAGCTGTATCTGCGTTCGATCGGCGATTCGATTGACAATACCGGCGACCTTTCCTTCTCGGCCGGCGCAGCGCCGACCGCCGACACAATACCGTCGGCCAACGGCGGCAATTACGACGGCTCGCCGAAAGATCCGGACACGTATGAGTTTTCCGGCCTGGCGGCAACCTACGACGGTTCCCTGACAACGCAGCTTCAGGCATACCTCAACTCCCTTTCCGCCGGCAACGGCATACAGATTCAGATCCGGTACGATTTCAACGGCGACGGCAAGGACGACGCCCTCCAGTGCTACGGCTATTTTGCAACCGACGGATCCTCTACGTCGTGGGAGCAGTACCCGACCTCCGGCCTTGCCACCTACGGGACCATGGCGGACTTTGCCGGCGGCACCGTAAAGGTGCAGGTCTGGAACGCAATTGGGAACGGCGCCTCGCAGATATCCGTCGATTCGCCGTCGGACCGCCAGTCGTATGTAACGCTGCCGTTCCGGTTCCAATCCTATACGGAACCGACGCCGCCCGCAACGGGAGTGACGCCGGCAAAGCTTCCCCCCATGCCGGTGCCGGACGCTTACCCTTCTGAGGCCGTCAGCGGCAACTGGAAGAACGAGCTTGGCGCGGCGGGGCTTTCCTCGACCCCGCAGGCGCCCTACACCGGCAGCGACGGGTATCTTCACATCACCACGCCGCAGGCCGCCATACACAAGGCCTCAAATATGACGGGCGCCACCCCCACAAACAGCTGGGAAAGCTCCGTCGTCTTCCAGAGCAACGGGCTTCAGCCGCTGTACACCCTGCCGCTCGCGAGCCAGTGCCTCCCGGCCGGCCTCGGCGTGGAGATGCCCGGCCTTTCCTACTACAAAGGCACGGACAATAACGTCGAGGTCCTCCGCCAGTACGATGCCGGTTCCACGGACATGGTCGTCGGCGGAAGCGGCCTGACGGCTTCCGACATCAGCGCCGACAAAATCAGCGACTGGTCCGCGGACATTCTTATGGCTAGCCCGGACGGTTCAAAAAGCATGAAGGCGACCCTGACCAAAGGCAGCCCTTACATCTATTTCAGCTATGCGAATACGAATCCGCAGATTACATTTTCTTCGGCTCCGCTGATCATCTCCGGGGCGGACGGCTCGAGCAATCAACTTGAAATCAGGACGAACGGGCAGTATTACGGGCTGTTCGCCCCGGCGGGCGCGACATGGAGCGGCCTTGGCACGGCGGCCGTTACCTGCAGCCTTCCGTCCGGCAAAAATTATTTTTCCATCGCGCTGCTTCCCGACGCATCGGCCGACACCTTCCATTACTACGCGGATCACGCGTATGCGTTCGTAACGAACACGGAAGTGAGATGGAGATACAACGAATCCGACAGCACCGTCGAAACCTCCTACCTCATCACCACCGAAGCCAGGGAGGGCACGGACACCGACACCATTACGGCCCTGATCCCGAGCCAATGGTATCAAAACGATTACCTCGGCACGCTTCCCTATACCTATGACTCCATCCGCGGCGTCATGAAGACGACGTGCGGCACGATGTTCCAGACAAAGCTGTCCTACAGCGGCATCCTCCCCAACTTTCCCGACACGGCGCTTCAGGACGGCGCCGTAAAGTCGAAAACGCAGACCTATATCAGCGCGCTCGCCTCGGCGTCGCCGCTGATCAGCGGCGATGCCAACAACAGCGGCGATACCTATTATATCGGCAAGGGGCTCGGCAAAATCGCAAACGCGCTGGCAATCGCCGAGCAGACGGGCGACGCGTCCTCCGCGGACACGTTCGAGCAGGGCCTGAAAGACAAAATCGACGACTTCTTCACCTACAGCGGCAGCTCCGACGAAAGCTATTTCTATTACGACGGCAATTGGGGCACCCTCATCGGCTACCCGGCAAGCTTCGGTTCGGACAATGAGCTGAACGACCACTATTTCCACTACGGCTATTTCATTTACGCCGCCGCGCAGCTTGCGCTGCGCGACGCGAACTGGGCGTCGGACTCTGAGTACGGCAAAATGGTGAAACTGCTGATCAAGGACATTGCCAATGCAGACAGGAACGACACCAGATTCCCGTTCCTGCGTAGCTACGACGCCTACGAGGGCCATTCCTGGGCCTCCGGCGACGCCCCATTCACGGCGGGAAACAACCAGGAATCCTCCTCCGAATGCATCAACGCGTGGGCGGGCATTATCCTGTTCGGCGAGGCGACGGGCGACACAAACCTGAGGGATCTCGGCATTTTCCTTTACACAAATGAAACAAACGACGTCAACATGTATAATTTCGACCTGGAAGGCATCACGCACGACATCAGGTTCCCGAACGAAGACGCTTCACAGATATGGGGCGCAAAATACAACCACGCGACATGGTGGACCTCCGATCCCATCGAGGCTCACGGCATCAACATGCTCCCTGTGACGGCCTCGTCGTTCTACCTTGGCAAAGACAAGAGCTTTGTCAGGAAAAACTATGATTCCGTCTGGACGGAATACGCGGCCTATGCGGCCAACGGCGGTTCGGCGCCGGAAACCATGTGGCAGGACATCCTGTGCGAATACTACGCGTTTTACGACCCCGCGGACGCGCTCGGCAAATGGGACGATTCGGCGGACCCGGAACCCGGCGAGTCCAAAGCGCATACCTATGATTATCTGGAGAGCCTGAACGCACTCGGGACCCCCTGTCCCGACATCACGGCCGATACGCCGCTTTACGCCGTGTTCGATAAGAACGGCGTAAAAACCTACGCGGCATACAATGCGACAGGTTCGGCCATGACCGTGACCTTCAGCGACGGCACGACAATTGGCGTCCCCGCAAACTCAATGGCCAAAGCCTCAGGCGGCGGGACGGAACAGCAGGTCTCAAAACCGACGTTCAGCGTGCCTTCCGGCACCTACACAAGCGCGCAGAGCGTGGCGATCAGCTGCGCGACCTCCGGCGCGTCGATCTACTACACGACCGACGGCACGACACCGACGGCTTCGTCCACGCCGTACACTGGGACCATTACGGTATCGTCGAGTGAAACAATCAAAGCGATAGCGGTCAGGAGCGGCATGACGGATTCCGCCGTTGCAAGCGCGGCCTACACCATCAGCAGCGGCAATCCCGGCGGCTTCGCCGTCGGCAGCTTTACGGCCGCCGCCGGCCTTTCCGGCACGACGCTTACGGTGACCCTCGTGCCGGACAGCTCAGGCGACACCTGCGCCAACCTGTGGTGGTACAACGGCACGGGCACGCCTACCCTCCTCAGTCAGGCGACGGCGGGCTATCCGGTGAACGGCAAGAACGCCGACGGCAACTATGTCGTCACAATCCCGGACGCGGCGATTCCTACGACCAATATCATCTATCTCTACCTTTCCACAAACAGCGGCGACACCGGCTGGGCCCCCGTGACAGTAGGCAGTTCGTCGGCCGGGCAAACTGCCGCGCCGACGTTTACGCCGGCGGGCGGCACCTATACAAGCGCGCACAGCGTGACGATCAGTTGCGCGACCTCAGGCGCGTCGATCTACTACACGACCGACGGCACGGTACCGACGGCTTCGTCCACACTGTACACCGGGGCCATCACGGTATCGTCGAGTGAAACGATCAAAGCGATAGCGGTCAGGAGCGGCATGACGGACTCCGCCGTTGCAAGCGCAGCCTACACCATCAGCAGCGGCAATCCCGGCGGCTCCGCCGTCGGCAGTTTTACGGCCGCCGCCGGCCTTTCCGGCACGACGCTTACGGTGACCCTCGTGCCGGACAGCTCAGGCGACACCTGCGCCAATCTGTGGTGGTACAACGGCACGGACGTACCCACCCTCCTCAGTCAGGCGACGGCGGGCTACGCGGTGAGCGGCAAGAACGCCGACGGCAACTATGTCGTCACAATCCCGGACGCGGCGATTCCTTCGACCAACATCATCTATCTCTATCTTTCCACAAACAGCGGCGACACCGGCTGGGTCCCCGTGGCGGTAGGTTAAGCATCCGTCGAACCGGTCTGAACGGCCATGGCAGCCCTGCCGGTTTCTGAATGCAAACTCCGAATACCGGGCAGCAGGCAGAAGGAATCTCCGGCGCAAAATATGACTATATAATAGAAAGGGGCATCATCTTTCAGGTGATGCCCCTTTCTTCGTTTTGCCGCCGTACGGCAAGAATTGTCGTGAACAGCCGAAAGATATATTTTTTGGTACGGCAATCTTGACAAGCCGTCTTCGAAATGATAAACTATAAAGGCGCTGTTAAAAATGCTGGCGTAGCTCAGTTGGTAGAGCAGCTGATTTGTAATCAGCAGGTCGGGGGTTCAAATCCGTCTGCCAGCTCCAGTTTCAAATGAAAAGGGGAGCGTTGCTTTTTCCAACAAGGCTCCCGTATACGGAGGAGTTCCAGAGCGGTCAAATGGGGCAGACTGTAAATCTGTTGCTTTACGGCTTCGATGGTCCGAATCCATCCTCCTCCACCAAAATTGACAAACCTATTTTTAAAACATGATTAAAAATGGGTTTGTCTTTTTCTATGCCAAAATCAAGCGTATTGCACATCAAATCGGCGATGTGATTAGTTAATAAGCACAATGGCTTGATATGGAATTAAGAGCAAAGGTCAATGCGAAGGGACAATGAAAAATGGTCAGAAATTAAAACATTATAATAATAATGTTTAGAAAAGGAGCGATTACGATGAGAGCGGTACAAGGAATCTTCTATGGACGGATTTGCTATGGATACATCAGAGAACAATCTGGACAAGTACTTGTGGATGAGCAGCAGGCAACAACCGTCGTCATGATATTTGACCGATATCTCCGCGGTGACAGTCTTGCCGGGATTGCCGATTTTCTGTCCCGACAGAGAATTCAATCTCCTTCCGGCAATATGCAATGGACACGCGCAGCAATCGATAAATTGCTCTCAAACCCGAAATACGTTCCGCATATAGTCAGTCCTGAAAAGTTCCTGAAGGTTCAAGAAGAAAAGATAAAACGCTCCAATCAGGAAATGAGCGGAGACGGTATACAGAGGAAGGCCACCCGGTACAGTTCGAAGAACGTACTGAGCGGCCTTTTAGTTTGCGGCGAATGCGGTGCAGACTACCGGAGGATCACCCGCCCCACCGGTGAGGTGGTTTGGAGATGCGCAAACAGGGTAGAGCATGGACACGATATATGCAGGTATTCCCCAGCATTCCAGAGGCTGATGTTATCGATTTCATCTGCAGACTCCTTGACCTTGAGCAGTTTGACCCGCCATCCGTCAAAGATTCGCTGGAGACAATCTCCATCAATCGTAAGGGGAAAATGATCCCGAAGTTTAAACCGATCTATAATCTGTCGATTGCCCTATGAATCCGGCAGGTTTTAAGGTATAATATTCCTGAACAACTTGATTGCAAAGGAATGGCCGGAAAATGGATGACGTCCGAGAAAAGGCTCAGAATCACATCGCCTACGAAACCGCGAAAATAAAGTTTCTGGATACGCTTCTGTCGAGGGGCCTGATCTCTCAGGACGAGTATGAAAGAGCCGACCTTTACCTATATGAGCACTATAAAATCAGTGAGGTTCCCGATGCCCTTCCCCCGCTGGTCGATCCGAAACTTCTTCAAGACAAGAGAAGCAAAAAGACCCTGGATTCTCAGTATGTGTCGATGACAGAACTTGCCCGGCAATATCATGGGGAAGCAGCGCCCAGCTATGTGATCCAAAGCTGGATGCGCAGCATGAACACAATTGAACTTCTGCACTTATGGGAGCAGAAAAATAATCCGCTTTTTCAGGAAGAAGGATATACCGCTCTTGTAAGCGCTGCGGAATCCGGCGGCTTCACGATAACCCCAAAGCAGTGGATCGACAAAACCGGTTCTGTCGGTATCCGGTCTAATCAGGGAAAGAACGGCGGCACTTTTGCGCATCCTGAAATTGCCTGCGCATTCAAATCCTGGATGTCTCCCGATTTCGAACTCGAAATGATACGAAAATACCGGAATGGGATCTGATCAAAGCAAGGGCGGCCGCAGAAAGGAAAATTAAAATGGGTGATGAAGCATCTGTCCAAAAGGAAAGCATGGAACGGTTGAGCAGGATACTGCGCGAGGACGAAGAGAAGCGACGGAACGGTCAAAAAGTGTATTCCGTTGAAGAAACCGTCTCCATGATGAGGAAGGTAGTCAAGGAAGTCTCGGATAAAAAATCGCACTGCCAGACTGATGAAAACAATAAATAAGGAAGCGTGTCTCATCATGCCCCAAAAGAAAATCATCTCTGTAATTCCGGCAAAATCCGATTTTCTGCCGGGGCAGGGACAAACCCACCGCAAGCAGCGCGTTGCCGCCTACTGTCGGGTCAGCACCGATCAGGAAGATCAGGAGTCAAGCTATGAAGCGCAAATTGCCTATTATCATGGACGTATCACCAGCAACCCGGAATGGGAATTTGCCGGGATCTTCGCGGACAAAGGGCTCTCGGGAATAAGCGCAAAGAAGCGCCCACAGTTTCTGAAGCTGATGCAGCTATGCAAAGACGGAAAAATCGATATGGTACTTACAAAATCCATCTCCCGCTTTTCCCGTAACACACTCGATTGTATCCGCTACATCCGTATGCTCAAGGACAAAGGCATTCCCGTTGTTTTTGAGAAGGAAAACATCAACACCATGGATCCCACGAGTGAGATGATGCTGAGTATACTTGGCAGCTTTGCACAGGCAGAGAAGTGAATCGCTGAGCAGGAACGTGGCCTGGGGCAAACGCCAGAGCTTTCGGAACGGAAACGTCCCCTTCCATTTTTCCAGGATTCTCGGTTATGAAAAAGGCGCGGACGGGAATCCAAAGATTGTGCCGGAACAGGCGGAAATTGTAAAAAGAATATTCCAAAGCTACCTCGTCGGTAGCAGCACGACGCAGATCAAGGCGGAACTGGAGGCAGAGGGTATCCCTTCACCTTCGGGTAAAAACATCTGGTCTGTCGCATCTATCAAGCAGATACTCCGCAATGAAAAATATAAGGGCGACGCGCTGCTACAGAAGACCTATGTTTCGAATTTTCTGAACAAGAAAAGCGTGAAAAACAACGGGGAGCTTCCCCAGTATTATGTGAGCGATCATCACGAGGCCATTATACCGGAGGATATTTTTAACCGAGTTCAGGAGGAAATTGCCCGGCGGAACTGCAAACCCAAATCCGCGATGAAAATCGCCAAAACCGAAAATGGGAAATACTCCGGAAAGTATGCGCTTTCGGAGCTTTTGTTCTGCGGCAGATGCGGAACACCTTATCGGCGTGTCACCTGGGCAAGAAATGGGAAGAAGCGGATTGTCTGGCGCTGTATCAGCCGGCTGGAGCACGGCACGGAATATTGCAAAGATTCTCCTACTATTGAGGAAAGCCGGCTTCATGAGGCAATCATGAAAGCCATCCAGAGCCTTATCGAGGACGAAAAAGAACTAAAGGAAAATGTCTGGGAAAGCCTGAAAGATGCCCTGAGCGGGGCGACCAATGAATTCAGTCTCCGGGAAGCAGAGAACCAGCTCAGTGCTTTAAAAGATAAGCTGGCTGGTCTTGCGGAGGCCGGTGTTGAGGCTGACGGCGACATTGAGACCTACAGTGTACAATTTAAAGAAACCTTGGGTGAAATAGAAACGCTGGAAAACAGCATTCAAATCCACAAATTGAAAAGCAGCATCGACCAGAATGCCGATCCCCGGTTCAAGGAAATCATGAACCTTTTGAATGGGGATGAAATTAAGATAGGCGAATATGATGATGTGCTGGTAAGACAGGCTATAAGGAAAATCAAAGTAATGCCGGCAGACCGGCTGCAAATCACATTTAAGTGTGGCACCGAACTGGAACAAGCACTTTAAGAGGACTAATTGAAAAATTGGTTCACCTTATCAGCTTGGATCGCATCGAATATCAAAATGCCTCCTCAGAAATTGTCCGTTCAAGTATAGGTCGGATTTCTTTCCTCGAAGTGGCTCTTTTTTAATACAATAATATCTATAATCATAGTTTCTTTACCTCGCCGTCTTTAGCAAAGAGCAAGCCTGAATACGCCGGTTCTATATAAACAGTTCCATACGGTTTTCTGTATATCCAGCGATGTTTTACGGGCGCTACTCATGGTTACCATCGATCCCGACAAGGGTCAGGGGTAGAGGCTCAACATCTTTTTGAGCTTTGCGTCTTCCTCAATTCCATGTCTATTGATACCAGCGTCGCCAAGTATGATCCTCACATCTTTCACGGTGGTTTTAAATTGGCTACAAAAGGATTCGATGCGTGAGAAATTACGGTGCGTATTACCTATAATTAAACCATGCAATCATCCTATTATATTATACCATATAAACATGCATGCCCTAAGCATATGGAAAATATATTTCGTATAAGAAGATTGGCGTTTTCCCTGTGAGTTTTTCATGTTGCATTTTTATGGGTATTTTTTGATTAATTTATTGTAATCAATCGCTTTATGCAGTAAAATAAAGGCAACTTAAAACATGAGGTGATATCGTATGGTAGTATGGGCATATGCATATTTTGTTGACAATGAAAAAGAGACTGTCGAGTTAAAAGAAGGCCATACGGATTATACTCACTATATAGAATTTTTATTGGATAGTATACGAACAAGTAAAAAGCAATCTGTTTATCAAACTATTTCCGATGATACAGAAGTAGTCTCCTGCGTTACTCGGTCTGTGAAAATTGAACTGGATGTTGATGAGAAACAAAAACAGGATTTAATATTTAAGAATTGTGAAACAATAGCTCATAGGTTTTTGAGAAAAGAAATAGAAGCTAAAGGAAGTGTGCGTCAGCTACCAATAGAGGTCAGAAGTGGGTGCTTAATTCTTGCGTATATTGAAGAGGAGAACTCTCATCAATACTTGATTGCTAAAATGGATTGGTCAGAATTCCTCCAAAGAGTAAACTTAAATAGGACTCAAGGGATAGAAATCAATAAAAATAGATTAGGTAAATCGTGCCTATTTACTTTAAATATGGATTCCGATAATAATGTGACGATCATTAGCGCACAGGTACTCTTAGACAATAAAGCAAGTTATTTTTGCAAGGATTTTCTTGAATTGACACCTATATTTAAGGATGACTATAATACTGAAACAATGGTTAATACAACTCTTCAACTTATTGATACGAATTTTAGAAAAAAATATCCACAAGATCGTTTGTTGCTAAGGAACACATTTATTCATTATGTACGGACTAACGACTTTATTGACTATGCTGATATTCATCAGACCATATTCGAAAAATTTTTTTCTGATCCTACTTGCCATATAGAGGAGCAGGATAAGAAGCATTTTATGGAGAAGTCAGATAAGCTTCCGGAAACCAAAAGATTCTCCAGACAATTTACAAGGGTACCCGAAAAAATAAAGGCACGAGTAATCCAAAGCAAATATAAACTCACATCGTTTGCAAGTCTTGAGATACAGGATGCCGATCAAGAAGCAATATTATCTAAAATCAAAAGTGGAAAAGATGACAATGGGTCGACTTATCTAAAAATTTATACTGCAGATCAGGAAGCCATTGATGCATTTAAACCCGAAGAATAAACTATGAGTTAATCAACAATCTTGGGAGAAATGATTTCATGATTAATTGTCAAGAGATCATAAAGATTTTTCGACTACAATTAAATGAAATTGCCGTTGAAGAAGAAATTGAATCTTTTATAATTAAATTTAAATGCAAAAATACAGGATTGGATTCTAAAACCATTATTAGCCTTTTCGCGGACATTCCACAACGTGACACCCTTCACATTATTTTTAATTATGCAGATGACTATCTTACTATATCCTCTAAGACATTAGAAAATGTTATTCAATCTTATCTGAAAAAAATAAGTCAGTATATTATTGGAGATTCAGATGATAATTTTGAAGTGTCAATTGAGATAGAAAAAACTTTTAAAAATAATGAGCTTTCAATATATTCTTTTGAATCATTTACAAATTGGTATTACGAACTTGACATCATTTCGTTTTTTAAAGCAACTAATTTCATATTCCATAAGTGTGATAAAATTCCAATTTTGGTGTGCCTGAATGATTCTAATTTTCTTACTACAAAAAGTATTTGTATAATATCAAATAAAAAGATGGAGTTTAACAATACATATAATAATGTAACACGTGAAAACTTAATCAAGAAGCGAGATGATATTTGTCATATAAAAGGAGTAGAGACTAATTTAATACCTGACGATTTCGAAGTTGTTGAGTCTAATTGTTCAGACACTATCAAATTGATTTATAATAAAGCAAAATATATTTTATCGATTGCATATATTACAGATGAATGTATTTTTGAAAAAGATAAAATTACGTTTTCTATTAATGGATATAGGTTTAAAGACAAATCGTTACCCTTCGATCAAATAACTCAGAATACTATCAACGATAATTTCTATTTAATTTATAGCTGGCTTTATTCAGGTGGAAATATCCATGATAAATCGCAAATTGTCAAAAATATTATTAGCCTTCATTGCAGATATTCTGATATAACTGAGATCGATAGTAATGTTTTAAATACGATAAAAAGCAATTATAATCTTTATATTAAAGACAATGTAAAAGATTATTTATATTTAAAAAAGAATGTGACGGAATCCTTACGGGATTATTGTAATAGAATAAGTGATGAGATTAATAAATTCACTGGAGCATTAAAAACTAATATGGTGGCTATTTTGGGCTATCTTGCAACACTTTTATTTTCCAAAGGGATAACGAAGGGGACAGCAATAATTTTTACGCCAGATGTTTCGATATTGACGTCTTTTGTATTATTAGGATCTATATTTGTTTGTATCCTTTCTGCCATTCATACTTTTTTGAAAAAGCGTTATTATGAGGTATTAATTATTGGATTGAAACAAAATTATACGGATATAATGGAGAATGGTGAAATCAATGGTATAATTGACAATAATCCGTTGCTCAAAATAGCAAGAACAAATTACAATATAATAACAAAGATTGTCATAATAATATGGGTACTTACGATTGTCGGGCTATTTTTGGTGTTGGATTATGTAAGTGGGAACTGTAAACTCTTATTTTTTATTAATCTATTTAAATAGATAGATCAATATTATGACTAAAGCTTAATTAAGGTGTTTATATTGAAAAATCTAAATAAACTCATCAATGAGGTTAATGGTTCGATGTCAATAGAGGATATGCGACTCACACAGGATGACAAAGATAGAATCAGACGTTGTGCGGGAAATGAAAAACTGGTAGAACAAGTGATTGCCGACCTTGTTAAAAAATATGCTCAAAAAGACGACTGAAGCTTATTTTTTTGAGGATATGAAAGCGGTTGCTAATAGAGCCCTTCCCTATAATGTGACGAATCACCATATACAAAATGCGCATCTATATATGACACACAATACAAAACAGACAGGTCCACACGGGCCTGTCTGTTTTTTATGCAAAAATGGGCCGTGCACTTCCTGCGCGGACGGCACTGCGGCAAGCGCGGCAGCCGTCTGAAATCAGAAGGCTTTTTCTCCTCCGCCAATAGAAAAGCAAGCATCTTGTATCACATGATCAATGGCTTTTCTGTGACATCTGCTTTCATTGGTTCCGTACAAAATTTGGCAGGATTTTTAAATACTTCGTTGATAGCTACAATAGCGGCCCCGTATAAAATGGAATCGTTTTTGATGTTGCTGAATCCAATCTTTACATTGTTCCATATTTCCGGTATAATCCGCTTTTTTACTACTTTACAGACTATATCGTACATCAGCCCCGGATTTATGTGGGACATTTCATCTCCCAGAATAACCATGTCCGGGTTAAAATTGTTGATGAGATTTACGATGCCGATTCCCAGGTATTCACAGGCTTTCTGAAATTTCTGTAAGCAAACCGGGTCCTCTTTTTTGACCCGTTCCTTAACTTGCTCGAAGGTCAGGTTCTGCTTCAGAGTTTTGTTCACGGAGTTTGTAAATGCAATAGAAGAGCAATACTTTTCAAGGCAGCCGGTGTTTCCACAGGCACATTTTGGTCCATTGAAGTCAATACACGTATGTCCGATTTCTCCCGCAGTACCCAGCGACCCTCTTATAATTTCTCCGTTAATCATAATTCCGGCGCCGATTCCCTCGCCGACCGCCACGTAGATCAGCTCCTTACATTCAGAAGCTTCCTTTGAATGCCATTGCTGAGTATAAACGCCGGCATTTGCATCATGTTCCAAAAAAACAGGGATATGATAAAGCCTTTCCAGCTCCTCCTTGATCAGGATTGATTCCCATCCCTCCGTCTCAGTCATTAACCCAATACGCCCTTCTTTTTGAATAAACGGACCGGGAATAGCAATCCCAATAGAAAGGATTGTGTAAGCACTGCTGTGCTCCAGACAATCCAGAATCATTTTTTCAATATTTTCAAGAATTTTTTTCGGCTGATCGCTCGGATCCGTATCGACCCGCTGCAGTTGATGGAGAGCCCCTGTCAGATCAAACAGACCTACTGAATAGTACTTACGCGCGATGCGGACCCCGATCACACGGTAGGCGTCCGTATTGATAGAAATCCCAATAGAACGCCTTCCTTTGCTGCCGTTTAAGAACCCGACCTCCTTCACAAAGCCCCAGTTGATGAAATCACTGACGATATTCGTTACGGTCGCCTGCTTCAGTCCCGTCGTGTGGGCCAGCTGAACGCGGGAACATATTCCGTTCTTTCGCAGAAGATTAATGATAAGCGAACGATTAAAAGCCTGTATCGTATCTTGGTTGATGCCCTTACTCATTTTTGTCATTATATCACGAACCTAATATAATAAATTCGATTAATCATTATATTTTATTATATCGAATATTTTTTTACCTGTCAAGGGATTTTCAAGTTTTTACAATGAATTGCGGTGTAAAGTTTAGATAAATTAAGATCTATATTTCTAAATAATTATTGACATTCTACAAAGCAGCGGCTATTATGAATACGGATTTATCTATTAATCCAATTAATAAATTATTCTGATTAATGGGAGAGGAAAGCGAAAATGAAAAGAAAATGCCTAAGCATCCTGTTGAGCAGCGCTATTCTGTTCGGACTTCTTTCAGGCTGTTCCCAAGAGCAGGCCGGCACCAGCTCGTCCGCAGAGGCGTCGGCGGCGAGTTCAACTTCGGCTGCAAGCCAAAACGGTACGGCGGCCAGCGGCGCAAAGCACTATAAATTCGGCTTTACTGAAATGAGCGCAGGATCTTTCTTCGATGCCTGCTACTCCGGGTTGACATCTGTTGTGAAAGAGCATGGTGACGAAGTCATCCATATGGAAGGGAAAGCGGACGCTGCAACACAGCTCAGCGTGATAGAGGACTTTATTTCGCAGAAGGTCGATTTAGTGTTTTACAACCCGGTCGATGCCGCCTCATCCGCGCCGGCCCTGAAAAAACTGAAAGAAGCCGGTATTCCGGTCGTTAATTTTGACTCCGCAGTAAACGACCTTTCGCAGGTAAACAGCTTCGTTGCAGTTGACGCCTATTCTGCGGGTGAGATTTCCGGACAGTCCTTGGCAAAAGCGCACCCGGAAGGCGGCAAAGTCGCCATTCTCGACTTTCCGGCCAGCGATGCCGCAACACAACGCGTAAAAGGTTTTAAGTCTGCACTTCAGGGAAAAAACTTTAATGTGGTCGCCGAAATGGATGCCGGGGCCAAACCGGAAACCGGCCTTTCCATTATGAATGACATCCTCCAGGCGCATTCCGATCTGCTTGCTGTTTTCTGCATTAACGACGAGTGCGCACAGGGCGCTTATTCCGCGATAACTGCGGCGCATGAAAAAGTGGAGATTTACAGTGTCAACGGCGGGCCTGAGGCGAAATCCGCTATGAAAAAGGACGGGGTCAACGGCATATGGAAATGCACGGGGGCACAATCGCCGATCAAGGTTGGCGAAGAAAGCGCAAAGGTCGCCTATAAAATTCTGAACGGCGAAAAATATGACAAACAGATTCTGATAAAATCGTTCGCCATTACTCCAGAAAATATCGCCACCTACGGAAAACAGGATTGGCAATAAAAAAGTAAGCAGGCTGTGTACATGGGTAATGCCTCGGCACTACCCATGTAATCTTTTTGCAAGTTGGAGGTGTTTCTTGTGAGTACGTTACTGCAGATGAAAAATATCAACAAAAGCTTCAATAACAACAAGGTTTTAACGGATATCCAGTTTGAACTGCAAAAAGGGGAAATACACGCACTGCTCGGAGAAAATGGCGCCGGTAAATCAACGCTGATCAAAATTCTCGGCGGAATCTATTCGAAAGACAGCGGCGAGATCTGGATCGACGGGAAGCTTGCTGAGATCAGCAATATCGCTGATGCAAGAAAATTCGGAATCAGTATTATCCATCAGGAATTGATGCTCGCGCCGCATCTTTCCATATCAGAGAATGTGTTCATGGGCCGCGAAATCAAAAAGAGCAATGGATTTGTGGATCTTAAACGCGAGAATGAGGAAACACAAAAGCTGCTGGATCGTTTCAAAATTCCGATTCGTTCCGATGCATGGCTGGATCATCTTACAACCGCGCAGCAGCAGATGGTCGAAATTGTGCGGGCGACTTCATTCGGCTCGAAAATCATCGTTATGGATGAACCGACCTCATCCCTGTCGGAGTGGGAAGTGCAGATCCTCTTCGATTTAATCAGGACGTTAAAAGAAAACAATGTCGGTGTGGTGTATATTTCACATCGTCTGAATGAACTGGAACAAATTGCGGACCGCGTCACTATTCTGCGCGACGGAAAATACATCTCAACAGTCAGCGCGAAGGAAACGAACCGCTCCGAATGGATTGCCCTCATGGTGGGAAGGGAGCTTTCTTCCTATTACACCAAAACCAGCACCGCTCAGGAGAAAACCGTGCTGGAAGTTCAAAACCTTTCTGATGGACAACATGTAAAAGACGTCAGCTTTACATTACATAAAGGTGAAATTCTGGGTTTTGCCGGTCTTGTCGGCGCCGGACGCAGTGAAACAATGGAATGCCTGTTTGGGTTAAGCTCCCGTAAAAACGGAAGCGTGCAGCTGGATGGGCGGGAAGTCAGTTTCAAAAACCCGCGGGAAGCTATGAGGAGCGGCATCGGGTTCGTTCCGGAGGACCGGAAGGTTGAGGGCCTGTTCCTGAAGCAGTCTGTGGGATTCAATATTTCAATCAATATCCTCAGGCAGTTTCTGAACCGTTTCCGCTACTCCAGTTCAACGGAACAAACAATCATAGACGACCAGATCCAGGCCGTCCAGATTCGCGTTACCGGTCCGGACCAGAAAATGGGCAATCTTTCAGGGGGGAACCAACAAAAAGCGCTGATTTGCCGGTGGCTTTTGTCCAGCAAAAGAATTATTGTCCTCGACGAGCCCACAAGAGGAGTCGATGTCAGAACAAAAGCGGAAATTTATTCCCTGATCAATACCCTCGCCAACAAAGGACTGTCGATCATCATGGTTTCTTCCGAGCTTCCGGAGCTGATCAATATGTGCGACAGAGTGGTGGTTATGAGCAACGGCGTTACCACGGGAACGCTCAACCGCAGCGAATTCACCCAGGAAGCAATCATGACTTTGGCGACGGTTTAATTTCATTCGGCTAAAACATAGGAGGTAACGCAATGAACCGCGAACAGCAAGCCGGCGGCCGCCTGGAAAAATGGGGCAGGCTGCCGATTATTTCCGGCATTAAAAACAACCTAGGCATTCTTCTCAGCCTGTTGATCATGTGTATTCTCGTGACGTTTATTTCGGATTCATTCTTTACGGTACGGAATCTCTTCAATATTTTAAGACAGATTTCCATCAACGTTTTTCTGGCCTGCAGCATGACCATGGTCATCTTGACCGGCGGGATTGATCTGTCCGTCGGTTCAATCATAGCCGTTTCCGGCTGCCTGAGCGCCGGCCTGATTACGCTGGCGGGGATTCCCGTAATCCCGGCAATCCTGCTTTCCATACTGGCCGGAGTTCTGGTGGGCGTTTTCAACGGCTTTGTCATTTCAAGAACGACCATACCGGCCTTCATTGTAACACTGGCGACCATGGATATCGGCAGAGGCTTTGCCCGGATCTACACAAAAAATACAACCATTTTGGTATCTGACCCGCTTTATGCAGAAATCGGGACCGGGCAGGTTTTCGGTCTGCCGATCCATTTATTCTATATCATCGTCATAATCCTCATCTCTTCCCTTATTTTGAACCGCACTCAGTTCGGCAGGCATCTCTACGCGATTGGCGACAACGAAACGGCCGCCAACTATGCAGGAATCAACGTGCGCCGTGTCAAGTTCATGGTCTACATGATTTCAGGCATTTTTGCCGCCTGCGCGGGTATTCTCAGCGCAACGCGTACTTTTTCGGCGCAATTCTCCGTAGGAGAAGGAACTGAGATGGACGCCATCTCAGCGGTCGTGCTTGGCGGAACGAGTATGATGGGCGGCATGGGGCGCCTCAGCGGCACCATCATCGGCTGCGTTGTAATCGGGGTGCTCGACAACGGCCTGAACCTGCTTGGCATCGACTCTTCCTGGCAGTATGTCGTCAAAGGCACTGTTGTTCTGCTGGCGGTTTTTGTGGACTTTTTGAAAAAGAGAAAAGACTGATAAATAAATGTAATAGGGAAAGGACATTATGGCAACTATTTTAGGAATAGATGTAGGCACTTCCAGCGCCAAGGTTATGCTGTTCAATCCGGCCTCCGGTGTCCTGGACATCGAATCCAAGCAATATGATGTACAGATTCCACAGATCGGCTGGGCAGAACAGGACCCCGATATATGGTGGGGCGCTGTTAGCTCCGCACTGAATTCCCTTCGAGACAGGCAGCCGCAAGACTATTCCCGGATTGAAGCAATCGGGCTGTCGGGTCAGATGCACGGGTTCGTGGCCCTAGACGCGAACGGGGATCCACTGAGGCCGGCCATCATCTGGCTCGATCAGCGTTCCGGTAAGCAGGTAGATCGCCTTGAAAGGGAAATCGGCAGCCAAGCCATTAAAGAACAGCTTCAAAATCGTATTTTCCCAGGCTTTGCGCTTGTTTCGTTATTGTGGATGCAAGAGCACGAACCGGACATATTTGCAAAAATCCACACGATCCTTTCTCCGAAGGACTACATCCGTTTTCGCCTGACCGGAAAAATCGGGACCGACTTTACCGACGCTTCCGGGACGGCTGCTTTCAACATCAGGCAACGCCAGTGGGCATGGGAGATTATTGACCGCTTGAAAATACCGGAAAGCTTTTTTCCGGAATGCCACGAATCCACCGAGATTGCGGGGACTATCCTGAAAACATGCGCGGCGCAAACCGGATTGCGGGAAGGAATTCCCGTCGTATACGGTTCCGGCGATCAACAGGCCCAGAGCATCGGGAACGGGGCGGTCAAAGAAGGCACGATTATCTCGAATATCGGCACGGGCGGGCAGATTTCCGCATTTCTGAAAAAAGATGTTTTTGATCCCCAAATGCGGACGCACACGTTCTGCCACGCGGTACCGGACGCCTACACGATTTTTGGCGCCACGCTCTGCGGCGGAATGTCGCTGAGGTGGTTTGAAAACGACGTGCTCTCCGCGAACGATTATAAAAAGGCGGATCGCGATATCGCTCGCCGAATTCCGGCAGGCAGTCACGGGATCATATTCCTGCCGTACCTGTCCGGGGTCCGTACGCCGTATATGAACTCAAAAGCGCGAGGAGCTTTTTTTGGCCTGCATCTCGAGCATGACCAGAAATACCTTCTCAGGGCCATTATGGAGGGCGTCACATTCAGCCTGAAAGACTCTTTGGCCGTTCTGCAGAGCGTCGGCATTGAAAGCAAACGCATCATCGCCTCCGGGGGCGGAGCTTCCAGCCCGCTTTGGCTTCAGATTCAGGCCGATATTTACGAAAAAGAGGTGCTTGTCTGCAGAGTAAAGGAACAGGCGTGTTTGGGCGCCTGCATCCTGGCCGGTTATGGTACGGGGATATTTGAAAGCATAGAGGAAGCTTGCCGAAAGCATGTGATTTACGATGAAAAAATTTATATGCCGAATCCCGAGAACCAGAGAGTCTACCGCAGAGAATATGAAATTTTTCAGCAATTGTACGGCCGCACATCCGATTTAATGGAACAGGTCAACGACCTTTAACTTGAGGGAGGAGATACGCATGAAAGAAAAAATTCTTCTGGACACCGACATTGGGACCGAAGTGGACGATGCGATTACACTTGCGTATTTGCTTGCAAATCCGGACGCGGATCTTATGGGCATTACAACCGTAACCGGAGAAGCAGTCCAAAGGGCCCGTCTTGCCAGCGTCCTGTGCCGGATTGCCGGAAAAGAAATCCCCATCTTCCCGGGATGCGAAAATCCGATTCTGATTTCCCAGAGCGAACGATGGGCGCCCCAGGCGTCAATTCTCGACAAATGGGATCACCAGGATGATTTTCCGGTCAACCAGGCGGTGCCGTTCCTGCAAAGGACAATACGCGAAAATCCCGGACAGATTACCTTGATTGGAATTGCGCCCCTTACGAATCTTGCGTTGCTGTTCCTGATTGACCCCGAAATTCCTTCGCTCTTGAAAAAATTGGTTTTAATGTGCGGGTCGCCGGAATATACCCGCTACGACGGAGCCGGAGAAAAAATGAGCGCCATGGAGTGCGGGCAGCAAATGTCCCTCGCCGGCAAAGGAATCCTTGAAAACAACGCGCTGATTGATCCTCATGCAGCGAAAATTGTTTACAGCGCGCCCGTGAAGACACACTGCACGGTCGGCCTGAATGTAACAAGCCGCCTGATTCAGAAGCCCGAGGTCGCGGAACAGCTTTTTGCAAGTCCCCTTCTGCTGCCCGTTTTAGACATAGCAAAAGAGTGGTTCAAGGATGAAAAAAGAATCACGTTCCATGATCCCCTGGCCGCCGTTTCAGTCTTTCATCCGGAAGTCTGTAAATTCGAAAATGGGAAGATCGAGGTCGAAACGCAAAGCCAAGGTCTGTCGGGGTTCACTTATTGGCGCAGAGACGAAAACGGCCCGCATGCTGTTGCAACAGACGTGGATGCAGATTTGTTCTTCCGCTGTCTGTTTGAGCAAATGAAATAAGGAGAGCCTTGTAAAATGAAATACGGAATTTATTTTGCCTATTGGACCAGGGAATGGTTCGCCGACTATAAACATTATATTGACAAAATAGCCGCACTGGGCTTTGACGTTCTTGAAATTTCCTGCGCCGCTTTACAGAACACCTACACAACAGATGCCCAACTGATTGAACTGCGCGACTACGCAAAAGAAAAAGGAGTTATTCTTACGGCGGGGTACGGCCCGACAAAGCAGCAGAATCTTTCTTCCGCGGATCCCGTGGTTTATCGCGGCGCCGTTGATTTTTTCCGCAGTCTTCTTCATAAACTGCAGCTGCTGGACATCCATCTTTTGGGCGGCGGCCTTTATTCCTACTGGCCGGTTGATTTCTCTCAGCCGGTTGATAAGCCCGCCGATTGGAAAAGAGCCGTTCATGGGATAAAGGAAATCTCCAGATTTGCAGAGGACAGCGGCGTGATGCTGGGGATGGAAGTCTTAAACCGCTATGAAGGATATCTGCTAAACACCTGCGAAGAAGCTCTTGATTTTATCAGCGACGTCAATAGTCCAAACGTTAAGGTCATGCTCGATACTTTCCATATGAATATCGAAGAGGACAATATCGGAGCGGCAATCCGCATGGCGGGGGATCAGCTATGCCATCTGCACCTTGGGGAACAAAACAGGCGGGTTCCCGGAAAAGGCTGCATCCCCTGGGCGGAGATAGGACAAGCGCTTCGTGATATTCACTATAGCGGAGCCGCCGTTATGGAGCCCTTTGTAATGAGCGGCGGTACGATCGGCTCCGAAATCAAAGTCTGGCGCAATTTAATTTCTGACGATTCGGAGGCGGCTCTTGACCGCGATGCAAAGGGTGCGCTGGAATTTGTAAAACATGTATTCGGTATTTAAGCATTAGAGCTTAAGCAGGAAAGTATGTGAATTTCACAGACAAAAACAGTATATCAAATTATCCGGCTCAAGAAAGCGAGGTCCTGTCTTTTCAAGACAGGACCTCTAAAAATTTTCGAGCCGGATATTTTTTAGGCGCACCATTGAGCGGACGATATTTTTTCCGTGGCACAGAATTGATCTATCTTATAGCCGATTCTGAAAAGAGCAAATATATAAATTATTTTAAGCTGTTTTGTTGTTTTCAGCGCTTTTATGTGATAATATGTTAAATAAATAATGTTGCACTGACCTTCACTTTCCAAATTTCACTGAAACAGGGGGATACGCAATGTCTTATGTCAACGACCAGCTGAACGAGCTGGCCCGTACAAATCCAGATCAGCCGGAATTTATCCAGGCGGCCACAACGGTTTTGAAATCGCTGGAACCGGTGATTGAGAAAACGCCGCAGTACCAAAGGGCCGGCATTCTGGAACGTCTGACCGAGCCCGACCGGCAGATTAAATTCCGGGTCGCGTGGGTGGACGACGCCGGCCGCGTCAGGGTCAACCGCGGCTACCGCGTTCAGTTCAACAACGCAATCGGGCCTTACAAGGGCGGCCTGCGCTTTCATCCTTCCGTAAACATCAGCATCATCAAATTTCTCGGCCTCGAGCAGATTTTCAAGAATTCGCTGACTGGCCTGCCCATCGGCGGAGGAAAAGGTGGCTCGGATTTCGATCCGAAAGGGAAATCCGAACGCGAGGTCATGGCCTTCTGCCAGAGCTTCATGACGGAGCTGTACCGCCATATCGGCCCGGACGTGGACGTCCCCGCCGGCGATATCGGCGTCGGTTCGCGCGAAATCGGGTATCTCTACGGGCAGTACAAACGAATCACCACCCACTATGAGGGCATTCTGACCGGCAAAAAGCTTTCTTACGGCGGGTCGCTTGCGCGCACGGAGGCAACCGGCTTCGGCCTTCTGTACTTCTTGGACGCCATGCTGAAGGCGAACGGAAAATCCGTACAGGGGAAAACCGCCGTCGTCTCCGGCTCCGGGAACGTGGCCATCTACGCCTGCCAGAAGGCGCAGGAAATGGGGGCGAAGGTCGTCGCCATGTGCGATTCGACCGGCTGGATCCACGACAGGGACGGGATCGACCTCCGGGCCGTCAAGGAAATCAAGGAAGTCAGGCGGGGCCGTATCCGCGAATATCAGGCGGAGCACCCGCACGCCGAATACCACGAGGGCAGAGGGATCTGGAATGTGCCCTGCGAGATCGCCCTGCCCTGCGCGACGCAGAACGAGCTTCTGCTGGACGATGCAAAGCAGCTGGTGAAAAACGGCGTCTTCGCCGTGGCGGAAGGCGCCAATATGCCGACCTCGCCGGAAGCGACGGAATATTTCCAGAAAAACGGCGTCCTGTTCGCCCCGGGCAAAGCGTCCAACGCGGGCGGCGTCGGTGTCTCGGCGCTTGAGATGTGTCAGAACAGCGCGCGCCTTTCCTGGACATTCGAGGAAGTCGACGGCAGACTGAAGCAGATTATGGGCAGCATTTTCGGGCACGTCTCCGCGGCGGCGGAAGAATACGGCACCCCGAAGAATTACGTGGTGGGGGCGAACATCGCCGGTTTTCTCAAGGTCGCCGACGCCATGCTTGCCCAGGGCATCGTCTGAATCCGCCTTTCTCCGCAAAAAAAACAGACAGGCTCTTTCGAGCTTGTCTGTTTTTTCATGCCATCCGCCGCGGGGCGGATTCGGAAGCTTTTCATGAAAAACGGCCGGTCAGGACGGCCGACGGCCCTTTTCCGAAAATAAATCCCGGTAAGCGGGAAAACCGGCGAGCGGCCTCGCCTGAACGACGCCCTGTAAAATCGCGTTTTCCACGGCCCGCGCAGCCAGAGCGGCGACCGCGTTGAAATCCGCCCGCACCCTGCCGGTCGCCATGGCGAAGATGGTGTCGCCGTCAAACGTCGTGTGGGCGGGAGAAACCGCCCGGGCAATACCGTCCTGCGAAACGGAAGCAAGCCGGTTCGCCTCCGCCTTGGTCAGGACGGCGTTCGTGGCCACCACGCCGATGATGGTGTTTCCGCTGAAAATATCCGCGCTGTCCCGGTAGCCGCGGATCAGAATCGATTCCCCGCCTGCAAACGACCGCCGGTCGTCGTTCAGGGTCCCGGCAAGAATGCGGCCCGTCTCCGGGTCCCGGACGTCACCCACGCAGTTGACCGCGACGACGGCGCCCACCATGAGCTCGCCCGTCTTCAGGCAGAAGGAGCCAATCCCGCCCTTCATGGCGCAGGAAGGCCCCTTCATCTTGCCGACCGTGGCCCCGGTCCCGGCGCCGACGCTACCCTGCGCGAACATGGCTTCACGGGCATTCCGGCAGGCCTCGTACCCCATCGCCTTGTCCGGCCGGACCCTCCAGTCCCCGCATTTGAGGTCGAACAGCACGGCGCCGCACACAATGGGCACCTTCGTCACGCTTACGTCGCGCCCGACGCCGCGTTCTTCAAGGTACTGCATCACGCCCGCTGCCGCATCCAGGCCGAACGCACTTCCGCCCGCAAGCAGCACGGCGTGGACGGCGGAGCGCAGAGCGGCCGGGTTCAGCGCATCCGTTTCCCTGGTGCTGGGCGACCCGCCGCGGACGTCGACGCCGGCGACGGCCCCTTCCTCGCAGATCACGACGGTGCAGCCGGTGGCCGCGTCGAAATTCTGGGCGTGTCCCACCCTGATTCCGCCGATGTCGGTAAAATCCGCCTGCTCCATCTTATCTCTCTTCCCGCAGGCGCTTTTCCACCGTGGCGACAATCGCGTCCACGTCGGCCAGCGCGCCCTTCCCCAGGTCGCCGCAGGCCAGGCGGGCTTCCCTCGGCTCGATGATTTCGAAGCCGTACTGTTTCAGCTTTTCAAGATTTTCCCGGACGATCGGATTTTCGTACATCGCGGTGTTCATGGCGGGGGCGATCAGCCGCGGGACGCCCCGTACGGCCAAGACCACGGTGGAGAGCATGTCGTCCGCGATGCCATTCGCCATTTTGGCGATAATGTCGGCGGAAGCCGGCGCCACGAGCAGCAGGTCGGCCTTTTTCGCAAGGGAGATGTGCTCGACCTCGCGCGGGTAGTCCGTCTGGAACACGTCGGTGTAAACGCGGTTTCTCGAAAGGGTCTGCAGCGTCAGCGGGGTGATGAACCCCGCCCCGCCCTTTGTCAGAATCACGTCGACGTTATAGCCGTCCTTCGTCAGGATGTTGGCGAGGTCGGCGGCCTTGTAGGCAGCGATGCTGCCCGTCACGCCCAGCAGGATGTTTTTCATGTCCGCGCCTCCTCTTCGATGCGGAGCAGCACGCTCCGGACGATTTCCCTTGCGATTTCAGCCTTGGTCTCCAGCCGCACACAGGACCGGTCGGAAGAAATCAGGTACCCTGCGTGCCGGCCGCCGCCGATTTCGCTCAGATCGTTGGCGAGCACAAAATCGCACGAATTCTTTTCGAGGACCTCGCGGCCCGCCTCCAGAAGCAGCGGCGTCTCCACGCCGCTGAGCAGCTTGAAGCCGACCAGCACGGCGGAGGGCTGCAGGGCCTTGAAAAGCCCGATGAGCTTCGGCGTCTGCTTCATGTTCAGAATGAGATCGGGATAATTGGAGCCGACCTTCGCGTCCCGAGCCAGCAGGCGGTCGTTTTCGCGGATGCAGCCCGCGAGAAAGCCGGCAAGCGCGCCCTCGTCCGCAAACGAATGCCCGGAAAGGGGGAACAGCCGGCCGGCGAGATACCCCGCCAGATTTTCCGCCGTGGTCAGGCCGGCGGCGGTGTAGTCGCTGACCGCCATGGAATGGACGGCGGCGTCGATTTTTTCGGTCCGGAGCAGCTTCGACAAAGCTTCCCCGGCCCCCTGCGCTCCGTGCACCGTCACCCGCTCGAGGCATTCCAGCTCCGGTACGGCGGCCCCCGGTTCGCAGACATAATAGATTTTCTCCGCCCGGTCCCCGGCCTGCCGGACGAATTCTTCGGCGGTCAGGCTGCCCAGCCTGCCCGTGGCCGTGTTGGCAATCTTGCGGACCGGGTCTATTTTTTCGGTCGTCCCGCCCGCGGTGATGATGATCTTCATATGATTCAGACATTCCTCGCATCGGTTTTTCTTCATTGTAGCACGCGGCAGGGGGAAAGTAAATTTCATCTTTGCCGTTTACGCGCAGCAAAGGCCATCCCGGCTGAAAACGGGAATGGCCTTTGGCTCCGGGCTGTATTTTATCCGCTTTTCGGGTTAAAACGCGGGGATGACGGCGCCCTTGTATTTGTCCTCGATGAACTTCTTCACTTCCGGGGTGTTCAGGGCCTCGCGCAGCTTCACGACGGCCGGGTCGTTCACGCGGGCCGACTTGGTGACGAGGATGTTCGCGTAGGGGGAATCCGCCCCTTCGCGGAACAGCGCGGTCGTGGCGTCGATGCCGGCGTCGAGGATCTTGTTCGTGTTCGTGATATAGATGTCGAACTGGTCGCGCACGCGGATAATCTGCGCGGAATCCAGCTCCTGAATTTTGATCGGCTTCACGTAGGTGGCGATGTCCTGCACGGTCGCGGAATAGTTTTTCAGGCCGCTCTTGAGCTTGATGAAACCGTTGTCTTCCAGAATCTTCAGCGCGCGGTATTCGTTCGTGGTGTCGTTGGGGATGACGACGGTCGCGCTGGCGGGGACGTCGGCAAGCTTCTTGTATTTGACGGAGTAGGCGCCGATCGGCTCGACATGGACCTTTCCGGCCGAGGCGAGGTCATAGCCCTTTTCCGTCTTCACCGACTCGAGGTAAGGAAGGTGCTGGAAGAAGTTCACGTCGAATTCGCCGTCGTTGGTGCGCTCGTTGGCCAGCGAGTCCCCGTTGCTGTCAAGCACCGTGATCTGCAGATCGACGCCCTCTTCTTTCAGCTTGGGCTTGACAAAGTTCAGCAGCTCCACGTGAGGGACGGGGTCGGCCGCCACCTTCAGCACGGTGAGCGCCGCGGAGGACGCGGGCGCGGAGGCGGCCTCCGACGCGGGAGCCTGCGAAGCGGGTGAGGAGGAGGAAGCCGGCGACGACGCGCCTGCGCAGCCGGAGAGGGTGAGAGACGCGGTGAGAACGGCCGTCAGCAAAACGGACAGACTTTGCTTTTTCATAATAAAACCTCTTTTCTAATTTGGGGCAGTCAGACAAGAAAACGCTTTTTGAGAAGATGCCGCGAGACGAAATCCCCGGTCAGCTGCACGGCTTCGACCAGCACCACCAGCACCAGCACGGCGGCGATGAGGATGTCGGTCTTGAAACGGGTGTAGCCGAACCGTACCGCCACGTCGCCGAGGCCGCCGGCCCCGAAGGTGCCGGCAAGCGCCGTCGTGGAGATGATGGCGATGACGGCGATGGTGAAGTTGCGCACGAGGGACGGCAGCGCTTCCGGCAGAAGAACCTTGAAGATAATCTGCAGGTTTGTCGTCCCCATGGATTTTGCCGCCTCGAGCTTCCCTTTTTCCACCTCGAGGATGCTGCTTTCCACCAGCCTGCCGAACATCGGCACGCAGCTTGCCACAAGCGCGATGATGCAGGCCTGCGGCCCGTAGGAGATGCCGATGATCAGGCGGGAAAGCGGAAGGGTCAGGATAATCAGGATCATGGAGGGAAGGGACCGGAGCACGTTGACGACGGAGCCGAGGATCCGGTTGAACGCCGGCATCGGGTGCACGCCGTTTTTGTCGGTCGCAACAAGGATGATGCCCAGCAGCACCCCAAGCAGCAGCGTCAGCACCGTCGTGACGGCCGTCATGTAAAGGGTGTCCAGAATCGCCGGGGCGACGATGGCCCAGGTCTCGGCGCTGAAAGCGCTTTTCAGAACGCCGAACAGGTCGCTGTTGTTGAAATTCATATGCCCTCCCCTTCCCCGAACCAGCGGTCCGCGTTGAACTGGGTATTGATCCGGATAAAGAGCTTCGCCGTATCGCTTTTCGGGTTGCGGAACAGCTCCTCCGCCGTGCCGCGCTCCGCGATGGTCCCGTTCTCCAGCACGGCGACGTGGTTGCAGATGTAGCGCACCACCTCCAGCTCGTGGGTGATGAGGACGATGGTCAGGCCCAGCTTGCGGTTGATGTCCTTGAGCAGGTCGAGCACGGAAAGGGTCGTCTGCGGGTCGAGCGCCGAGGTGGCCTCGTCGCTCAGAAGGACGTCCGGGTTGTTGGCGAGGGCGCGGGCGATGCCGACCCTCTGCTTCTGCCCGCCGGAGAGCTGGCCGGGGTAGCAGTTCACCTTGTCGCCCAGCTCCACAAGATCCAGAATCTCAAGCACGCGGCTTCTGAGCTTCCTGCGCGGGTAGCCGGCGATCTCCAGCGGGTAGGCGACGTTCCGGTACACCGTGCGCGAGTCGAACAGGTTGAAGTGCTGGAAGATCATGCCTATTTTCTGCCGGTACGCGTTGAGCTCCCTTTTGCCGAGGCCGGTGATTTCGTGATCCCCGATGACGATCGTGCCGGCGTCGGGCGATTCCATCCGGTTGATACATCGGATCATGGTGGACTTCCCTGCGCCGCTGAAGCCGACGATCCCGAAGATATCCCCCTTCCCGATCGCAAGGTCGATCCCCTTCAGGACCTCGACGTCCCCGTCTTTGGTGTGGAAGGTCTTCGTCAGGCCCTTGATGGTGATAAACGGGTTTGTATCCATGCCGTCCTCCTTAAGCAGAAATAAAAACGGGGGTCCGCCCCGCACGGGCCGGACCCCCGCCTGAAACACGTTCACGGGGAGAAGGTGCTCTCCCGGCAAACCGGCGGGGCGCATCGGCGCGGCATGGGCATAGCGGGGCACGGGGAAACGCTTTTCCCGCAGCGCATTCGGCACGCTCCCGGACAATCACGTTTTTTCATCTTCAGGCTCCTTTCCCAGAATTCCCAGCTCTTTGAGCCTTTCCAGCACGGCCGCGACCAGGTACGGCGTCTCGAAGACCCGAAGGCCCTTTTCCAGCAGATATTCCGCGGCGACGGGGCCGATGCGGCTGACGAGGACCGCCTCGCAGTCGTCCAGCATCAGGCGGACCTTGTCGAACTCGGCGGGGTCGTGCCCGAACGTCCTCCTGATATCGCGCCGTTCCACGAACCGCCAGCCGTTTTCATCGACGTCGTAGATGTAGAACTCCTGCGCCTGGCCGAAATGGAGGTTTACCGTCACGCCGTCCGTGCTGGCCGCCGCCACGCGCCCGGGCTTTCCGTTTTCCGCCGCCATCAGCGGTAGGTGTCGAGCACGCGGTCGTAAATATCCTCAATCACGCGCAGCCCGCCGTTGTAGCCCGCGTAGCCGCAGTTCAGAATCAGCCGGTATTCGACGGGCACGCCGAGAATCAGCAGGTCCGCCCTGAGGTCTTTCGCAAGGTCGCGGTCCCAGCTGCTGCCGAGGATCAGCGCGCGCTGGCGGTTCTCGTCCCCGCGGATCTTCTCCTGGATCGCGCCGCCGTCCGTCTCGAATTCCACCTCCGCCGCCCTCCGGTCGGAAAGGTGCGCGAACTCGTTCCGGATGGATTCCCGGAATTCCTCCGGCGTGTCGTCCACGACGAACTGGCGCGCGGGCAGGATGCCGAGCTCGTTCACGAGGTATTTCGCGAAGCCGACGGCGTACGACGCGTCGAGGATGGTGTAGAACCTGCGCGGCAGCCCGTAGCGGAATTCGAGCATGAAGTCCGCCATCCGCTCGATGAACGAGTAGAATTTGCGCTCCTGCGCGCCGATGAATTCCTCCGCCCGGTTCCTGTCGAGATTCCCGAATTCCGCGACCTGCCGCAGGAACCGGCTGGTTTCCGCGCCGCCGACAGGCAGATACGGAAAATGGAGGTACGGCGTGCCGTATTTTTTCTTGAGGTGCTCCGCGATGCCGAGCCCGACCCACGAGCTGGCGACGATGTTGAATTCGGCGTTCGGGATGCTCCGCCATTCCGGAAGGCCGGAGGATTCCTGCCCGAACAGGATGTTGACGGTCAGGCCGACGCCCTCGAGCACGCGCTTGAGCTCCGCGAGGTTGCCGTTCCAGTACGGATCCTGATACGGGACGGTCGCGAACACGTTCACAAGGCCCTTTTTCACGCCGCCCGGCGCCCGGCGCCCGTCGACGTACTGGTCGACGATGGCGTTGACCACGGTCTCGTGGCTGCGATAGTTGTTGGTCTTGAAGCCGCCCGTTTCGGCGCAGACGACCGGGTGGCCCTCGCCGCGGAATTCCTGCGCCACACTGTCGATGTCGTCGCCCACGATGGAGGCCGTGCAGCCCGTGAGGATCACGTAAAGGTCGGCGTCGATCACCTGCAGGGCGCCGCTGACCACGCTGCGCAGCTTGTCGACCCCGCCGAAGACGACGTCGCGCTCGCTCGCGTTGGTGCAGGGGATGGTGCTGCCGCCCGCATAGGCCTCGCCCTGGCCGATCAGGCCGGTAATCTTGTTGCAGCAGCCCGGCCCGGAATGCAGCACCGGCACCGCCCGCGGGATGGCGACGACGGTCTGCTGTGCGCCGAGCGCGCAGGAATAGCGCGGCTGCTCAATAACTTTCGACAAACAGGTCGCCTCCCTGGAAGGTGTAGGGGTCCTGCTCCAGCCACCACCTGGTGTAGGGCATGGAGCTGTGCTTTGCAAGGTTCGTGACAAACTCCGTGTTGTCCAGCGTTTCCGCAATTTTTTCGGCGTAGCGCAGGATTCCGTCGTAGCCGAAGCTGAGCTGCTCGTCGCCGATGAGCAGGGTCGGGATGCCGAGCTTCGCGCCCCAGACGGTCATGCCGCCGTGCCGGGCGATGAAGATGTCCGGCCTGGTCCGCCGCAGCAGGTTGACCAGCTCGAACGCCTGCTTGTTGCAGACGTTGAAGTTCGGGATGTCCCCGTAGTCTTTCACGTCGCGCTCCAGCATGTCGGCGCATTCGCAGGCGTTGTCGTACACCGGGTCGTGGTGGAAGATCGCCGCGCCCTTCACCTCGAAGCCAAGCTCCCGCAGAACGGCAATCAGCGCATGGCCGTGGGCCGCCCCCGCCGTGATGAAGGCGGTTTTGCCTCTGAACTGCTCCCGGTATTTCTGAAGCTTCGGCAGGACGCGTTCGTGCCCCTCGGCGATGATTTTTTCCACCTCGTCCTCACGGTGCAGCACGCGGCCCAGCTCCCGCAGCCAGTCGTCCGTGCCGGACACGCCGTAGCCGGGCGAGGTCTTGACCTCCGGCACGCCGTACACCTGCTCCAGCGCCGCGCCGAGGTAGGTCCCCAGCGTCTGGCAGACCTGGATGGACGCCGCCGCTTCCGAGATATGCTCCAGTTCCCTGATGGTGGAAAAGGCAACCACGTACTGCGGCTCGTACCCGAGCCGGTGCAGCAGGGGATCGAAAATGTGGCTGCCCCAGAAATTGATGATGTTGACGCGGTTCGTTTTCTTTTCCGGGGGCTTCACGATCTTGCGCACGATGGCGTGATAGGCGGAATCGAAGCCCGTGGTCCAGATGCGCGACTTGAAGCCCTCGCAGAAGCAGGCGACGACCGGGATGCCGAGCTCCTTTTCCATCTCGTTCGTCACACTCTCCACGTCATCTCCCGTGATGCCGGAGGCGCACGAGGTCGTGACAAAGATGGCGTGCGGCTTCACCCGCCCGTAGACCGTGCGGATTGCGCTGCGCAGCGTTTCGGCGCCGCCGAAGATAGTGTCGCCCTCGCCGATGTTCGAGCTGAAATATCGCCCCGTCGCGGGCGGCAGGCCGCGCTCCACCTGGCCTTCGCGGTAGACGAAGTTAAAGCCCTCCGCGTCGCCCATGCAGCCGATGGGCGCGTGGTTGATGACCGCGGCGTCGGGAATCATGCACAGCTGGCAGAACGCCTGCCCGGAGCTGCACCCCGTGCACTGGCTGAAGCTGCGCGGCGTTTCGGCGAGCGTGCCGCCGTGGGATTCTTTCACCAGCTTTCCGGCGCTGCCGCTGTAGCCGGTAATGGAACCGAGGCGGATTTCGCGGATGACCACCTCGGGCGATTTCAGATTGACACTGCTCAAAGAAAAGGCTCCTTTCTTGCGGCCGGCGCCGCAGGCCCGGCGTTTTGCTCTTGTTCCGTTCCGGCCGGGCTGCTGGTCAGGGACGCTATTGCTCCGTCGATTGTGGCAGGCTCTTCGGCCGGCGTTTCCAGGCACTCGATGCCGCGGCTGCGGAACAGGCTGTACGGGTAAAAACCGATGCGGTAGGTGAGAAGATAGCGGCAGTCCGAAAGGAGTTCCACGATTTCCGCGACATGCGCTTCGTCATGGGAAAACGAACGGCACGCCGCCTGCGTCTTCCGGGTCTCCGTGATTTTCCAGCCGCCGTCCGAAATATCGGCAATCAGGAACGCGGAGCACCGCCCGAAATGCAGATCAATGACTTTTCTGTCGCTGCTCGTAATGGCGACCCGGGTTTTCATGCCAGATTTCCCCTTCCCTGCCCTTATGCTCCGGCGGCCGCGGCGTGGGAGGACTCCACCGCCAGAATCTGCTTGCTCCATTTTGCCGCCCATTCGCGCAGCTCCGCCGTGCCGAGCGGCGACGGCGTATGAGAGACCTCGTGCGCCGCAATCTTTTGGGCGAGCCGGGTGTAAATCGCGGCCTGTTCGGAATCCGGCGCGCCCTCTATGGTCGTCTTGCCCTGCAGCTCGCATTGGGCGACGGTGACCGAGCGCGGCACGTATTCCATAATCTGCGTCTTGGTCTGCGCGGCGAAATCGTCGATGATATCCTTCGAGTACTGCTGGTTGATGGAGTTCGCGATGATGCCGCCGAGCAGCGCCCCGCCGGAATTCGAATACTGTTTGATGCCCTTGAAGAGGTTGTTCGCCGCGTAGACGGACATGAAGTCCGCGGAAGAGACCGTGAACACATGCTCCGCAATCCCCTCGCGGATCGGCATGGCGAAGCCGCCGCACACCACGTCGCCCAGCACGTCGTACAGGATGAAGTCGAGGTTCAGGTCCTCGAACACCTTCTGCTGGCGGAAAAGCTGCACCGCGGTGATGATGCCGCGGCCCGCGCAGCCGACGCCCGGGGCGGGGCCGCCCGCCTCCACGCAGTAGATGCCGTTGAAGCCCTCGAAAATCACGTCGTTCGCCCTGACCGAGCCCTTCTCGCGCAGGGTGTCGAGCACCGTGGGGATGTATTCCCCTCCGCGCAGGGTGTTGGTCGAGTCGCTCTTCGGGTCGCAGCCGAACTGCATGACCCGGTATCCCATTTTTGAAAGCGCGGCGCTGATGTTCGAGGTCGTGGTGGACTTCCCGATGCCGCCTTTGCCGTAGATCGCGATCTGCTTCAGTTTAGAGCTCATGACAAAATTTCTCTCCTTGTTCTGTAAATGAAATGGTATCTGCAGCGGTCATCCATGCGAAAAGGTTTCTGCGCAGCCGGTTCCGTAAAGCTTTCCGGAAAGGTCGCCTTTGCCCGGAATCCCGCAGGCGTCCGCGCGGCAGTGCTGGCAGTGGCGGAAAACCTCGATATATTTCCCCGCTTTCTGCCGCGCTTCTTCAATCTGCAGGCAGGTCGGGGCGGGCGTGTCGGAGAATTCGTTCTGCGGGATGAGCGGGATGATGTTGTAGAGATCCGCGCCGGCCTCTTTTACGGTCTTTGCGGCCGTCTCAATGTGGTCGTCGTTGACCCCGGGGATCAGCACCGTGTTGACCTTGACGATGGCGCCGAGCGCCTTGATTGCCCGGATGCCTTCGAGCTGCCGGCGGATCAGGATTGCCGCAGCCTCTTCCCCCACGTAACGGATGCCCTCGAACACGATGTACGAAATGATCTTCGCCTGGATTTTCGGGTCGACCGCGTTCACCGTCACGGTCACGGTGCGCACCCCGGCGTCGTACAGCTGCTGCGCGTAGTCCGGCAGCATCAGTCCGTTGGTCGAAAGGCAGAGGGTCAGCCGGGGGTACGCCTCATGCACCAGCCGGAAGGTCCTGAGGGCGGAATCGGTCGCGAGCGTGTCGCCCGGCCCGGCGATGCCGGCGACGGTGATCTCCGGGCAGAGCTCCAGTGCCTGGCGCACCTTTTCCACCGCCTCTTCCGGCTGCAGCACACGGGCCGTCACGCCGGGCCGCTGTTCCGACTTGTTCAGCGACCGGCGGCAGAAACGGCACTGAATATTGCACGCGGGGCTGACCGGAAGGTGCAGCCTGCCGAAAGCGCTGTTCGCTTCCCGGCTCAGGCAGGGGTGGGTCCTGGCAATGGCCAGAAGTTCCTTGTCTTCCAGAAACTTCGTCTCCATATGGTTCTCCCCCTTCTGTGAAGTGTCTGTGTCCGTAAAAAGAAAACCGGAGGCCGGGCCGTGAGATTCCAGCCCGGCCTCCGGTTTTCCGGTCAGCCTTGTTTATATGAACCTTACTTTTTCGTTTTTTTCAATCTGAATGATTTTTCCGTCCTGTATGATAATCTGAATGGATCCGTAGCGGATCTCTTTGATGTACTGCGTCAGCTTTCTGAAAATCTCCGCATCGCAGGAAGTTTCCTTTACCGCCATGGCGTCTGTCACCCTTTCAGAGGACCCTGCCGTCCCTGCAAAAAAAGAAGCTCACAGGTCAACTGACCTATGAGCTTCCAGATGTTCCGCACGAATGCAGGATATGTGGAATTCACCGTCAATCCGACCGAAGGTATAGCAAAAGAAGCGAATTGCCGCCGACGGACATTCGCATACAGCACATGCACATGGGATTTTCATTCTTCAGGACGGAAACGCTTCGTTTCAATTCCGGTCACTCCTGTTCTGCTGAAAATGGTTACAAAAAGAGCCGGGCAGAGAGCACATTGTTCTTTCGCCCGGCCTCCGGTTTTCCGGTCAACCGTAAACTGTATTAATCATATATATTATATATGATTTTAAGTTATGCCTATTATATGCTCTCACTTATGAAATGTCAAGCAAAAATTAGCCTTTTTCAGAGACGTCTTTTTTTAATTGAAAGTGCGATATCAGGCTGCGCAGTGTTTCGGCCTGCGCCGACAGTTCTTCGCTGGAAGCGGCGCTTTCTTCCGCCGTGGCCGAATTCGTCTGTATCACTTCTGAAACCTGGTCGATATCTGTGTGGATCTGCCCGATGTCGTCGGTCTGGATTTTCGCGGCGGCGGCAATTTCCTGAACGGATACGGACGCCGCGGAAGCCTTTTGGGAGATCTGCTCCAAATCCTTTTCCATGCCGGTGACCATTTTGTCGCCGTTTTCGATCGCGGTAAGCGTATTTTCAATTAAAGAGGTCGTTTCTTTCGCCGCAACCGCGCTCTTGCCCGCAAGGTCCCGTATCTCGTCGGCCACCACCGCAAAGCCTCTTCCGGCTTCGCCGGCCCTTGCCGCTTCTATTTCTGCATTCAGGGAAAGGATGTTGGTCTGAAAGGCAATGTCCGTGATGGTCTTGCTGATTTTCTGAATTCTGCCGGAAGTATCCGTGATTTCGTTCATTGCGCCGACCAGCTTTTTCATCTGTTCGTCGCCCTGCCGGATATCGTCGATGATCTCCTTCATATCGATGTTGGCCTGCTGGGCATTTTCCATGCTCTGCCTGACTTTTTCCGCTATCTCGCTGACAGATTTGGCCAGTCCCTGCACCGAGCCGGCCTGTTCGGTGGTACACTGGGCGAGAGACTGCGCTCCGGCCGAGATCTGCTCGGACCCCGCAGCGACCTGCTGGGAAGAGAGGCTGATCTGGGAAAGCGCATCATTCAGGGAAGCGGCGATCCGCTCAACGGACTGCCGGATTGGGACAAAATCGTTTCGGTATTCCAGGCCCGCCGTGACCGTCATGTCTCCCTCCGATATGCGGTCCAGGGTCTGCGCGGTGCTGGAAATATAATCCCGGAGATTGACGACCAGAGTGCGGATGCTTTCCGCAAGCAGGCCGATTTCGTCTTTCGAGGTACAGAGGCCCTCGGCATCCAGCCTGCCGTCCGCCAGCCGTTTCGTCGTGTCGTCCATCTTTTGCAGAGGTCCGGCGACGGTGCGGATCATGGAAAGGCAGAGGACGGCCGTGACTGCGGCGGCAAGGACTGCGCAGAGGATCAAAACGGCGAGGGACGGGGACGAAGACGCCCCCGGGATGAAAAGGAAAACAACCAGAAGCAGGGCTGCATAAATAACCAGAACGATGCTGAAAACCAGAATGAATTTTTTCTTGATCGATAGATTTTTCATATTTTCCCTCCGTTACAATTTTTGATGATATGCCAAAGCCTTCCTCTTCCTGATCCGCTTATTGATATAAAAGTCGGCCGCCCGGCCGCAGACACCGACATGGCCGTTCCATAGCGCCGGAAATATTTCCGGCGCTATGGAAC
>JAEZCC010000041.1 GCA_023412715.1 Bacillota bacterium
CGCTAACGCGGCGGCAGGTAAACCTTATCCCCTGCCGCCGCTTTGCCGCTGTCAATGGATTTTAAAGCCGGTTTACAATCATGTCGGGTGTTGTTCCGCCCGGTCTATGGTTTACCGGTGAGGGGGCCAGGGGCTGTGCCCGGATTTCGCGTTTACGACGACCTGCGCATTCCGTAAGGAAGGAGTGAAGACGCGGCCATTTTCATCTCTGACGACGACGGACCGGACCGGCCGGAAAACGCCGGCTCGCTTCGCCTGCAGGGTAAAAGCGACCGCGGCCGCATGGGTATCCGCCGCGGACGGCAGCGCAGCCGAAATGGTCGAGTCTTTTACGGGCAGTCCCGCTTTCGGCTTTATGGTAAAATTCGCGCTGTCGTAAGTAATTTCAATCGTGCTGCCAAGCTGCGCGAGATTCTGAAGCTCAGAAAGACTGACGCTGACAGCCAGATTCTGTCCGACTTTTACGGTGCAGGGCGCCTGAACCACCGCTTTGCCGACGTTTGTCAGGTTTCCTGTTAAGCCGTAGCCTCTCTTATATTGTATGTCGGTCGTGCTCATTATATTGTCTACAATTTTTGGGATGCTGACGGGAAGAGTCCCCCTCGGCTGATAAGCGCCAAAGATAATATCCATCGCCGCAGGAATATTCGGCCCGTAATTCGTCTTCGGCCGGACTCCTCCTTCCGTCGGGTCCATACCGCTCGCTCCGTAAACCGCAAGCATCGTGTCTGCGTCCGGGTAGTTTGCCACATCGTACGGCTTGTCGATGCTGACCAGGACACAGGGTTTGCCGGCCTCTTTGGACCATTGAACGATATTTCTCGGATTCCTGGTGATCCAGCTGGCGGGGTTGAGAGCGCTTTCAGAGGAAGTTTCCGTGATGGCGATGACATAATCCGCCTGGGCAATCGCGCTCTTCATGTCGGCGTCCGGAATCCGGTTGTTATAATAATACATGCTGCTGAACTGTACGCCGGGGATCTTCTTTTCCTGGATAAGCTGCTGCAGGCCGAACTGCAGTGCAGGCGGTTCGTTGGAGTAAGCCCCGACGAGCAGAATTTTCTGATCTGCTTTTGGCCTAATGGGAAGCGTGTTCGCATCGTTTTTAACGACCGTCACCGCCTCGTCCGCTATCTGGCGTTCACGGTCGTGATGCGCGCTGGAACCGACGACGGCCTCCGCCTTCGCTATCTTTTTCTCGATGGGGGTCTTGCCGGGAGACATCAGGTTCCGGGAAATTTTAAGCTGTACGACCCGCCTTGCCGACTCCTCGATCCGCGCCTGCAGTTCGGCATCGCCCGCCTCCGCAGTCTCAATCGCGTCGATCACCGGGTCGAGATTATTGTGCACGTCGGAAAGGCTTTGCGTAACGACAGGCATCAGGACGATATCGACGCCGGCTTTTATGGCGTAGATTGCCGCGTCTTCCGGAAGAAAATTGTCGGTAATTCCCTGCATCCCCATCGAGTCGGTCACGATGACGCCTTTATAATGCATCTGATCGCGCATCAGGCCGGTCAGGATTTCTTTCGACAGAGTGGCCGGCGGCTTCATCATAATGGGATTGCCGTTCTGGTCTTTGTTCTTGGTAGGCAGTTCTTCCGAAATGATATTCGGGTACTCGATGTGGGTCGTCATGATCATGTCGGTGCCCGCATCGATGCCTGCCTGGAACGGGACGAGTTCCACCTTTTTCAGTTCATCCATGGTTTTATATACAACCGGCATGGTCGTATGGGAATCGGTCGAGGTATTCCCGTGGCCCGGGAAATGCTTCAGCGCAGTGACAATATTGTTGCGATGAAGCCCCTCAATCATCTTGACGCCGAGTTTTGCGACCAGGTTCGGGTCGTCTGAGAAAGAGCGCAGCCCGATGACGGGATTTTTCGGGTTGTCGTTGGTGTCCATGACCGGTGCAAAATCGACGTTGATGCCGACGCTCGCAAGCTCGCTTCCCATAATGTTGCCGGTGTCGTAGGCCGCCCGTTCGTCATGGGTGGCGCCAAGGGCCATGTTCCCGGTCATGCGGCACCCGGAGCCCAGGCGGACGACGCTTCCGCCCTCCTGATCCGTCGCAATCAGAAGCGGAATGTTCTGGCCCTCCGCGTTCGCCTGCTGCAAACCATTCGTCAGTTCGACCATCTGATCGGTCGTGGCCAGGTTCTGTGCGAAAAGAATCACGCCGCCGAATTTATAATCTTTCAGCACCTCTTCGAACTCGCCGTTCATTGCCGTGACATTCACAAGGGAAGAGCCGCTTCCGCTGTCTTTCCACTGCCGGAAGGCGGGCATCAGCATTTGGGTTATCTTTTCTCTTTCAGACATCTGGCCGACAATCTCGTCTGCCGTCTGTCCCGACGCCGCGTCGGCCGGCAGCAGCACCGTGCCAACCAAAACGGAACAGCACAATAAACCGCTGCCGAAAGCTTTCAGAATTTTACGCCAGCTCATTTCTATTCCTCCCTTTCGTTGTCAACATGTTCCTCTTCCCGTAAAAACGATTCCTCCGCCCGACATAAGTTTTCGGCTGCCTCCCCCCTTTCAGCTGCCGGCAGCTCTTTGATACGGGTGCGTTGGGGCTTAAAAAAAGTCAGGCAAAGTCCTGCGCTTATCAAAGCCGGAAGACTTATGCCTGATCGAATCAGTTACACGTCTGGGTCGCCTTATGTAATTGTTAAATAATAACATTTATGTAATTATTTGGAATACATTCATAAAATACACCGCCGCAAACGATTTGTCAAGAGATCATTTCCATATTCTTCAAACTTTACCGTCCCGGTTTCGGCTCGGCTCACATCCTTTTTTGCGGCAAGTGATTTCCTTTATTTATTATTTCGCATAATATGGGCGTGTGCGGGGTGAATGCAATGCGGAGGAACTGTACGCCGGCGGAAATGTCCTACCTGGCAACGTCTTTTGCCGTGAGCATCGCAAAAGGACAGGATATCCGCACCCTCAGGCTGCTGTGCAGCTTTTTTACGAGCGTCATCGCCACGCTGAACGTGATCATCAACCAGAAGCTGGCCTGCGAACCTCCTCCGGAAAAAAAAGAGAAAGAGAATTGAGGTCCCGCGCGGCGGCTATCGCCAACACCGTCCGGGACCGCGGGCCATACAGGGCAGAGATATACCGCAGGAAATAGTGTTTCTAAATAGAAATACTATTTCCTGCATTTTATTAAGCAGCATTAAAAAGTTAAAAATATTTTAATTTTCGATTAATTATTGTAAAATGTATGTTAAAATAGTTTCTGGTCAGAAAAGAGGGTTTCTTGAGCACGAAGATCCGGATTCCAAAAAAAGAGGTTGTTTCATGTCCCCCATACTCCCGATAGCGCTGATCCTTGTCTGCGCGTCCATATTCGTCAACGGATGGACAGACGCACCCAACGCGATAGCGACCGTCGTTTCCACGCGCGTTCTGCCGCCGAGGGTAGCCGTCGTCATGGCGACGTTTTTCAACCTGATCGGCATTATGTGCTTCGGCTCTGCGGTTGCCAGCACCATCGCAAACCTTGTAGACGTCGGGACCGGCATGAACCCGCTCGTCGCAATCTGCGCGGCACAGTTTTCCATCGTCATCTGGTCTGTGTCGGCGTGGAAGTTCGGCATCCCCACAAGCGAAAGCCATGCGCTCATCGCCGGCCTGATGGGCGCCGGCATCGCCTATAACGGCCTGGCGGCGTTCCAGTGGGCGGAGTTTGCGAAAGTCCTGTGGGGTATCTTCATCTCGACGGTCGTCGGGTTTGTCGCAAGCTATTTCGTGACGAAAATCATCGGTTTTCTCTGCCGCAGGATGAAGCGGGCACGGGCGAACCGCTTTTTTTCTGTCGGTCAGATGGCTTCCGCCGCGCTGATGGCGACCAGCCACGGCGCCCAGGACGGCCAGAAATTCATGGGCGTGTTCGTGCTTGTGCTGCTGCTCGCCAAGAACCAAAAGGTTCCCGAAAGCATTCCCATCGCGCCGTGGATTATGGTCCTGTGCGCCCTTGTCATGGGCATCGGGACGTCCGTCGGCGGCTACCGGATCATAAAGACCATGGGCGTGGACATGGTAAAGCTGGAAAAATACCAGGGCTTCTCGGCGGAGATCGTCGCCTCCACCTGCATGCTGATCACCACGGTCTGTTCGGGCATTCCGCTCAGCACGACCAACACCAAAGGCTCCGCCATGATGGGCGCGGGCGCCGCGCGGCGCTTTTCCGACGTAAACTGGGGGGTCGCCAAAGAGATGGTCACCGCCTGGATCCTTACGTTCCCCGCCTGTCTGATTCTGGGTTATGTCATGACCAAGCTGTTCGTTCTTATACCAACCTTGTTCTGAAAGGCAGGAAACGAAAATGGCTAATTTTTTCTCAAATGGGCCGGATTATTTCGGCCTGTTTGAAAAGGGAATCGAGATCTCAAACAAAGCCGCAAAAACGCTTCAGACCGCGCTGGCAGACAGCGAGATCAACGAAGACGAAATCCGCAAGCTCAAAGAGATCGAGCATGAGGGCGACAGGCTGGTGCATGTTGCCTCCAAGCTGATTTCAGACGCGTTCATCACGCCGATCGAAAGGCCGGACATGATGAACATGGTCGCTTCTATTGAAGCGCTGACCGACAGCATCGACGACATTGCAAACCAGATTTATATGATGCACATTGAAAAGAAAGACGACGTCACCGACAAATTCATCGGGCTGATTGTCCAGGCCTGCGAAGAGCTGACCAAGATGATGTCCCTCTTCAAGCAGTTCAAGAAAAAGCAGGAACCGATTCATAAGAGCAGCATTCTGGTCAACCACATTGAAGAAGAGGGCGACACCCTGTTCATGAACGCCGTCCGCAATCTTTTCGACCCCGCGAACCCCGCCGAAACGTTCGATATCATCCGCAAGAAAAATCTTTACAGCTCCTTTGAAGACGCGCTGGACTGCTGCGAAGATATCGCGGACATCGTGGAATCCATCATCATTTCAAACACCTGACAAGAGCGAGCAAAAAGAAAAACCGACGGCTGCGACACCGTCGGCAGGGGCAGTATGCCGAAAGCATACGGCCTTATTTTTTTGCAATGCGGAAGTCAGATGTCCAGCTCCCCGACGAGCGACTGCATGGCGGCGACCGTTCGGGAAATGAGATCGTCCAGCGACCAGCCGAGCATCTCCGCGCCCTTCTGGATCACCTCGCGGGAACAGCCCGCGGCAAAAGACGCCTGCTTGAACTTTTTCTTGACGGATTTTAACTGCATGTCGCGCACGCTTTTCGACGGGTGCATCAGGGCGACCGCGCCGATCAGACCGGTCAGCTCGTCCGTGGCGTACAGGATTTTTTCCATAAAGGCTTCGGGCCTGACGTCCACGGTCAGCCCGTAGCCGTGGCTTGCGACCGCGTGGATCAGCTTCTCGTCCAGCCCGCGCTCACGCATAATCTCCTGCTCTTTGGTGCAATGCTGCTCGGGGTACTTCTCAAAATCCAGGTCGTGCAGAAGGCCGGCGACCTTCCAGAAATCGATGTTCTCCGGGTCGTATTCCTTCGCGAAATAGCCCATGACGCCGGAAACGATTTTGCCATGCTTCAGGTGAAAGGGATCCTGATTGTATTCTTCCAGAAGCCGCTGCGCTTCTTCCAAAGTCGGTACGGTACCCACGGCAATTCCTCCCGTTATGGATCATATAAAATATATGTGTCAGCTATGTAATAGTGATTGTACCCGTTTGCCGGGCGTTTGTCAAGGCCGTCCGGCGCGTCAGTACGAAAAACCGAACAGTTCGGAAAGCCACTGCGCGCAGAGCGGGAACCAGGACGCGTCGTGCGGATTTTCAAGGCCGGTCTCGGCATTGCACATCGACAGGCCGTGGCTGCCCTTCTGAAAAATGTGGCACTCAAACGGGACGCCGGCGCGGCGCAGGGCCGCGGCAAACAGCAGCGTGTTTTCGACAGGCACGTCGGCGTCTTCCTGCGTGTGCCACAGAAAGGCGGGAGGCGTCGAGGGAGAAACGTGACGTTCAAGCGAATAGAAATCTTTCTGCCGCTGCGTCGGCCCGCCGCCCGAAAGGGCGCGGACGGAGCCTTCGTGGGTGTATTTTCCGGCCGTGATGACCGGGTAGCCGAGAACCAGCGCGTCCGGCCGGCTGGGGATATCCGACGAGCCGATTTTTGCGCTCAGCTCCGGCGAATCCCACAGGGTGCCGAGCGACGCCGCAAGGTGTCCCCCTGCCGAAAAGCCGCACACGGCGATCTTGCCGGGGAAAACATTCCATTGCGCGCTGTTCGCGCGAATCTGCCGGACCGTGAGGGCGGCGTCGGCAAGCGGCCGCAGAGCGGAAGCGGCGCCACCGGCGGAGTAGCGCAGAATAAAGACCTGATAGCCTTTCGAAAAAAAGGCCGTGGCCGGCGGATCGGCTTCACGGTCGGAGAGGAAGACATAGCCGCCTCCCGGCAGGATCACAACGCAGGGACGCACCGTTCGTTTCGGCATTTCTTCCGAAACGTCGTGCAGGTACCCCACCGCTTCGGCGCAACTGCCCGGATTCGGCTGAAAACGGATGATTTTCACGTCAGCGCGGTCCTTTCATGATGATTTCTTTTCTTCGCCTTCGCCGCCAAGAGCGTTTTCGAGCGTGTGCCAGCCGAGTACGGCGCACTTGACGCGCGCGGGCATGTGGGCGATGTCGCGCAGGGCAATCGCCTCGTCGAGCTGCTCCAGCTCGGCTTCGTCGGTCACCTCGTTCTTAATCATCCCGAGAAAGATTTTCGCGAGCTTCAGCGCCTCCTGTGTCGTCTTCCCCTTGATGAGGTCGATCATGATGGAGGCCGAAGCCTGCGAAATGGCACAGCCCACGCCGGTAAAACCGGCGTCTTCAATCACGCCGTCCTTCTCCCGCAGCTCCAGCTCGATTTCGTCTCCGCAGCTCGGGTTGACGCCCTTCAGGGTGACGGTCGGGCTGTCGACGTGGTGCTTGTTGCGCTTCGAGTTGTTGTGCTCGGTCAGAATCTGCGTATAGATCTGGTTAAGCTCCAAGGCCGAGCCACCCCCTGACCTTTTTCAGGCCTTCAAGGAAAACGTCGACGTCTTCCTTCGTGTTGTAAAAATACAGGCTGGCCCGGCAGGTGGCGTTCACGCAGAGATAATCCATCAGCGGCTGTGCGCAGTGATGCCCCGCGCGGATGGCGACGCCGCCCGCGTCGAGGATGGAGGCCACGTCGTGCGGATGGACGCCCTCGACGTTGAACGAAATCACGCCGCAGCGGTCTTTTCGGTTCTCCGTGCCGGCATAGACCGTCACGTGGGGAATCTGCGCAAGGCCTTTCAGCGCGTAGTCCAGAAGCTCTTCTTCCGTTTTCGCAATCGTGTCGTAACCGATCTTCTGCAGATAGCGGATGGCCTCGGCCAGACCGACCGCGCCGCCGACGTTCTGCGTGCCGGCTTCGAATTTCTGAGGCAGGGGCGCAAAGCTGGCCGTCTGCTCGTGGACGTATTCAATCATCTCGCCGCCGCGCAGGAACGGCGGCATCTTATTGAGCAGCGCTTCTTTGCCGTAAAGCACGCCGATGCCCATGGGCGCCAGCATTTTATGGCCCGAAAACGCCATGAAGTCCGGGTTCAGGGCCGCGACGTCCACCGGGTAATGCGGAATGCTCTGCGCGCAGTCCAGCACGGCGACGGCGCCGACGGCGTGGGCGCGCGCAATGATCTTCTGCACCGGGTAAACCGAGCCGAGCACGTTGGAAACATGCGCCGCCGCGACGATTTTCGTTTTCTCCGTGATCTTTTTCTGAATTTCTTCGTCGGTCAGCCGGCCCCCGGCGTCCGGGTACAGGTAGACGAGCTTCGCGCCCTTCGCCTGCGCGACCATCTGCCAGGGCACGAGGTTGCTGTGGTGCTCGCTGACGGGCAGGGCAATCTCGTCGCCCTCTTTCAGGAAGGTAAGACCATAGCTGTAGGCGACGAGATTGAGCGATTCGCTCGCGTTGCGGGTGAAAATCACCTCGTCGTCCTTGTCGGCGTGGATAAATTCCTTGACCGTGTGGCGGGCTTCCTCGTACATGTCCGTCGCCTTGATGCTCAGGGCGTACAGTCCCCGGTGGGGGTTCGCGTTGAACCGGCGGTAGTACTCGTCCACGGCCTCTATGACCTGCACGGGCTTCTGCGTCGTGGCGGCGTTGTCGAGGTAAACAAGGCGCTTACCGTTCATCTGTTCCTTCAGAACAGGAAAATCATCGAGATAAGGATTCAAGTCCGTTTAGCCTCGCTTTCACATAATCCGAAACTTCATCTTTCAGCTTCTCGTCCGGGATTCTGTCCGTGACCGGCCGAAACTGCGCTTCTATCAGTAATTTTTTCGCATCAAGCTCGCTTAATCCGCGCGACATGAGATAGAACATCCGGTTCTCATCAATTTTTCCGGTGGAGGCCGCGTGCTGCCCCTCGACGTCCTCTTCGGCGCAGAGAATCAGCGGCGCGGTGCGGCTGCGCACCTTCGGGCTGAACAGCAGGTTGAATTCGCTCTCGTGGCCCACGGCCCGCTTTGCCCCCCGCAGAAAATCGATTGTCCCGCGGAAATTTTTGCGGCTTTCGTCCAGCAGCGCCCCGCTGATGTGGATTTCACTCCGCGTCTTTCTGCCGGCATGCTCGGCGACATAATTGATATCGACAGACCGGCTGCGGTCCCCGAAATAAATGGCGTCGAGCGACAGGCTGCTTGCGGCGCCGTCGAGCCTGGCCCTGCAGCCGGCAAACGCTTCCCTGCCGCCAAGCTCCGCCTGGACGACGCCGATTTTCGCGCCGTCTTCGGCAAACGCGCCGATGTCGTCGAAGCCGACGCATCCGTCGCCCAGCATCTGCACCTGTATCAGGTGGATGACGGCCCCCTTCGCCGCATACAGCCGCGTCAGGCCGCCGTGGAATCCGCCGGAAAGGGCGGCGTCGGAGGAATAGCTCATGACGACCGTGATTTCGCTGCCCTCTTCCGCCACGACCGAATTTTCATCCGCAACGGCCGGGCCGGCGCCGTCCAGCCGCCACGAAAGGAAAACCGGCTGCGCGATGCGCGTTCCCGCCGCAACGCGGAGAGAGACGCCGGAAGTCCTGTTTGACGATACGAAATCCGCCGCTTCCACGCCCATTCCGGTCGCAAGCTGCGGCAGCGGGAACGCCTGCCGGGAAGCGGAAACGCCCGCGGGCAGAGCGCCCTGTATCACATCCCGGCCGTAAGAGGAAAGCCGGGCAATCGTGTCCTGCAATTGTGCTTCGTTGATGCCGAGCCGGTTCCATGTGCGCGCCGGCAGGGAATTCACATGTTTTAACGCCAGTTCCATTCCGTCTTCCGCCGTCGGCCCTACCCGATGGCACCCTCCATTTCCAGTTTAATCAGGTTGTTCATTTCGACCGCGTATTCGACCGGCAGCTCCTTCGCAATCGGCTCCGCAAAGCCGGTCACAATCATGGACCTCGCGTCCGCCTCCGAAATGCCGCGGCTCATCAGGTAGAAGACCGCGTCGTCGCTGATGCGGCCGATTTTCGCCTCGTGGCCCACGTCGACGTCGTCGTTCTGGATGTCCATCGCCGGGATGGTGTCGGAGCGGGACTGGGCGTCCAGCATCAGGGACTCGCACGAAACCGTCGATTTGCACCCGTATGCCTGCGGAAGGATCTGTACGGAGCTGCGGTAGACGCACTCCCCGCCGTCTTTTGAGATGGACTTCGTATTGATGCTGGAGTAGGTATGCGGCGCGGCGTGCACGACCTTCGCGCCGGTGTCGAGCTGCTGCCCCTTGCCGGCGAACGTGATGCCGGTAAACTCCATTCTGGAGCGCTCGCCCTTTAAAATGCTCATGGGGTACAGAAAAGACACGTGCGAGCCGAAAGAGCCGGAGACCCATTCCACGGTGCCGCCTTCTTCGACGACGGCGCGCTTGGTGTTCAGGTTATACATGTTTTTCGACCAGTTCTCAATGGTGGAGTAGCGCAGGCGCGCGTCCTTTGCCACATACAGCTCCACGCAGCCCGCATGCAGGTTGGCGACGTTGTATTTCGGCGCAGAGCACCCTTCGATGAAATGCAGGTAAGAGCCTTCGCCGAGGATGATGAGCGTGTGCTCGAACTGCCCGGCGCCCGGCGCGTTGAGGCGGAAATACGACTGAAGCGGAATCTCCACCTTCACGTGCGGCGGGACGTAGACGAACGAGCCGCCCGACCAGACCGCCCCGTGCAGCGCCACGAATTTGTGGTCCGTCGGGGGGACCAGCTTCATGAAATGCTCTTTGACCATGGGGCCGTACTGCGGGTCGCGGATGGCGCTTTCCATATCCGTGTAGACGACGCCCTGCTTCCGAACCTCTTCGCGGACGTTGTGGTACACGACCTCCGAGTCGTACTGCGCGCCGACGCCCGCGAGCGACTTGCGCTCCGCCTCGGGGATGCCAAGGCGCTCAAAGGTATTTTTAATGTCGTCGGGAATTTCCTTCCAGTTCGCCCGCATCGGCGTGTTGGGCCGGATATAGGTCACGATGTCTTCCATGTGCAGGCCGTCGAGCGCAGGCCCCCACCCCGGCATGGGAAGACGGTTGTAGATTTCCAGAGATTTGAGCCGGAAGTCCCGCATCCAGCCGGGGTCCTTTTTCTCCGCGGAAATCTCTTTCACGATCTCCGGGGTCAGGCCCTGCTCCACTTCATAGGAAGCGTTCACCTTGTCTTTGATATCGTAAACGCTGCGGTCGATGTCCGCAACGTAGGTCTTGCGTTTTTCCATGCGATTTCCTCCGTAACGTCAGACCGCGCCGGAAGCGGCAAGCTGCTGGAACCCGGATTCGTTGATGCGGTCGATCAGGCCGGCACCGCCCGTGGTGACGATTCTGCCGTCCATCAGCACATGAACGCGGTCGACCTTCAGGAATTCCAGAATCTTGGTGTTGTGCGTGATGATGAGCAGCGAATTTTCGCTGTTCTTGAATTTTTCGACGCCCTGCGAGACAATCTTGACCGCGTCCACGTCGAGGCCGGAGTCCGTCTCGTCCAGAATGGCAAGCTTCGGGTTCAGCATAAGCATCTGCAGAATCTCGGACTTTTTCTTCTCCCCGCCGGAAAAACCGACGTTGAGGTACCGGGAAGCGTAGCTTTCATCCATGCCGAGCTCCGCCATGCGCTGTTTCAGCTCTTTCTGGTAGGCGAACAGCTTGACGGGTTTGCCCGTCACGGCGACGCGCGAAGTCCGCATGAAATTTTCGAGCGAGACGCCGGGGACTTCCTCCGGGCTCTGAAACGAAAGGAACAGCCCCAGCCTGGCGCGTTCGTCGGCCGGGGCGCGGGTGATGTCTTTGCCCTCGAACAGGATGGAGCCGCCTTCCACCTTATACTGCGGGTGGCCCATAATCGTATTGACAAGCGTGGATTTGCCCGCCCCGTTCGGCCCCATCAGCACATGGATCTCTCCGCTGCCGATCGTCATGCTGAGGCCGTCAAGAATGACGGAACCGTCCACGCTGACCTTCAAATTCTTTACTTCCAGCAACATTCCGTTTCCACCTTTGCAAATTTACAAAACAAGGGCTTTTGGCCCTTGAATGTATACCAAATCGATGTACATTTACATTATAGCAGAATTTCGCCGCAATGCAAGCGGGCACGCGCCGAATTTACCGAAAATCCGAGATTTCGCAGCCCAGGATTGACGCGATGCGTTCCAGCGTTCCGGCGTCCGGCTCGGCCTCAAGATTTTCCCAGCGGTACAGCTCCTGCTGCGTGACCCCGAGCCGCCCGGCAAGCTCTTCGCGCGTCAGCCCCGCAAGCTCGCGCTGCGTGGCGAGCTTTTTGACCGGCTCCAGAAGCCACGCCCGCCGTTTTTCTGCGTCGATCAGCAGCGGCACGTCGTTGTGAAGCATCAGGGAACAGGCGCGGCCGTCTTTGCTGAGAACCGCCGGCATCCCCTCCGGGGTCGCGCCCCGGCCATAGTGCTCCGGAAGGATATAGTCCCTGCCGCCGTCGTCTTCTCCGCGGCAATCCGGGCCGTCCATCCACGGCAGAAGCGAGCACGACACGCCCTCCTGCGACGGATCGAGCGCCGCGAAGCAGTTGATTTTGTAAATGGTCACAATCTCGCTCAATTCGGAGAAACCTCCCGCTTTTTCATTCCTATAGTATTAGTATCGTTCGATTTTCGCGGTTCATTCTTCTGCACGCCGCCCGCGGGCATCTTTTCGGGAATCCGTGCAAAAGGGCACGGTCCGCACGTCCCGGACAGGCCGGCTGCTTCAGTTTAGCACAACGATGCCGGATTTGCAATTTCCGCGGCGGTCCCACGGCTCTTAACCAATCTTAGTGAAGATCACGGTCTGTTCTTTCAGGGAAATCTTTCCGACCTGATACCCATATTGGGCCAGTTCCTTTTTGTATCTCAGGAAAGAATGGTCTATCTCGATTCCCGCGGCGTCGCGTATCTCAGCGAAAGATAGTTTGATCGACGGGCTTCCATTCTTTTGAATATATTCCCACAGATCATTATATTTGCTCATACCATCCCGTCCTTTACAGATTGAAATTTGCCGGCTTCGTATGACGCTCATTTGGCGAATATGAATGATTCCGCTTTACTGATTAATCTGGGTTGAATCAATGGATATGTCCACTTTTTAGGCAAATCCTCTAAACATACTACTTTTTCTATTTCTGAGGGTGGAAGTTCATCAAATACATTGATATTAGCATAGTAAAGCATCCCATATGTTTCATTGCCACTATCATTTACACGATTTTTCCCGATAACAGAATAAACACATACCGGTGTAATAGTAAAATTTATAGCTCCGGTTTCTTCGTAAAGTTCTCTTTTGGCGGTTTCAATAATCTTTTCACCGTTTTCACGATGTCCGCCTGGAACCTCATACGTATCACGTTCTTTGTGTTTACAAAAGACCCATTTTCCGTGGTACTTAGCTACTATAACAGCAAATTTTAGTAACACATCATCAATGGAATCATAGAAGTTAACAGTCAATTATTTCTCCTTCTTCCCATTCATAAATCGACGGTAAATGGCTCGCGAGATTCCTTCCTCTCCGCGTGTAAGCCCGGCTTATACAGCGTGAGTTCAAAACCATCATGCACCCGCACTTTTTGTCCGTCCTGTTCCGTAGCTGCCACAGCCATACAGCAAACCGGTAAATTCTTTACCCGTTTATGTTCATATTTATCCCCGAATATTCAAATTTTCCTGATTTTTTATTATATAACATCTTTCGCGCTCCGGCAAGCAAACGGTATTCTCAGGTAACAAAATAAGCCCTGCACAGCCGTGCGGGGCCCGGAGGTACGAAAGGCGGATTCCCGCCCATCACGGCAAAAAGGGGACCGGGCAAAAAGCCCGGTCCCCTTTTAGGCGCGCGGAATGGGATTGAAGCCCGTGCGGCAATTCAACGGGCGGAAAGCTGCCCGATTCGAGAGTGATGTTCCGGGTCCGGGACGTGCTGCTGCAGGCGGCTCTTCATTTCCTCCACTTCCACGCAATATATCTCTGCACGATTTCCGTCGTCGATGCCTGCTGCTGATCCGCTGTTGTCTTCAGGATCTTTTTCAGTACTTGAAATCCTTCGCCGAAAGGGTCGCATATCTGCCGTATCTGTTTGTCTAACTTTTTGAGATCAGCTTCTGTCACATTTCTTCCTCCTGTAATATAGTCTTAATGATAATTATATTACAGTTTTCCGCATAAAGCAGTGATAATTGCGATACAAAAATAAAGGAAGCCCGCCGGGGATCATTTCCCGTCGGGTTTCCATCTTTACTGAATTTAGAACACCCGACCCTTCCTAATTCGGGCGCTCCATCCAGTTATCCTCAAAACTCGCCTGTTCGCTGATAAAATCAAACAGGGTTCCCTGCTCCGCGAGGCAGGAGTAATGCACGCGGCAGGAAATGCTTTCGCGGACGGTGCGCGCCATCCTACCGGATTGCGGAGCGTATAAAGACGATCCGTGTCCCTCCAGCAGGCGTATGTTCAGCGTGAGGGTTTTCTGCCTGAGCGAAATGCCGTCATTGCCGACAGACAGCAGCTTCGCGCCGCAGTAAGTGGCAATCCGGTATTCTTTTCCGTTCAGGAAGAGGAAGCCCGTACATCCCGTAAAGCTTGTCCCGGCATAGGGAATTTCCGCGGCCGACAGCATCAGGCTGTTGCCGTCCCAATTGCACTGCGTCCAGAGGTAGCGCCTGGGGAAGGAACGTCCCCGGTCTCCTTCCAGGTATCCGCTGCCGTTTTCAAACCGGTATGGCTTCCCGTTGATGTTCAGTTCTCCGTTTACGCAGTGGCGAAGGCTGAATACGCTGTGGCGGCATTCCAGAAACGGGACAAACCGGAACGGTCCCATGATATCGCCGGCGGGAGGCGTCAGTCCGCTGAAGCGCAGACGGCCCCGCATCGTGCAGTCAGGCGCTCTGACATCCAGACTGCAGCCCTGTTCGGAAAAGGTGCTCCCGCCCAGCCGGATGAATGATTTTTTTCCGTCGGCATGGAACGATTCCGCAGGAAAATCTATTTTGTAAGACCGAGCCCCGGTGATTACCTGCAGGGAAGCGGACGCCCTGCCTGCGCCGTCCGCGTGAAATGCGGGAATCAACGCAACCGTTTCCCTCTGGTTCTGCTGCTTCAGGTACCATCCCTCAAAATAATCGCGGCGCTTGTCCCTGCCATAAAAAAACCTCATCGGCTGTTAAGTCTCCGTTATCGTCCCGCCGTTTCCGTGCAATACCTGGCCGGTGACAAAAGAGGAGTCGTCACTGGCCAAATAAATATAGGCAGGAGCCAGTTCAAACGGTTGGCCCGCACGCTTCATGGGCGTATTTGCGCCAAACGTTTTCACGTACTCGGCAGAATAGCTCGAAACAATAAGGGGCGTCCAGACCGGTCCCGGCGCCACGGCATTGACCCGAATCCCTTTTGGCGCCAGCTGCAGGGCCAAAGAACGGGTGAACGAAACAATCGCGCCCTTTGTCGACGAATAATCGACCAGTAGAGGCGCGCCCTCATAAGCGGTCACGGACGCCGTAGAAATAATGGAGCTTCCCGATTTCAAATAGGGCAGCGCCGCTTTTGTCATATAAAAATGCGGAAAAATATTGCTCCGGTACGTGTCTTCGAGCTGCTCGTCCGTAATGTTCAATATACTTTCCTGCGGAAACTGCACTCCCTGATTCAAAACAAGCACATCGATCTGCCCGAAGCTTTCCAGGGTTTTATTCACAACCTCTTTTGAAAAGCCGGGCTGCCTTAGATCCCCTTCCACAAAAAGCACACGCCGCCCATAAGATTCCACGGCCTTTCTTGTCAGGTCGGCGTCCTGACGTTCACGGGGCGTAAACACAATGGTGCTGTCCGCCCCTTCTTTTGCGAACCCAATCGCGACGGCACGCCCGATTCCGCTGTCGCCGCCGGTAATGATGGCTGTCTTACCTTTCAGCTTCCCGCTGCCCTTGTAATCCGTGTTGTCCGAGATCGGGACCGGAGCCATCAGATATTCCAGGCCCGGCTGTCCCTCCTGATGCTGGGGCGAGAACGTGACGGGCGTCTCCTGATTCTTCGTTTCAGAACCGACATAGAGGTATGTGGGCACCATTCAATGTCTCTCCTTTATTTTCCATAAGATATTCGCGCAAAGTGCGGAAAGTGCCGAAGGATAAGGGTTTTACGAGCCTATTGTTACCCGGTGCGCTGAAATTATAATAAAACGGCCCTCTCCGGCGTCCGATTCCGGCCCGTCCGCTTTTTCATCGGCCCGCGCCGCCGCGGGCGCGGGGCCCAAAAATGTCCCTGACCGCCGACATGCTTTTTTATCTCACGGTATTATCCCGGCGGCATATGATAGCATTGCAGCTCACTTTCAAACGGAGATGAGAAGATTGGAAAATTCAAATATAAATTACGAGATGCAGAATCCGTATTACGGCGATAACCTTCAGCCGGCGAAGCGGCCCGAAAGCAGCGTATCGCCTATGACGACATCCCAGATGGCTTTTCCGGAGATCTTTTACAAAATACAGCCTTATATCATGATGGTGTGCGATCAGCTCGACGCCTTCGGCTCCACCATGCCCGCGCAGGAAACGCTTGACAATATAGTCGACGGCATTTACAACGATATCTGCGTGAGGGATCCGAATCTGGCCGGATATCTGAGAAGCCAGGAAGCCAACCCGGCAATGCAGTCGGCAAACTCCAATGCGGACCCGCCGCCTTACGGATGGCGGTTCAGAAGGCGGGGCGTCCCCCGCGATTTAATCGAAATTCTTCTGCTTTCCGAACTGTTCGGCCGCAGGAGAAGAAGATATTATTAATTTCGGTTTCCGCTCCCGGCGCACAGATCGGTGCGCCCTTTTTATTTTTTCACCCCGCTTTCACGTTTCACCCACGGGGGCGGATTTCCGGATTTCGGTTCCTGCCCTTCACGCCGCTTTCCCGCCGGCGCGGGCGGATAAACTTTGCTTATTTGAGCACGATACTTTTGAGGTGTTCCTTATGAACAACAAAAATAAAATCGACAAAAAGAACGGCGGCAAAGAAGCCGGCGAAAGTAAAGCTGAAAACCAGAATCCGAACCACAACACCAGAAAGGTATCCTTGGGGCCCAACACAAAACGGTAATCTGAAAGGTGATGCTTGTTTTGGCAAAAAAATCGAAGGGCGACAAACATTCTTCCGCTCCCGAAGGGACGCAGAGAGCGCTTGGCATAGAATGGCAGAAGCCTGTATCAACGAACTCGACGCAGGGATATGTGCCGATTGGAAAAAGCCTTAACGAAGAAAACGTGAAAAAGTAATTTTCGGCTCCCCGCCTGAATTGCCATAAATTGGATTTGATCTTTACCAGATAATTCTGTTATCCTGATTCTGTGAAAAGATGTTTTCACATGGTTCTGCGGGCCGCCCGGTGATACGGGCGGCTTGTCTTTAATTTGTCTGTAAATGTTTACCGAATGGTTACAATTCTGTAATATTTAAGGTTTATACTATAAATGTAATAAACACTGCATGCCGGTGGCGTGATCGGAATACCGGCCCACCGGGATGCAGACCAACAACAAGAGCATTTTCAATGCCTTTTCATAACTCTTCCTCCTCTAAAGCCGCCTGTGACAGGGCGGCTTTCATTTTTTACTGGGCCACAAGAACCTCACAGCATCTCGGGAAGCCTTGTTTTACCGGTTGCCCCAGGGCCGTTCTAAGTCTTTTGACACGTGCAGCGGCGCTTCTCACCCGTATTTTCTGCTCAACGCGGGAGTTTTCGTTGGATAAAAAGAACCGGAAAATCCGGCGTTTGATACGGATTTTCCGGTTTTGCTTTGAAAATAAGGGCCTTCGGCAGCAGGCAAACGGATATCACACCGTTATATCATCATTCCAGACCCGCCGGTAAATTGGGACCTGCGGCTTCGCGTTACGATCTTTTCGCCCCTTTGCTTTTTATCCTTTGAACAAAAACCACGCCGAGGCAGATCACTATATATACCAGCCAGAAAACCGGGAACGCGGCCGGCGGGTTTGCCACCAACGGGTAAGGCGCCGACAGGCCCGACAGCAGCACATTGTACACGAAGGAAAGCGGTATAAAGCATAAAAGCCAGATGTTGACTGCCCAGAAATTTTGTTTTGCCTTTTCCCTCGTGTCCTGTGCGGAGCCCAGCAATCCGACACCAAAGGCCATACAGCCGAGCGCCATAAAAATCAGCCCAATTACAAGTGCCATTGGAACCTGTTCTTCATACCATACCGCGCTTGCAACAATCAGGCCGATGAAATTCAGCACGGTGGCGACGATCACAAAAACATTTGCGTTTACCGTTTTTTCCTTTGCCTGTTTTGGACTCTCGATGCCCTTGAGGATGTAGTCTGTCGTAACATCAAAATATTCGCTCATAAGGATAATTTTATCAATGTCCGGAACGCTTTGCTCGCTTTCCCATTTCGATACGGCCTGACGGGAGACCCCGACCTGATCCGCGAGTTCTTCCTGGGATATCCCCTTTCCCTTCCGCAGATTCTGTATTCTGTCCGCTATATTCATAACCGACACCCCTCTCTTTCTTTGGTAGTGCCATAATAGCAGGGACGGCGGTTGCAAAGCCACCAATCGCGCCTGATTTCTTGTCAACTGACGGTTGCATCTGTACAGGATACCAAAATATCTTCCCTCAAACCTTTGTTTCTCTTCGTGTCAGCGGTAATGACCACCGGGGTCAGGTCATAAACAGGCACCGTCCCGCAGCCCCCTCCCCCCCGCGCCGGTTCACGACGCAGAAATGTTTCTTTCTGTTCAGGTACAGACAGATGAAAAGGGAAATGACCGCTTCAATGGTGTAAACTCCGACGGGCCCCGCGTTCACTGTAAACGGAAGCGTGAGGAAAACAGTATTCGAACAGGTGTGATACATCATACAAAGGGCGGCGCTTTTTGCGGCCTTGACGATCGCCGCAAGAGAAAGCGCATTGACCAGGATCTGGAGGCGGAAAACTTATATGCTCACATTCGGATTTCGATACTGACCGTGCTTTTTGGTTCTGTTCCCATATTGGATTGCAAACTTTGGGCAGCGGTGCAGGCATCCGAGACAGAGCGCACACTTTTCCTTGACCCATACCGGTCTGCCCCCCTGCATTTCAATCGCTTCAACCGGACAATTCTTCGCGCAGAGTCCGCATCCGATACAGCTGTCTTCCACCGTGAAATGCCTTGTTTCCCGCTGCCTCTCATACTGCGGGTAAAACAATCTGACCGCGCCCATGGGCATCTTGCGGCTGCTGAAATCCCCGACGAGCTTCTGTTTGATTTTTTCGGCCGTTTCCGCAATCTGCTTTTCAGCCCTGCCGTTTATTCTCCCGACTTTTTCCTTATCGGTCAGATTAAAGACCGGCGTCCACGTATCGGGCATCTGCACGCAGAATCTGCCATCCAAGGACAGCCCTTTTTTATTCAGGAATTCCTGGACCGCCGCACCCACCTGGCCTGTCGTTGTCCCGAATGTCGCTACGTGATAAATATAGGGGTGATGCGAACCCGGCATACGCAATTCCAGTTTTTCAAGGAACTCAATTACGATGGAAGGCAAGCCCCAGAAATAGGTCGGTGTCACAAACCCGATTTTTTCTTTATCCTTTACGTCAAACAAAAAATTCCGGTTTTTGACACAATCCGCAATTGCGACAGGCTCTTCCTCCGTCTCCGCCGCAATTTTCAAAGCGACATACTTGCTGTTCCCTGTTGCCGAAAAATAAAAGATCATCCTTCATACCCCCCAGCGCTGAAAGTGCGGTCGGATTTCCCGCATTCTTTCATGGCATCAAGAATTCCCTGGCACAAACGGAGCAAATTGGTTATCTCCGCCTTATCCGGGTTCAGGCGGTAATAATTCATCGTTCCCGATTTGCTCAAAGTCAATAGATTGGCATCGCAAAGCACCTTGAGGTGGTGCGAAACGGCCGGACGGGAAAGATGTGTGTTTTCGGTAATAGCGCCTACGCGCATCCCCTCGCTTGGCCCTTCCATCAAAGCGAGGAGAATGGACTGCCGGGTTTCATCACCGATGGCCGTTATGCTCCTCCGGCTTTTTACGAATAATTCTTTTAATTTATATAAATCCTGTGTCATCAGCGCTTAGCTCCGTTCAACGGTTTAATTATATTAACCATTATAGATTACCGCCCACCAAATTGCAACATTGAGAAAGAAAACAGAGACGGAAGAACGGGCGGGCGATTAGCTCTTCTCTTGCTTCTGTTACAAGATTCGATACGAAGCAGCGAGGATCGATCACGGCATAAAATAAGCCCCAGCTTCAGAAGAGGGCTTTCAAGCGGGGCATTCCCGCCGACCATATTGACAAGCTACGCTCTCCTCACATACTATATGTCAGACAATGCACGGGAGGTGCTATAAGAATTGTCTCACTGTGAAAATGATGTGTTTGGTGCGGAAGATAGGTGCAGTTGTAACGACAAATGCGATGCCAGAAGCGCCTGCGCACTGAAGGAGATCCTCGACGATCTCGACAGATTGAATAACCGGGATCTTCGCACGCTTGCTGAATTGATCGATCGAATCCTTTGCTGCCGCCCGGATAAATAATAAAAATCCCCCGCCGGTCTTAATTGGCCTGCGGGGGATCGTCTTATCTGTACGGCTGTTGAGGATTACACCGCATTCATAATATCGGGAGCGGCCGCCCCGCTTTCGGAGGGCGCCGCATCCCGTCGGTTAATCGTCATGTTCGAAGCCGCGCCGGCCGGGATATCCCCGTCTGCATCATTGGCCGTTGCCTGGATCCGATACATGGCGTCCTACGGCAGTCATTGACCTGCCTGCCATCCTGCCTTTCTGCATTCCGTTTCTCATCCCGGTCGATCTGAGGATACTGCGGGTCCCGCGCATGATCCGTCCCCTGCGGATTTTCAAAGCAAGCCAAAGCGTCTGAAGCAATTGCTGAAGGATTGCCGTCGAAAAAATCAATTGTAAACCCAAAATGCTGATTATGAGAAAAATAAAGCTCCCGGAAACCGCATGAATACCGGCTTCCGGGAGTTTCTATCTGGTGCGCGAGACGAGACTTGAACTCGTACGTCATACAACACACGCCCCTCAAACGTGCCTGTCTGCCAATTCCAGCACTCGCGCACAATATCCTTAAAACGGGCAAAACGCAAAGACAACATTGGTATTATAGCATTTGCCGCGCGCCTTTGTCAACAAAAAAACCGGGATTTTTCATAGTTCACCCGCAAGCTTTTCAAATTCGTCATACGTCATCAGCGCGTTCAGGACCTGCGGCAGAGAAGATGCGGAAAGATGCTCCGGCAGATCAAGGCTGCGCAGCAGCCTGCGCCGTTTTTCGGCGCTGTTCTCACCGCCGGAAAGCCCCAGAAAGTACAGGTCGCTTTTGGTGATTTTTCTCTCGCCCGGCCGGGGGACCTCCTGCGCGCAGACCCCCGCCCGCCGCAGCGCTTCCAGCAGGACCGCGTCCGGCACGCCTTCCACGCCGAGCTTTCCTTCTTTGGAAGGCTTCTCCTTGCGCTTCTCCTTGCCGAAAATATCCGGAATATAGACATGCCTGATCTGGCCGGGCGGAATGGCCCCGGAAAGGTAATGGCGGATCAGAAACCCCGCCGAGTCGCTGTCGGTCAGGAGAATCAGGCCGCGCGTCCGGGCCAGCCTGCGCAGCAGCGCCATCTGCCCGGCGTCCCCGAAAATGCGGAACCCGTTCGTCTCAAGGATCAGCCCGTCGATCAGGCGGGAGAGCTTGATTTTATCATATTTGCCCTCCACAATGACGGCCTCGTTCACATGGATCAAGATGTTTCCCCGCTTTCCGAAAGCCAGATCAGTTTTGCAAGCAGCTTCTCCAGAACAAGCCTGCGGTCGCCCCTCGCGCTCTTCAAAGCCAGATCCGCCCGCAGAAGCGCGTCGAGGCATCTGCGCAGATGCGGCACGGAATAATTTTTGACGGTCCGTTCCGCGTTCGTCAGGCGGAATTCCTTGCGGGCGTAGTCGAAATGCTTCGCAGGCTCCGCCGACGTCAGGCCGCTCTGCACCGAAACCTTGACGCGGTACAAGTCGAGATAGGCGCCGGAAAGCACGGTCAATATCGCCACGGGCTCCTCATTCTGGTAAAACAACTGGTTCAGAATGGAGTAGGCTTTGTCATAATATCCCGCAAGAAGCGCTTTCGAGAGGTCGAAAACCCGCGTCTCGAGGTTTCTGGTGGTCAGCGCGTCGACCGTCTGTTTCGTAATCTCTCCCTGCCCGACATACGCGCAGAGCTTTTCCAGCTCGTTCAGCGCGTTCTGCAGGCCCCCGCCGCAGAGGGAAACCATGTAGGCGGCGGTCCTGCCGTCCATGCGGCTGCCGCGCTTCTGCGCCGCCGCGCACAGAAGCTTTTCCGTCTGGGCCTGCGACCGGCGCTGGAACTGCACCGTCACGCCCGCCTTGTTCACCTTCTCAAGAAACTTTTTCCAGGTTTTGTCCCTTGCGAGATTGGCCGCCGAAGAATGCGGGTACATGACCAGCACGCAGGATTCCGGCAGATTGTCGAAAAGCTCCCAAAGCTTTTCGGCCTCGCCGGCATGCAGCAAACCCGCGTCGAAATCGGTGACTTCCACGCATTTGCGCTCCGCCATAATGGGCAGGGCCTCCGCGGCGGAGGCAATCTGCTGCACGTCGGCCTCCGAGGCGTCGAACCGCTGGAGGTTGAAGTCCTTCGGGCCGCCGGCGTATGCTTTCGCCGTGAGCCTCGCGGCATACTCCCGCATGACGTACCCCTCTTCGCCGTACAGAAAATACAGCCGCGCAAATTCGGCCTTTTCAATCTGCTTTTTCAGTTCCGTTTCCGTGATTTCAGGCATTACTCTTCCCTCCTGATCGAAAGGGTGCGGTCCCCGCTGATTTGAAGCACAACGTTCCCGCAGCCGCCCGTCCAGACGGCGCGGGGAGCAGATACTATTCGGCGGTCCTTTGCCAGGTCGCTTTGGTCCATGGCAAAGACGGTGAACACGGCGTCCGGCGCCTTCTCCCCGGAAGGGGCGCCGTCGGTTACGAGAAAATCGCATCGTCTCCAGTTCTCCGGCAGGGCGGAAGGGTCCGCCTCCGAGGGGCACAACAGGACCGTGACGCCCTGTGCCGTGATGCGCGTGCAGGCGGCGTTCCCGGTCCACACGGTCTCGGCCGTCACGCCGTCCCAGAAAGATGCTCGGGCGGCGCTGTGAAACAGCGCGTTCCCCGCCGAGCTTTCCAGAGCCTTCTGCACGAACCCGTCCGCGCCGGCCGCCTGCTGCGCCACAAGCCGCCGGGGCGCAAAACGCCCCGAAACGTCCGCCGCGGCCGTAAGCTCGCCGTGGTTCTGCGTCAGCAGCTCGAGAAAATCCAGGCTGGCGGCGTTCTCGTGGTTCAGCCACGAAACGATTTTGCCGGAATTATAGGTGTCGCAGCCCACAACGGCGGCATGGTTCCCGCGCGTCATCACGACGGAAAGCGACGTGCCGGTATCGAGCACCGCAATGCGCGTCACGCCCCGTTCGGAAAGCTGGTACGACAGGATGCCGGCGAGCAGCACGATGACGGAAAGGCAAGCCGTCCGGGGGAAAAGCTTCTTCCCGCGCGCCAGGCCGTACGCCGCCGCAAACAGCAGCACCGTCCCGCCCAGCCACAGCGGCACGAAGCCCTGCGACGCCGAGATGCTGGCAAGCGGGATGCGCGCAAGCCACGCCGCGCACCAGCGCATATATTTCGCAAGAAGGCCGGCGGCCAGCGCGAACGGCATGGCGAGGTACGACTGCGGGAAAAGCAGGTTCAGCACGGCGGCCCCGGCTCCAAAGCCGATCAGCAGAGTGGACGGCGCAAGCTCCAGCAGATTGGCAAGCGGCGACACGAGCGAAACCGTGCCGAAATTCAGCAGAATGATCGGCAGGGTGAAAAGCGTGGCCGCGGCCGACGTGGCAAGCACGCCGTCCACGCCCTGCACGAGCGGACGCAGCAGAGGGACCTTATCGAACCTCCTGTTGAGGAACCCGGCAATCGGCCCCGACAGCTGAATCAGGCCGAGCGTGGCGGTAAACGACAGCAGAAAGCCGACGTCCGCCGCCGCATACGGGTTGGCAAGGCAGATCAGCAGCGCCGCCGCACACAGCGAGTTGAGCGGATCGGCCCTGCGCGAAACGACCGGCCCCGACAGGACCAGCAGGCACATCAGGCCGCTGCGCGTGACGGACGGCACAAAGCACGTCACCGCCATGAACGCGAGGACTCCCGCCGCGGTCAGCACGGACGCCGCCCTTTTCCTTACGCGCAGAAACAGCAGCAAAAACAGTAACAGCTCCGCGATGGTCGCCATGTGAAGGCCGGATACGGACAGGATGTGCGAGATTCCGTCCGTGCGGAAATCCGCCGTAAGGCTGCCGTCAAGCCCCGACACGTCGCCGAGAAGGATCCCGTTCACGAGCGACGCTTCTTCCGCTGGTAGAACGCCGCCGACAGAATCGATCAGGGCGCGGCGAAGCCGCAGAGCGTAGAAATACGGCGGATGCGACACCGCCGGAAGGATCCGGATCCCGCCGTATTCATCAAGGTAGGCAAACATCGAGATCCCTTTGGACTCGTAATATCCGCGGGAGGAATACCCGTCGCCGCCCTGCGGCAGAAACAGGTGGATTTTCCCGCGGAAGCGGGAATAAGGCTCCACGTCAAGCGCGCGCTGGGAAGAAAGACGGATTTTGAAATGCTGCGGCGCCGTCTTGTCGTCCACGCCGTCCACCTGCATGACATAGTACCACCGGCCGTACTGGCTGACGGGCAGCTCGCAGACCGTGGCCTCCACGGTTTCGTCCCGGCCGTCCAGCATGCGCGGCGGCTGCACGGCCATGCGGGTATAAAGGCAGAAGCTGCCGAGCGCGGCGGCGGCGATGAGGAACGCCGCGGGAAAGACCGCTGCCCTGCGCGTCCGCCAGTAGACAAAAGTGACGGCGAAACCGCCGAGGCAGACAAAGAAAAGGACGCGGGAGACACCCGCCCCGAAAAAGACGGCGGCCGCCTGCGTCAGCAGATAGCAGAATCCCGCCAGCACAAGCGGCCGTTTCATAAAGCTTCCCCCGCATCCAAGCCTGAATTATTTAAAGAAAAGCGGCAGCGGCTCCAGGTAGATGATGTCCTTGCGGTCCTTGGCGTCGCCTTCGGCGAGCACGCACGCGCGCCCAACGATGTTGCCGCCGTAGATTTCCACAAGCTTTTCCATCGCGGCCAGGGACTCGCCCGTGCTGATGACGTCGTCCACAATCAGGACGCGTTTGCCGCGCAGGACCTTTTCATCCTCTTCCGAGAGAAAGAGCTTCTGCACATGGTCCGTCGTGATGGACTTGACCTCCACATGGACGGGGTTGCGCATATACGCCTTTACGCTTTTGCGGGCGACAACATATCTGCCGCAGCCCTGCCGCGCCATCTCGTAGCAGAGCGGAATCCCCTTCGTCTCCGCCGTGACGACGACGTCATGCTCCGGGCAGGAGGCGAGCAGCGCCGCCGCCGTCTTTTCCGTCAGCTCCACGTCGCCCAGCATAATGAACCCGGCGATGTCGAGATGCTCGTCGATGGGGCAAATCGGGAGCTGCCGCTCGCAGCCCGCAATGGTCATTTTATAATACTTGCCGCTCATGGTTATCGGTTCGACCTTTCAAAATTTATTTCTCGGGAGGAATCAGGCCCGCGCCCATCGGGCGCCCGCCCAGCAGATGGAAGTGCAGGTGCGGGACGGTCTGCCCCGCGTCCGGCCCGACGTTGCTGATGACGCGGAAGCCGGAATCGAGGTGGTTTTCCGCCGCAAGCTTTGCAATCACTTCAAAGATATGCGCCACGACCGCGCTGTTTTCCGGCGTGACGGCCGCCGCGGAGGAAATGTGCCGCTTCGGGACGACGAGGATATGCACCGGCGCGGCCGGATTGATGTCGTAAAACGCAAGGAGCGTGTCGTCCTCGTACGCTTTTTTGCTGGGAATCTCGCCATTGATGATTTTGCAGAACAGGCAGTCCATACGGAGATCCTCCTTTTCTTGCCACGCAACCATTATAATCTTATTTCAGAAAACCGGCAACGATTTTTTGCACGGAAGCGAGCGCCTCGCTCAATTTGGAAGCGTCCTTCGCGCCGGCCATGGCGCTGTCCGGGCGGCCGCCGCCGCTGCCGCCGGCGATTGCCGCGACCTCGCGGACGATTCTGCCCGCGTGCGCGCCCTTTGCCTGCGCGCCTTTGCCCGCGCAGGCGGCGATGGAAACCTTGCCGCCCGTCACCGCGCCCAGCACGGCGACGCAGTCCTGCGAATGCTCGAGCACCCGGTCGCACATCACGCGCAGAGCGGCGGACTCCGACCCGTCGAACCGGCCCGTGACAACCTTGACGCCGTTTATCTCTTCGGCCGCGTCAAACAGCGCCTCGACGCGCACCGCCGCAAGCTTTGAGGTCATCGACTCCAACTCGCGGTCCTTTTCCTTCAGTTCGGCGGCCAGCTGCTCCGCGCGGCGGACAAGCTCGCCGCGGCCGTTGGTTTTCAGCGCGGCGGCGGCCCCCTCCAGCTCCGCGAGCACGCCGTCCAGCAGCTCCAGCACGTTCGTCCCCGTGACCGCCTCGATGCGGCGCACGCCCGCGGCGACGGAACTCTCGGAGACAATCCTGAACAGGCCGATCTGCGCGGTGTTGCCCACGTGCGTGCCGCCGCAGAACTCCTTCGAGAAATCGCCGGCGGAAACCACGCGGACGATTTTGCCGTATTTTTCGCCGAACAGCGCCATGGCCCCGAGCTTTTTCGCCTCGTCGAGCGGCATCTCGCGGTACACGACCGGAAGCCCGCGCAGAATCACGTCATTGACGGTCTGCTCAACCTTCCGCAGTTCCTCTTTTGTCAGCGCGGCAAAATGCGTGAAGTCGAAGCGGACTCGCTTTTCGTCGACAAGCTGGCCCGCCTGCTCGACATGCGTGCCGAGAACCTGCCGCAAAGCCGCCTGCAAAAGGTGCGCGGAGGTGTGGTTGCGCATGACGGCGAGGCGGCGCTGCGCGTCGACCAGCGCCTGCACCTGCCCGCCCACGCGGACCGTGCCCGCCGTGACCTGCGCGTGGTGCAGGAAATTCTTCGCGCGATTTTTCGTGGTATCCGTGACGGTCAGCACGGCGCCGTCGGATTCCAGCGTTCCGGTGTCGCCCACCTGCCCGCCGCTCTGCGCGTAAAACACGGTGCGGTCGAGCACCACGGCGACCTCGTCACCCGCCGTCGCGGACTCCACCCGCTCGCCGTCTTTCAGGATGGCCAGCACCTTGGCGGAGCAGCCCATGGCGTCGTACCCGAGGAACGGCGTTTCCGGCAAGCCTTCGAGCACGGATTTTTCGCCCTCCCACGCGTCGGCGCCCGCGTTTTTGCGGGCCGCGCGCGCGCGTTCCCGCTGTTCGCCCATCAGGCGGTCGAACTCGTCCGTGTCGACGGTCAGCCCGCGCTCCGCGACAATCTCTTTTGTGAGGTCGATTGGGAAGCCGTAGGTGTCGCTCAGGCGGAACGCATTCGCGCCGGAGAAAACCTTCGAACCGGCGGCCGCCGCCGCATCGACGTCGCTCGTGAGCAGCTGCATGCCCTGATCGATGGTGCGCGCGAAGCTCTCTTCCTCCACGCGGATCAGCTTGGTGATCATGTCGCGCTTTTCGGCAAGCTCCGGGTAAGCGCTCTGATTTTCATGGATGACGGTATCGGCAACCTGATACAGGAACGCGTCGTGCATACCGAGCAGGCGCCCGTGGCGCGCGGCGCGGCGCAGCAGCCGGCGCAGAACGTACCCGCGGCCCTCGTTCGAGGGCATGACGCCGTCGCCTATCATGAACGTGGCGCTGCGGATGTGGTCGGTAATGACGCGCAGCGAAATATCGTTCTTCTCGTTCCCGCCGTATTTCACGCCGGAAAGCTTGATGACATGCTTCATGATGTTCTGCACGGTGTCGACCAGAAACAGGTTGTCGACCCCCTGCATGATGCAGGCAAGGCGCTCGAGGCCCATGCCGGTGTCGATGTTCGGGTGATCCATCGGCGGGTAATGGCCCTTGCCGTCGGAGTTGAACTGCGAAAACACGACGTTCCAGAATTCCACATAGCGGTCGCAGTCGCACCCGACGCCGCAGGTCGGCTTGCCGCAGCCGTACTTCTCCCCGCGGTCGAAATAGATCTCGGAGCAGGGGCCGCACGGGCCGGAACCGTGCTCCCAGAAGTTGTCTTCCTTGCCCAGGCGCACAATGCGCTCCGGCGCGACGCCGACCTCTTTTGTCCAGATGTCGAACGCCTCGTCGTCGTCCTGGTAAATGGTGACCCAGAGCTTGTCCACGGGAAGCTCGAGCACCTTGGTGCAGAACTCCCACGCCCAGGCCGTGGCCTCATGCTTGAAATAATCGCCGAACGAGAAGTTGCCCATCATCTCGAAAAACGTGCCGTGCCGCGCGGTGATGCCCACGCGGTCGATGTCCGGCGTGCGGATGCACTTCTGGCACGTCGTCACGCGCTTGCGCGGCGGCGTCACCTCGCCGGTGAAGTACTTCTTCATCGGCGCCATGCCGGAGTTGATGAGCAGCAGGCTGTTGTCGTCCTTCGGGATGAGCGAAAAGCTCGGCAGCCGCAGATGGCCCTTCGACTCGAAAAAAGACAAATACATTTCGCGCAGCTCGTTAAGTCCCGTCCATTTCATTTCCGTTTCTACCCCATTCCGCCTTTTACGGCAAAGAATCTTCAAAAATATATCTGAATCCGGCATCCCCAAAAGCGTTCCGCCGGAGTTCCCGCTTGCTTATACCGGGCCGGCCGTCCCTCCTGCGGGAGACGCCTCCGACTCTCCCGCCGAAATCAGTCCTTCCATTTCCTCCGCGCTGAGCGGCGGGGGTGCATGCGGACGCAGCCCGCCCGCAAAAAAATAGGGGTCTCCCGCCCGCATGGGACGGAAAACCCGTGGTACCACCCAAATTGCGCCGTTCCGGCGCCGCTCGAATTTCTTTAACGCAGAAAAGGCGCCGCGCTTACGTCGCGCGGGGCTCGGGGCCGGCCGGAACGCTGCAAACCCGCGGGAATCCTTTCAGCCGTGGAATTCCCTCTCTGCCGCGGGGCGAACGCGTCCTTCTGCCCGTCAATGCCTGTCACAATATTCCGTTCAAATACTGTTTCAGTATAGATCGGCTGCGAAAAAAAGTCAACCGGCACAGCCGGTTTCGGCCCGCCATTTTGTTCAATGTAAAAATCATACCGATTTTGGCGGGACGGTCCGGCGACACTCCCGCCGGCAAAAACAGGCGGGAACGTTCCCCGGCTCCCGCGCCGGCCGCAGCCCGGAATTTTCACGCCGCTAATCCACGAGGCCGAGGCCGTAGAGCCCATCCGCGAGGTCGCGGAACGCGGGTCCGCAGGTCGTGCCGCCACCGCTGCCGCCCTCCGCGAAGACGACGACGGCGTATCTGGGGTTCTCGTACGGATAAAAGCCCGCAAACCACGACTCGTCCATCTCCTCGCCGCCGACATAACGGCCGGTCTGGGCCGTCGCGGTTTTCGCGCCCGCCTCCAGAAAAAGCGGCTTGCCCTTTTTGCTGGTCCCGCCGTCGATGGAAGCCTTCATGAACTGGCGCAGCAGTTCGGCCGTCTTGCCCGTCATCACCTGTTTGCCCTCCGGCTGCTCCGCCCTCTGGGTGATCTGCAGCTTTTCATTGACAAGCCCTTCGTACAGGCTCGGCTGCGTAAAGCATCCGCCGGAAGCTATGGCGTTGACCATGGCGGCGATCTGCAGCGGGTTCGCCGTCAGGTTCCCCTGCCCGAAAGAAAAATTGGCCAGCGCGCGCGGAACAGCCAGCTCTTTTGCCGTCGGCAGCACGCCCGCGTCGGAAGAAAGCCCCGAAGCCAGGGCAAACGACCGGCCAAACCCCAGCTTCTGCGCCATTTCAACAAAATCCGCGGGAGGGATCTTCTGCATCAGGTTGACAAAATAGGTGTTGCAGGAATTCGCGATGGCCTCCTTCATGGTCTCGGTCCCATGGCTCTCCGAATTGAAGCAGTGGAACGCGTTGCCGTCCACCATGATGGAGCCGGTGCAGGTGTACGTCTCCTGCGGGGAGATGCCGTCCTCCAGGGCCGCGGCGGCCGCCACCAGCTTGAAGACCGAGCCGACGCTGTAAGAAGAAAGCGCGCGGTTCACCAGCGGGGAATCCTTGCTGTCGAGCACCGAGGCGACGTCGTCGGGGGAATAAGCCGGCCGGCTGACGACGGCGCGGAGCTTGCAGGAGGGGACCTCGACGACGACGACCGCCCCTTTTTTGATGTATTTGTTCGCCGCGTCTTCCGCAAGGGCCTGCACGCGCCGATCCAGCGTGAGGACGACGCCGCTTTTCTGAAGATAGGAGGTGTCCTCGACCGTTTTCTGCCCGCCGGAAAGGACCCGGTTCATGGCGTCCACCGGGTAGGAAACGGAGATCTTCCCCTGGTTCCGGGTCAGCTGGCTGTTGAAGGCTTTTTCCGCGCCGGCCGCGCCCGCGCCGGAGCCGTTCAGGTACCCTAGGATATGGACAGCGGACTGGGAGGCGGAATACCGCGAGGAGACGGTAAAGACATCGGCGTCCGGCAGAGAGATCTCCCACGGCAGGCGGAGGGCGAACGGCTTGCCCGTCGTCAGCATGGGGTAAATGGTCTGCATTTTGGCCGCGGGAAAAATCTTGTTCAGCTCCGCCGAAACCTCGACGCTCGGAACGATGGAGGCGACATACTCCCGCCCGTTTCCGGTCAAGGCGTTCAGGTGGCAGTCGTAGATAGTCCCCCGCGTGGAAAACACATTGACCTTGTAGGTCTGCTGCTGCACCGCGGCCTGGGCCAGCTCCGTCCCGCTGGAAAGATGGTAGACGCTGAGAATGGAAAAGTAAAGCCCGACAATCAGGACCGCGAACAGGACCACCGTCCTTTTCTGCATAAAGAATCCCCCCGCTGGCTAGCATTGCCATGCGGGAGGATTTTAAACATCCGAAGTCCGCCTGCGGAAAATCGCGCCCTGCGGGATCGGGCGCCCCACCGGGAGCAGCACCGTCATCTGCGCGTGATTGGCCGATTCGACCGGCACGCCGTCCCCGTCCGTAATGCCGTCCAGCTTCAGCCGGTACGGCGGCCGGCCCGGCTCCAGCACCTCCGCCTCGTCGCCGCAGAAAAAGCGGTTGCGCTGCGAGAGCACGGCGAGGCCGTCCCGCATGCCGCAGCAGACGGCAATCTGCTCCCATCCGCGCACATAGCCGCCGTCGGCGTAGACCTGCCCCGGCTCGCCGCCGAAATAGAAGCCCGCGGAGTATTCCCGGTGGCTGATTTTTTCCGGCTCCCGCATAATCCACTCCGGCAGGGGAATTCCAGGGCAGCGGGCGCACTCGTCCAGCGCCCACCGGTACGCGTTCGTCGCGACGGCCGTGTAATAGGCGGATTTCGCGCGCCCCTCGATTTTGAAGCTGCCGACGCCCGCGTTCACAAGCTCCGGCACATGCCCAATCATGCAGAGATCCTTCGAATTGAGAAGGTAGGATCCGCCGTCGTCCTCAAAGACGGGCATGTAGCGGCCCGGACGCGTCTCTTCCACGAGGGCGTACTTCCAGCGGCACGGCTGCGCGCAGTTCCCGCGGTTCGCGTCGCGCCCCGTGAAATAATTGGAGAGCAGGCACCGCCCGGAAAAGGACACGCACATCGCTCCGTGGACGAACGCTTCCAGCTCCAGCCCCTCCGGCGTTTTGGCGCGTATCTCCGCAATTTCTTCCAGCGTCAGCTCGCGCGCGAGCACCACCCGTTTCGCGCCGAGCTCGTAAAACGCGCGCGCCGCGGCGAAGTTGGCGACGCCCGCCTGCGTGGAAATGTGGATCTCCACCCCCGGCGCATATTTCTGCGCCGTGCGCATCACGCCGAAATCCGTGAGAATCAGCCCGTCGACCCCCGCCTGTCCGGCCTGTTCCAGAAACGCGGGAAGGCGCGAACACTCTTCGTTGTGCACCACCGTGTTGCAGGTCAGGTAAACGCGGACCCCACGCGCGTGCGCGTAGCCGACCGCGTCCGCAAGCTCTTCCGGCGTAAAATTCGGGGACGAGCCGCGCATGCCGAACGCCTTCCCCGCAAGGTAGACCGCGTCGGCCCCGAAACGCACGGCGGCCTCCAGCCTTTCCCGGTCGCCCGCCGGCGAAAGCAGTTCCGGCAGGGACGCCTCCCCACAGGGCTTCATCACCGCAGCCCCGCTTTTTTGAGGTTCGCCTGGTGCTGCGCAGCCGTCGAGGCGTAGTAGGCCTTGCCGTTTTTGTCGTGACAGAAGTAATAGTAAGAGGTCGAGGCTGGGTTCAGCGCGGCGTCAATCGCCTCAGCGCCGGGGCTGCAGATCGGCCCGGGCGGCAGGCCTTCGACGGTGTAGGTATCGTAGCGGCTCTTGTAGGTGCCGCGGATGTTGGCGGGCACGAGCGCCTGCGTGCGGTACGGGTAATAGGTGGTCGGGTCGGAGTCCAGATGATGCAGCTCGCTTTTCTTGCTCGCAAGGCGGTTGTGGAACACGGACGACACCTTGTACATATCGTCCTTGTCGGCCGCCTCAGACTGGATCATGGAGGCCAGTGTAAGAAGCTGGTCGGCCGTCATCCCCTCTTCCGAGGCTTTGTCGCGGATCTGCTTGGTCAGCTTGCTGTTGCAGTTGCTGATCATCTTCTGGATCGCCTGCTCGGGCTTTTCATTCTTGAAGAACTCATAGGTGTCGGGGAAAAGATAGCCTTCCAGCCGATAGTACCGCTCGGAAGAATTCTGAATGTCCTGCAGCATGGAAAAGCTGTCGTCCAGCTGCGTGCCGTTCATTACGGCAATCGCTTCCTTTGCGGTGCAGACGCCGTTTTTCTCCAGCTTGTCGGCAATCTCAAGCGCGTTCACGCCTTCCGGGAACGTAAGCTTCACGGTGTCCACGCGGTTTTCGGTAGACTGGATGGAATTGATCAGCGCAAGGTAGTCCATCCCCGTGGTGATCTGGTAGCTGCCGCCGTCGTATGTTTTGGGCGCCTTCGTCAGGTATGCGTAAAGCCTGAAAAAATCGACGTCGCGTATCACGCCGGAGCGGTAAAGGATCTGCGCGACCTGATCGGACGACGCGTTCTTCGGAATCTCCACCGTGGCGGAGACGTTCTGCCGGTTCGTCGCCAGCATGTCGTTGATGCCGGAAATGGCGTATTTCGCCAGCAGGACCGAAACCATAACGACCATGGAAAGCCACATCAGCCGGAAAAACTGCCTGTTCTTGCGGCTTTTTTCTTTGCTGCGCAGGCTGTGCGCAAGCTTCGCGCGCTGGTCGGCACGCGCGCCGGCCGGCGTTGCGGAGCGCCTCTGCGCCTCGGCGGGGTCGCTGTAGCTGCTGATTACGGTGTCGGGGTATTCTTCAGGCCCTTCCCCGCTGTCGGGGATGTGGACCTCGAAGTTCCCGGCGCGGCGCTGCCTGTCCGGCCGCTGCCCGTCGTTCATCTGCGCTCACCTTCTGTTCTTCAGTGTCCGGCCGGGCGGCCCGAAACCCTGCGGATATATTTCTCCGTAACCAGGATGTCGACCGGGCGGTCGTAGTAGCCGTGGGGAAGATTCCACCGGGTGCACCCGCTGTAGCAGATGCCGACCGTCACTCCCCTGAAATTCGCCAGAAAACGGTCGTAGTATCCTTTGCCGTACCCCAGCCTGTACCCCTGCGAGTCGAAGCTCAGCCCCGGCACAATGCAGAGCGCGCCGTCGCACGCGCGCACGGGCGGGCATTTCCCCGCAACCGGCTCCAGCACGCCGTAGCACCCGCGCTCCAGGTCGGCGGCGGAAGAGATCTCAAAGAACTCCATTTCCATCGTTTCCGGAAGGCAGCGCGGCACGGCCACGCGTTTTCCGTCGGCGGCCGCCTTTTCAATCAGGCGGAGGGTGTCCACCTCCAGCGGCTTGCTGACGTAGGTGTAAAGGATGGGCGCGCTGCGGTACTCTTTCAGCGACGCAAAGCGCTGGCTGATTTTTTCGTCCATGTCCGACTTGCGGGCCGGCTCCAGGCGTTCCCGGAACCGGCGGCTTTCCGCGCGAAGGTTCATCTTGACCTCACGAATATTCTTTACATACATTGGATTTCTTTTTTAATTTCAAGCGATTTTTCTCTGCCCGAAAGCTCCTCTATGATTTTAAGTCCGAATTCGACCGCAACGCCGGCGCCGCGCGAGGTGATGATCTTCCCGCTGACGCAGACCGGATCCATGAGGACCTCGTCCGCCCCAAGCTCGTTTTCATACCCCGGGAAGCAGACGGCCTTGTGTCCCTTCAAAAGCCCGAAATGGCCCAGGATGGACGGCGCCGCGCAGATGGCGGCGATCCATTTTCCGTTCTGCGCGCAGTAGCTGAGGCACGCGCGCACCATGGGGGATTTTTCAAGGTTTTTTGTCCCGGGCATGCCGCCCGGCAGAATGGCCATTTCCATGTCGCCGAGAGAGATTTCGTTTTCCGTAATATCGGCGGCGACCTCGACGCGGTGCGCACCCGTCACGCGTCTGCCCCCGACGCCCACGGTCTGCACGGGCAGGCCCGCGCGCCTTAAAAGATCGACGGGGGCCAGCGCCTCCACCTCTTCAAATCCCTCCGCGAGAAACAGATAAATCATCTTTACAAACCTCCTTGTCATGATGAAAGCCGCCCGCCGGGAGCTTCCCGATTCTCTCCCGCCGGACAAAGCCCGGATTTTTCACGATGCCGCATGGCGGGGCCTGGCCGCGGCGGCAAGCCGCTCAGTCCATCGTCATGCCGAGATAGGGTCCGCGGGGGTTCAGATCCTCCGCCAGCGCGCCGCCTATCGGCTTCAGCATGCCGAACGGCCGCGTCTCGCCCTCGCCCGCGAAAGGCCCCGACCGCACCGGCAGGCGGAACCGGTATTCCCCCGCCGGCGCCTGCCGCAGCACGGCGTGCGCAAGAGCCGGGAAAGCCCCCTCAGGGGCCATTGTTTCCAGGACCGTGCAGACATTTTCTTCCGTCCTGCAAAGCGCGTAGGCCGTCTTTCCGCCGGAAGCGGCGCAGACCAGCCTGTCGCCGTAAACGGCGCTCATCCCGGCGGCAAAGCGGAGCATCCCGCCGCTCCAGAGGACGGAGCCGCCGCAGCCGGCGAGGCACGCGTTCCGCAGAGCGCTCAGGCGCCTGAAATCCGGCAGCACGGTGCCCGGCGCCCCCGGTCCCGCCAAAGCGCGCAGGCGCTCCGAAGAAACCGTGAGAAAACGGGCCTGAAAAAACGGCGCGTAGCCTAACTTTCCGTAAAACCGGTAAAGCCCTTCGTCCGCGGGGAGCACAGCGGAAAAACGGTCGCCGCGGTCGGCCCCCGCGATGGCGGCGTAAGCCATGAGAGACGACATATACCCCCGGGAACGGAAGCGCGGCCGCGTCGCGGCGGCAAAAATATAATGCGCCTGCAGCACCGTCTTCCCGGAAAGGACGGACGCCGGCAGCAGGTAAACGGCCGCGGCGATCTCACCGCCGACCCGGTAGACAAGGCAGTCGCGCGGGGAAAAGCAGTTGTTGAGAAAATACCGCGGAACGCGCGGCGGGTCGCCGAACGCCTCCCGCCAGAGCTCCGCAAGCGGGCGGCGCATCTCCCAGCGCGCGAATTCCACCATGGTCAGTCTGCCTCCGCAGCTTTTCCGGAAAAGGAAAGCTCTTTTTTCACAAGACGGGTCAGTTCCGCGTGGATGCTCTCCACGCTGCGCGGTTCCCCGCCCTCCGCGCAGGCAATGGTCTTCCAGCCCAGGCGCTCCGCGGCGTAGACGGCGCTCTGCCGGCACGACGCGAGGTAGGCGAGGTCCCGTTCGTGCACGTCGCGGCTGCCGCCGTTCCTGCGGTAGCGCTCCCGAAGCAGCCGCTGCGAAATTTTGGTCGGCATGTCGAGGTAAACGGTCAGGTCGGGCCGCGGGATACCCATGCGGACATACTCAAAATCCTCCGCCCATGCGATAAAGGCGTCCCATTCGTTCCGGGGCAGCTTCGGCATCTGGTAGACGATGTTGGAGGTCGCGTACCGGTCCGAAAGGATCAGCTTTCCGGCCGCGTAATCGCCGCGCCAATGCCGCTGAAAGCTCGCGTACCGGTCGATTGCAAAGAAGGTCGACGCGGCATAGGCGTTGACGTCCTCGGGCTTTTCGCCGAACTCCCCGTTCAGGTACATGCGCACCAGCGCGGACGACTCTTCCCCGTATTCGGGGAAAGAAATCCGGCGCACCGCGGCTCCCCCGCGCAGCAGCTCCTGCTCCAGAAGCTCCGCCTGCGTGGCCTTGCCGCTGCCGTCCAGCCCCTCGAGCGTCACCAGCGTGCCCCGGCTCATGAGGGATCCTTTCCAAGATAATGCTCCCGCACTTCTTTTGCGCGCCCGCAGGTCATTTTTCCTTCGGAGCAGGCGCCGCGCACGCAGGCGGGGCCTGCCAGGCGGAAGATGTGAGGGGCGGCTTCTTTGACAAGGCGCAGCATCTGCTCTGCCACGGAACGGATCTCCCACTGGGCGCGGCTGCAGCAGCGGAGCGAAAAAAGGTGGAGAAGCTCGCGCGCGTTGAACGTGCAGACGAGCTTTGTCTCGCAGGCGTTCGGCAGCACGAAGCGCGCGTCCTCGTTCGCCAGCTTGCCGGCGGCCTTCAGAGCGGAGCTTTCGTCTTTCCCCTGGGCCGTCAGCTCTTTTTTATGCTGCCCGGTCAGAAGCTCGCGGATACGGATATAATGGAGCCGGTCTTCTTCCATGGCGCGCAGGAACTCGTCCCTTGCCTCGGGAATCGCCTCAATGGCCGGCGGCACCACATATTCGAAATCCGACTCTGCGACGTAGCGCTGGCTTTTCACGCTGTAAGAAGCGATGCGGTGGCGGGTGATCTGGGCCAGGAACGACCGCGAAACGCCCTCGATGCCGAACGTGAACGAGGCGTGCTCCAGCGGGCTTTCATGCCCCATGGAAGAAAGCATGTCCACAAAATCGGCGGTTTTCTGCCCGGTCAGTCCCTGGGTAATCTCTTCGACCCCGGCCTTGGAATAGCACAGCCTGGCCGCCGCGGCAACCACCTTCTCCGGCTCCGGAGTATAGGCAATCAGCGAAACTCTGGCCATTTTTCTTCTCCTTTTTTGCGCTCTGCGCATTTGGGTATATTATATCAAATCCACCGCGCGGAATCAATCGTTTCGGCGGACGGGAACGATTTCGTTCAAAAATGCGCAAAAAGCGTGCGCGGCGCGCATGCCTTCACGCGGAAAGGCAACAATAAACAGGAACCGGCATAGAAAGGACGGAGTAAGATGAAAAAGAAAAAATCTGACGCAAACGAAATGCCCATCGGCCTGATGATGTCTTTGGCCATGAACCAGAAAGCCATGCGGAACTTCAGCCTTCTCGACGACGAAAAGCAGAAATCCGTGGTGCGCTACATTGAGGATTCCCAGACGGGGGACGAGGCGAAAAACCGCATCCACACCGCGGTGGACAGCCTGGAGCAGGGAAATACGGGATTTATCGGTTAAGCGCGGCGGCGCCGGGGCGGTTTTGTCGAAACGATGTTTTACCACAAGAGAATTCTGTAACACAATCAAGCGGCTTCCATAAAATGTTATGGAGAAACAAGTTCCACTGAACGTGTTAGGAGGATGATTTTATGGATAAAAACAGCGCGGATGCCTACAACACGGGGAACATCAAAGAAGCTGTATGCATCAACGCCCCTCGCGTCTATGATTCCTGCAGTTCAAAAGAATATCTGGAAGACCTGAGGGTTTACTTTACCCCAGACAAACATGAACTGATAGAGCAGGCGAACAGCGTGCGCCTGCGCAGCGTCGAAGTCATTAAAGTGTTCCTTCGCCTGGAACCCGTCCCCTTCAACCAGGGGTTTTACTCGGTGGATCTTAATTTCTTCTTCGACGTCTGCCTCGACATTTTCAGCCCGCAGTCTCCCTGCCCGACCGTCGTACACGGCGTTTGCACGGCGAACAAGCGCGTTATCCTGTTCGGCAGCGAAGGCAACGTAAAAATGTTCGTTTCCGGCAGCAGCGAAGGACCCGACATTGAGCTTTCCACAGGGAAAGTCCTGCCGAAGGCCACCTGCCTGGTCTCAGACCCCATCGGCCTCTCGGCAAAGATCTGCGACCGTCCGCCGCAGGGCTGCGAGCTTACCGGCAGAATCCCGGAGAGCATCTGTTCGCAGTACGGTACGGATCTGGACTACGGCAGCACCCATGCCGTCTACGCGACGATAGGCGTCTTCACCATCGTTCAGCTTGTGCGTACCGTTCCCCTTCTGATCCCGACTTACGAGTTCTGCATTCCGGAGAAAGAAAGCCCGCCCACCTCGGACAGTCCGCGTGAAATGTTCCGCCGCATCGAATTCCCTACGGCAGACTTTTTCCCGCCGAAAGTCAGCGACGTCTGCAACACCGAAGCCGCGGGCACCAGCGACGCCAACGTCGGCAGCGCCAACAGCAGCAGCAACAGCAGCCACGCATAAAAACGGCCCCGCCCGATTCCGAGATCCGGCGGGGCATTTTTTGTTTTTCAGCGCTTTTCAAGCCGCGCGAAATTTGCCATCAGCTTTTTCGTGCCGACCTTGTCGAAAGCGATTTCAAGAAGCGTGTCGTTACCCATCGGCGTCGCGGTCAGGACCATACCGCTGCCGAAGGTCTTGTGCATGACGCTGTCGCCCGCGCGGAAAGTGGACTGGCTCACGCGCACCGCCGGGGCGGCCTTTGTGCCGAAGCTGCGTGCGGATTCTGCGGAAACGGCCCGTATCTCGCTGGAGGGGACAGGCAGCTGGACGTCGCTGCCGGGCTTTTTCCACTCGTGCGTGCGGCTCGTCTCCAGCAGCTCTTCCGGGATTTCCCTGAGGAAGCGCGACGGGCGGTTCCTCTGGCTGCTGCCGAAGATGACGCGGCTGTCGGCGCTGACAAGGTACAGCTCTTTCTTCGCCCTCGTGATGGCGACGTAGGCCAGCCTGCGTTCCTCCTCAATTTCGGACGGGCTGTAAATCACCTGCATGCCGGGGAAGATGCCCTCTTCGAACCCCGGAAGGAACACCACCGGGAACTCCAGGCCCTTCGACGAGTGCATGGTCATCATGACGACGCTGTCGGAAGAAGAGTCGTAGTTGTCGATGTCGGTCAGGAGGGAAACCTCTTCCAGGTAGCCCGCGAGCGCGGCTTCCTCCCCGTTCTCCTCCTGATAGCGGATCAGGTTGGACTTCAGCTCCATCACGTTGTCGATACGGTCCTTCGCGTCCTCTTCGCCCGAAGCGGCCAGGGCCTCGAGGTAGCCCGTCTTTTCCAGCAGGGAGTCGTAAAGCTTCCCGAGATCCGTCTCTTCCGACGCCTGTTCGGAAAGCGAGCGTATGACCGCCGCGAAGGCCTTCAGCTTCGCCGCGGTTCGGGCAAGCGGCGCGAACTCGTCGGCGTGCTCCAGCACATAGAAAAGAGGCTCGCCGACGCCTTCCGCAATGCCCGCGGCCTGCTCGACGGTCTTTTCCCCGATGGAGCGTTTGGGGACGTTGATGATGCGCAGAAGGCGCGTCTGGTCGTTCGGGTTGCTCACGACGCTGAGGTAGGCAATCATGTCGCGGATCTCCCTGCGATCGAAGAACCGCAGCCCGCCCAGGACGCGGTGCGGCACGCCGGATTTCGTGAAAACGCGCTCCAGCGTGTTCGACTGCGAGTTCATGCGGTACAGCACGGCAAAATCCGAATATTTTCTGCCGGACGCGACGCCCTCCTGAATCTGCTGGACAATATAGTCGGCCTCGTCCTGCTCGCTGGAGGCGATATGGAAGCGGATCTTCTCGCCGGTCGGGTTTTCCGTCCACAGGGTCTTGCCCTTGCGGCCCTCGTTGTTGGAAATCACCGCGTTCGCCGCATTCAGGATCGTCTTGGTCGAGCGGTAGTTCTGCTCCAGGCGGATGACTCTGGCGTGCGGGAACGTCTTCTCGAAGCTTAAAATATTTTCGATGGTCGCGCCGCGGAACTGGTAGATGCTCTGGTCGTCGTCGCCGACGACGCAGAGGTTGCGGCTTCTGCGCGACAGCATCTCGATCAGCTGGTACTGGGCGTGGCTGGTGTCCTGATATTCGTCGACCAGTATGTAGCGGAAGCGGTTCTGGTAATGCTCCAGCACGTCCGGATTCTTCTGGAACAGCTCGATCGTCCTCGAAATCAGGTCGTCGAAATCCATGGCGTCGGCCTCTTTCAGCCGGGACTGGTAAAGCCCGTACAGCTTGCCGATGCTCGCGAGGCGCGCATCGGTGCCGGCCTGGCGGAAAAATTCCTCAGGGCCAATCAGCGAGTCCTTCGCGCGGGAGATCATGGACAAGGCCGCCTTGGCGGGAATCTTTTTCTCGTCGATTTTCAGCGTGTACTGGCAGTCCTTCATCAGCCGTTTGGAGTCATCCGCGTCGTAGATGGTGAAATGCGAGGAAAATCCGAGCTCAGCCGCGTCCCGCCGGAGGATGCGCGCGCAGGTGGCGTGGAACGTGGAAGCCCAGATCTCCTCCCCCTGCGGGCCGAGGATGCCGGAAAGCCGCTCTTTCATTTCGTTCGCGGCCTTGTTCGTAAACGTGATGGCGAGGATGCGCCACGGCGGGCACGGGGCGACGGCCAGCCCGGCGTAAAGCTCTTCCGGCATGGGGCCGCTTTCCTCCAGCCAGAGGGAAAGCCGCCGCGCCGTCTCTTCCGTCATGCCGGACACGTCGTCCGACTGGTAGGCGTTGCCGAAACGCACAAGATTCGCAATCCGGTTCACGAGGACCGTGGTCTTTCCGCTTCCGGCCCCGGCAAGGACGAGCAGCGGCCCTTCGACCGTGAAAACGGCCTCCTTCTGCCTGCCGTTCATCCGGGAGAATTCCCTTTCCAGCGCTTTTCTGCGCAGCATAACCGCCTGATTCTGTTCCGTCATGAATCCACCGCCAGTTTCAAAATTCCTGCGGGATTTTCCGCCGTTTGGATTCTATTGTAATATATCCCGCGCAAAATAGCAAATGGCCGTCCCGCCCGGCCCCAAAAAAGAAAAGGGCCCGTACGCGGCGGGCATGCGGGCAAAGGGCGCGGCGGGCCGGGGCTTAGAACGGCCTGGTGTTTTCGAGCAGGCCGGCCAGCTTCCAGGCGGAAACGCCGCCCTGCGGCGCGCGGCGGACCGAGGTGACGACGGCGCCCGGCTCGAGGCAGGCGACGGCGGCCGCGATGGCCGCGACAATCTCGCCCGGGACGCCGGCCTGCACCGTCTCTTCCGGCGCGGCGGGAGCCTGCCGGGCGGCGTCATAACGCGGCGGGTCGTCGGTATCCTCCTGGAAACGGTCCCTGGCTCTGCCGGAAAGATGCGCCGCCGCGAACGCAAGGGCAACGAAACCGACCACAAGAATCACGAGAAGAATTTTCAGAATCGGGGAAGAAATCATTCGCCTGTCCTCCTGACTGGGGTTTTGTCTTATTATACCCCCCGGCCGGCCGTGATTTCAAGGATTTTTCCTCCTTTGTTTCTCCTTGCATCTGAAACGGATAGCAATTATAATAGAAGCGAATACGAAGTAGGAAGTGCGGCTTTTCATGACGAGCGACGAATTCCGGCGTTCCTTCCGCGTTCCGTTCCATAACAGCCTGGGGCTTGCGGTCTACAGCTGCGGCGTCCAGAAATGCGCGCCGAACCACGCCTGGGGTCCCGCCGTGCGCGACCACTACCTGATCCACTGCATCGTCTCGGGGCGCGGCGTCTTCTGCTGCCGCGGAAAGCAGTACCGCCTTTCGGCGGGCAGCGGATTCCTTCTGATCCCCGGACTGATCGCCTCGTACGCGGCCGACCGGGAAGATCCGTGGGAATACTGCTGGGTCGGCTTCAACGGGACGGACGCGAAACGGCTGATGGAGCAGACCGGCCTGCTCGACCGGGAACCTGCGTTCCGGTACGGCAACAACCGCCGCCTGCAGGAGCTGATTGACAACATCTGCAAAAGCTCCGGCTCCGACCCCGCCAGCGAGGCGCGGATGGAAGCCGGGCTGTTGCTGTTCCTCTCCGCGCTGATGGACCAGTTCGGCCGACCGGCCGGCCCTCTCCGCGGGAACGGGTTCGAGTACGTGCAGAAAGCCATCAAATTCATCGACTACAATTACTCCGGCAATATCAGCATCGGGAATGTCGCCGCGAGCGCGGGCATCAGCCGCAGCCACCTGTACCGGCTGTTCATGCAGCACATTTCCATGCCGCCGAACGAGTACCTGGTCCGGTACCGCATCAACAAGGCCTCGGCCCTGCTGAAAACCGGGCGCCTGACCGTAGGGGAAGCAGCGTATTCCACGGGCTTTTCCGACCAGCTGTACTTTTCGAGGGCTTTTAAAAAATACATGGGGGTACCCCCCAGCCGTTATATGGCGGAAAATCCGGCCGAATTCGGCGAAAGGGAGCAGAAACTATGAGCGAGGCCGCTGAAAAAATCCTGGCCTGGTCAAAAGAAATCGGGCAGTCCAGCTGCGTTCCATGGAACCGCTTTCCCGAAATCTACCTCTATATGGACCAGGTCCTCACCTATATGGACAAACAGCTCCACCTGTACGAGCGGGACGAAAACGACTGCCTGCTGACCTCAAGCATGATCAACAATTACGTGAAGGACGGCGTCCTGCCGAGGCCGGAGCAGAAAAAATACTCACGTGAGCACCTCGCGGTGCTGACGGTCATCTGCATGCTCAAGCAGGTGCTCTCCATTCAGGACATCGCCATGCTGATCAATACCCTGCTGCAGAACGCCTCGCCGAACGAAATGTACGAGCGTTTCTGCGACGCCCAAAGCTCGGCCCTGCGCGAGATCTGCGAGAGGGTCGACACGGCCGCCCAGAAGGGCGACGACGAGCTGATGCGCCTCGTGATCGAGCTTTCCGTCGAGGCGAACGCCCGGCGGACCGCGTCGGAACGCATCCTCAGCGAGCTGAACGCGGAAAAGGCGACCGGAGACGAACCCCGCGAAAAAGGCCGTAAAAAATAAGCGCCCCGCAGCGCCTGCTTCCCCTGCCCCTCTTTGCAGACACACTTTTTGTAATAACCATAATTTTATTTTGGCATAATATAAGAGTGTGAATGAAAAGGAGGGGCTTTCTCATGTGTGGAATTGCAGGGTTTTGCGACTATCACGACGATTTTACCGATGAAGCGCCGTTTCTTGGGCATCTGGTCCGCCGTATGGGAAACACCCTGCGGCACCGCGGCCCCGACGAAAGCGGCGTTTTTCTTTCGGCGCACGCCGCGTTCGCGCACCAGCGGCTGGCCGTCGTGGACATTGAGGGCGGCAAGCAGCCCATGACCGCCTATGCCGGCGGATACCGCTACACCATCGTCTACAACGGGGAGCTCTACAACAGCGGCGAACTGCGCCGCGAGCTGGAAGCCGTCGGGTATCTGTTCGAAACCCACAGCGACACGGAAGTCCTGCTGAAATGCTACATCCAGTACGGAGAGAAATGCCCTCAAAAGCTCAACGGCATCTTTGCGTTCGCCGTCGACGACGAACGCCGCGGGTGCTGCTTCCTCTGCCGGGACCGCTTCGGCGTGAAGCCGCTGTTCTACTCCGTCAGCGGAGGCAGGCTGGTGTTCGGGTCCGAAATCAAGGCGCTGTTCCAGTACCCCGGCATCAACCCCGTTGCGGACCGGCAGGCCCTATGCGAAGTGTTCGGCCTCGGCCCGGCCAGGACGGCGGGGGTCGGCATCTTCCGGAACATCTTTGAGCTGAAGCCCGGCTGCAGCGCCGTTTACGACCGCGACGGGCTGCACGAAAAGCCGTATTTCGAGCTGGAAAGCTACGAGCATTCCGACAGCTACGAAGACACGGTCAAGCAGGTGCGCTACCTTGTGGAAGACGCCGTGACGCGGCAGCTCGTGTCAGACGTGCCGCTGTGCACTTTCCTTTCCGGCGGGCTGGACTCCAGCATCGTCACAGCCCTTGCCGCGCAGGATTATCACAAGAGGGGCGAGACGCTCTCAACCTATTCGTTCGATTTTGCCGGCAACGACAAATATTTTCACCCCACGGCGTTCCAGCCCGACTCCGACAAGCCGTGGAGCCTGAAAATGGCGGATTTCTGCAGCACGGACCACCACGTGCTGATCTGCGACAACATCAGCCAGGCCGACTGCCTGTACGACGCGGTGGACGCGAAGGATCTTCCCGGCATGGCGGACGTGGATTCTTCCCTGCTGTATTTCTGCAGGCTGATCAAGCGGGAGCACGTCGTCGCGCTCTCGGGGGAATGCTCCGACGAAATTTTCGGCGGATACCCGTGGTTCCACAAAAAAGAGGCGTTCGAGGGGCACTGCTTCCCCTGGTCGCCCGACCTTTCCATACGGACGAAGCTGCTGAAGCCCGAAGTCACGGCCGCGCTGGACCTTCAGGAATATGTCAACCGCCGCTATGAGGAATCCATTGCGGAGTCCCCTGTGCTGGAGGGCGAAGATCCGCAGGAGAAGCGCCGCCGCGAAATCTCTTACCTCAACATCCGATGGTTCATGAGCACCCTGCTGGACCCTGAAGTGCCGATTCCTTATACCAGCCCGATGTGTGCATAGCCGCACGGCAGGAATTTTTGAAATCTGATTCATGTAACATTTAAGAAAAATCAGCCTGCCATGTGTGCGAACCTCCCCGGCAAGCGGACAGGCAATTCCCGCCCAGAGCCGTGCAAAGATTTATAGAACCGGTTTTCAGCGGACAATCTTTATTCCAGATACCGCCCACATATATTTTACCAATGAGAATTTCGCGAGGTGAAATATATGTCCGACGATTCAAAAAGAATTGAACTGCCAAAGACGTTGCAGGAACGGATGTTAAAATTCTTTTTGAAAGCGCAGCGCAAAGCCATGGAAACGGAGATTGAACGCAAAAAAGATGAGCCACCGCAAAATCCTGTCAATCAAGACGATGGGAGCAGTGGCTGATGGAAACAGCGATTTATGTCCGCGTATCCACGGAGGAACAGGCGCAGGAGGGTTTCTCCATCCGGGCGCAGGAGCAGAAACTCAAGGATTATGTGAGAATCAAAGATTGGTCAATCTATAAAATATATGCCGACGAAGGCATCTCAGGCAAGGACATCACCGGACGTCCTGCGGTCAAAGAAATGATAACGGATATAAAAGCCGGGCACGTCAAAAACGTGCTGGTGTTCAAGATCGACCGCCTCACACGCTCCACGGCGGATTTGATTTATCTGGTTGATCTGTTCAACGCCAATGACTGCGAATTCAACTCCCTGATGGAGTCCATTGATACACAGACGGCATCCGGCAGGATGTTTATCAAAATCATCGGTATCTTTGCGGAGTTTGAGCGCGAAAACATTATCGAGCGAACAAGGGTCGGCGTCGAACGCAAGGTGAAGGAAGGGTATTCGCTCTGCACATCGTCGGCAAGCTTCGGATATGACCGCGTCAAAGGTCAAAAAATACAAACGGTAAATCCCGCCGAAGCTGGAGTCGTGCGGGATATTTTTGACATGTTTGTCGGCAGCGGGTTGACCCTCACAGACATTGCGCGGCGACTTAATTTGCGCGGGATATCCACGAAACAAGGCAAAACATGGGCTTCCGGAAAAGTCAGGCGTGTCCTCGCCAATTGCAACTATGTGGGCGATGTGCGCCACCACATCAGTGATTCCAAGCACAAGCGGGAATACGACGGCCTGCATAAAGCGATCATCCCGCAGGAACTTTTTGATGCCGCGCAGGGTATCCTTGAGGGAAACAAAAAGGTGGGTATCACAAAGCCGCCGAACGACGATAAATATTTTGCCGGATTTTTGGTATGCGCAAAATGCGGATACAAGTTGAAAACTTATGAATCCCGCAAAAAATTAAAGACGAAAATTCAAATTACAGTCGGATACGTATGCCGTAATCATACGCTCGGAACCTGCACCGTTGGCAGTATGAGCCACAAGAAAGTGGAGGCGGCCTTCGAGGAATACATCTCTGAAATTGCTGATTTTGACGCTGTGGATACACGTTCCCTTGCGGAAGAGGAAAAAGCCAAGCATGACAACAGTGAAGCGATTTCATCGCTGGAAAACAAGCTGAAAAATCTTGAAACAAGGGAACGTGAAACACTGGAACGGTATGTCCGCAATGAGATTGACTTTGATGATTACCGCGAAATGAAGGACCTTGTTGCGTCGGATAAACAGGTTTTGGGCGCTGAACTGGAACGCCTCAAGGCAGCTCAGGACCCTGCGGCATCAAAGCCGCAGGAAATCGCGTTGAACTTTAAAAAGAACTGGGATGGGTTATCGAACCCGGAACGCCGCGCTTTCTTGAAACAGTTTGTAGAGAGAATTGTCATTGAAAGTGTAAAGACGGAAGGCGATTATTTCGGGCAGGTGAAGATTCGGGAAGTGAAGTGGAGAATGTAAGGGGCTTTTGTCCGTATTTATGTGTATGAACGCGATGGAAAATTTTTGAGATAAAGCCCTTATACTCCTTTTAGGTGTGACAAAATCACAGTAAACGTTGCGTTTCATGCCATCTTAAACGTATCCTAACGCGCTTATTAGAAATGATCCCGGGAAGGCGAGCGTCACGTCCGCAAACACATGTCATAGGAAGTCCGCTTCAAACGGCTCGCACTTCAGCTAACGCACAACTTGCCGTTTTATTCATAAATCAGCGCGAAGGACTTCTTGTTTGCCCCGTGCTTCATCACTGTCTAAGCGTTGTCCGTTATGCTGTCAAACGGATAGTCCTCATAGGCGGCGGGAAAAGTCAAGCAGAAGTCGATGATATTCTGGTGGGTCATCCTTCGCTTGCCTCTCTTGCTTCGAATTCCTTCAGCGTTTTACCTTCGGCAGTTTTCCACTCCACATTTCCGCTTGTTGACGCGCCAAGGACAAAGTCAGACGCACCCGATGGTGTTTTAAAGAGGATGTCCCTTTGCAAGGCTCCGTTCTCATCTATATATTTTTTGTTGTCCTCCCGTGCAGATTTCGCATGGTCAGGGCAGCTCGAAAGTATTTCTTTCCGAATCACGCTTCCCGCGAAAATGACAAGTCCTTCGCTTGTCAGCCTCGCTTTGGCGTCGGCACCGCTTCGATTGATAAAGAAATTTTCTCCGGCTTGAGGGGTTTCCTCACCCATTGGCGAGGCTGTTACCACGAGCTGCGAGAGCGGCTCAAACACCTTGTGGCCGAGGGTTCCCATTACGATCTTGGCGTAGTCAACGAACTCTTCCAGTTCACTTTCCTTTTCCTCCGTAATGTTGCCCGGTGTCGGATCGTTCCCGTTCTTCACCAGATATCGCTTTGCCGCGATTGCCATATTCGTGAAGCGGTTTTCAAGGTAGCTTATCTCAGTGGGTCCGAAAGAATTATTTGAGGTCGTGAAAACGACTGCCTCTGTCCAGTAGTCTTTTTCGGGGTTGCGTCTATGTTCCTGCAGGCGATAGAGAATACCCTCGCCATTTTTCCTCGCGCCGGCTTGTCCGACGTAGACAACATCCTCGCCGGTCTGATCTGAAACTCCAAACAGGAAATAGACCCCGCTTTGCGAGAGGTCATCGCGTCCCTTGCACTTATCCAGTTCGGTACGCGGAATTTTATATGCCACCCCTGTCCAGTTGGCGAGGGTACACTTAATGCGCCCATTGGGGTCGCCGTCCATCAGAAACAGGTTAATGCTTTTGCCTCTCGTAGCCACGGGTTATTCCCTCGCTTTCTGCACAATCATGAACTGTCGATTCATAATAATCATTTACAATCATTTTATCACCATCTCAGAATGGTCATTGAAACATTATCTGCCCACGAACCGCGCGTCCATTCGTAAAGGTGAAGCGGTAGATTCGAACCTAGCAGCCATTTGGCTGCGTCGCTTTCATCATAGGCATCCTGATTTTTATTTTTAGTGATCGCCTCGTAGGCAAATGTTCCTTCTGGGATAGATTTCAATGCAGGCAGTTTGCGGCGGGCGGCGGCAGAGGCACGGATTTCCGTGATTGCATAGCCACAACTGCGGATTACAATATAGGGCTCTCGGATAAAGTTCAGCAGACGGTTGCAACAGGCTTGCTTGGAAACACTGAGCTATACCCGATTTGATGAACGGCCGGGAGTAGTGTAAAATAAAAGCACTACGAAGGGGTGTCCTACATGGGAAAAAGCAACGGGAACCGTTACAGCGAGGAGTTCAGGCAAGGGGCCGTCA
>JAEZCC010000046.1 GCA_023412715.1 Bacillota bacterium
GAGGAACGATTGCAGTGGCCAGATTGCTAAGTGCGACATAGACCGCGATCAACAAAGCAAGTCCAAGCCACAGGTTCTTGTGAGACATGCGCACATCCTCCTTGAGCAACCTAACACCTGAATTAAGCCGCGCCGCGAAGCGGCGTCGGCTTGAACGAATTGTTAGACCTGCAGCCTTGATCGCAAGGTAACAACAGTTGCTTCCCATTCCGAGAGTTCATCCGACTCCTCCCATAGCTCTCGAAGCTCGGAGTTCTCACCAACGATGCGATCCAAGACTTGCACGGCTTGTTTTATCAAGTCTGGCTCGACGGGTGGCCTAACACGAGCAAGCCATTCAGATAGCTCCTCTTCCTCCTGGGCCGCAGGAGTGGGCCGACCAACTGCCGCCGCTACTATTTCCGCAGCAGCAATAGCTTGGCTAGCGTCTGGCGCCTCAAGGTACTCCTCAGCTCCCAGAACGGTGGCGAAAATCTCACGAACTAGCGCGAGATCGGAGCCGTCAGTGACATCCGCAAGGAAGTCAGCAGCATCGTCGTTGTCAAATGACCCATTTCCCCAAGCTCCCATTTCTCTCTCCCTGCAGGTCTAACGCTTGAGTTAAGCCGACTTGCGTAGTGGAGCCAAACACATCGCAAGCTTCTTCTGCCATGTGCTTGGTGTAACGAAGCAAGTTCGGCTTGAACGAACTGTTAGACGGCTCACAAGCATCCTGGGCTGTGATGCTCTTTTGCATGACAGCGTGCGCAAAGCGTGATGAGGTTGTCCAGCTGGTTCGTCCCGCCGGATGAAATTTCTAGCAAGTGATGAGCATGCAGCTTTTGTTTTGGAAGTATTCTGCTGCATGTCTGGCATGTGTAGTCATCTCGACGGAACACTCTCAATCTGCGTTCCTGCCAGTCTGGAGGGTAGCCATTAAACTCATCGCATTTCTTTGTGAAATGATCTGCAAGTCCTTTCTTGAGCTTCTGCTCCACAGCCGATTCATCGCTTCTAATCGCATTAATTTCTTTCGCATAAGCATGGCGCTGTTTGCGTAGAGCCAGATCTGACAAGTAGCGCACAAGTGCGAAGGAGGCTACGAGTGCAACTGCAATTCTCCAATCAACAACTAGAGCGCCACAAAAAACAACTATCGAGAAAAATGGGTGGTCTACAGAAAATTCAACTATTGGGTCGCTAATATAAATAAACTTGTCAGATAGAGCGGCCCGCCAATTGTTTGTGAGCAGGGCGCGAATTTTTTTGTAGTTCTCGCCCCTTTTGCGAGCTAGGGCGTCAGAAATTCGTTGTTTTAGTTCTTCGTGCTCTTTTATGATCTCGCTGTAGCCAGGCTGCTCACTTCTAGCAGCATGGATACGATAGCTGATGCGTCTACGCTCTGCTTTTGATCTGCGCGGTGACATTTTCCAAGCCGTCTAACACCTGAATTAAGCCGAGCCACGAAGTGGCTTCGGCTTGAATGAATTGTTATGCGGAAGTGCTCCTGATGCCGGCTCGCCACCCAACGCCAGAACACTACCACCGACTAGGCTTTCAAGGCTTTGGCGAGAAGCTGCGATGCGCGGTGCAACCGAAGCGACCGACAAGCGGAGCACGACGCCCGACACGACGCCGACGAAGCAACACGCCGATCAACAGCGGGACCAATGGTGAGCTGCAACCCGGAGCCGACCCGACACGCTGCCACGGGGTATCCGAAGGAAGAAGCTGCGACACCCTTCAACGCACTGCCGCATAACGCCTGAGTTAAGCCGAACTGCGTAGCGCAGGGAACGGCGTGGCAAGCTTATTCTGCCACGCCGTTGCCGGAGCGAAGCAGTTTCGGCTTGAACGAATTGTTAGGCGCTAGTCGTTGTAATGGCGGACGACCAAAAGCTGCTCGCTCGGAAGCCAATACACCGAATACACGCCGTAACGTCTTAGATTGCCAGGGTTGCGGCTGGCTGCCAAGATCCGAGCTTTGAGTTCTGGAGCAAGACTTGGGCAGATGAAGGTCGATGACTCATTGTAGAAGTCGCTTTCTGGGATCGTTCCTGTAATCCACGGTTCGGCAAGTCCACTTGGGCGCGTGATATTTTTGGTTCTACGCAATGATCCTGAGAATATTGCGCGCCGGTCGACTGCCCAAAAACTACTTTCGTTGCAGGTGGCTAGCGCCTTGCCCGCCAAAAAGAAATCTGGCACTTGTGCGCGAAGTTCAGCAACCTCTCCCGCACGTATCGTATGCCACACAAACCACGCCCCGGCGGCGATTGCTAGCCAAATAAGAGCAGCAAAGCCATTGTGTAGCGACAGGAAACGAGAAGTCACGGTACTAGCGCCTAACACCTGAATTAAGCCGACCCGCGAAGCGGGTTCGGCTTGAATGAATTGTTAGACCGCACTACTTTCTCTTGGGGTCTACATGCTCTTTCACGTCTCGGCTTGGCGGCATTGTTGGCCGGACGGGTTCGGGTTGACGCGCTGGCTGCGCCGGAGGGTTTGAGGGCTTGTCGTTCTGGGTCACAGCCAACTCCTTGAGATTAGTTATTTCGATCTTGGACGGCTTTGGCGGAGTCGTCTTGGATTGCCCAAGAAATATCAGGCCACAGAGGGCAACGGATGCTATGGCCGCAATGATGTACAGATTGGCTCGAAAAATGTTCGAAGACTTGCTGTCATTATTCTCACCGTTGATCTCACAGTTCTCTGCGTACACTCGATCAAGGTCTGTGCAAAACTCCTGTTCTGCCCTTTTGCGTGAATCAGCATCATTCTTGCCGCAGGCGCTGTGGTAGGCAACAAGCCCCTCTTTATAGTCCAGTAGCTTCGCCGAAAGCGGCATGTGCTTGTAGGTGTAGCCCCAATAGGCTTGAACCAAATAGTAGACACCTACAGCGAGTAGGATCGCAGTCACTCCAAGAAGTATCAGTAGTACGGCGTTCCATCCCGTCAGATCGAGTGAGACGCTTTGCGACATGGCGTAAGTTGCGCCAAAAAGCAGCGTAACCACACCAACTGGGAATGCTAGGCTCGCGTTGAGACTGTCCCTGCGCTGGAGTTCCCAGAAGTAGTGCTCTTTGAATGTCGAGTCTCTGTCCATGCGGTCTAACACCTATTGGACCGCCTAATTGCGGCAATTGCCGGAGTATCCATTTTTTGAGTGTCGATGGGAAGTCTGGCTTCGAGTCGAAAAATCAAAGGGTTGCCGGAATCTTTGTTGGGGACGAGGTCGCGGCGGAGACGGCAATTGCCGCATTTCGGCGGTGCTATCGATTAGGGCCGCACAACTGCGGCCTAACACCTGGCGTATGCATGGGGGGCGCTGGAAAAAAAAGCCCGGAAAACCCGGGCCTTTGTCCTGTTTCCGCTGAAAGTGTTGCTTATTCGATCGGCTGGTCCAGCATCAGCTGCCGGGCAAACCGTACCGGCGGGGCGCCGTAGGACAGCATCTGGTCGTGGTAGGCCTTGAGGTTGAAGTTGGCGCCCTGCTTTTCCTCGACCGCCTTGCGGGTGTCGAAGTGTTCCTGTGCACCGACGAAGTAGGTCGGCAGCTGGGCGGAGGTGAGCTGGGCGCGCACCCATTTGCCGGCCGCTTCGCTTTCCTGCTGGAAGGCGTCGTGGGTCATCAGGTGCATGGCCTGTTCGCGGGGCCAGTTGTCCACGTGCACGCCCTGGTCGAGGATCGCGTTGGCGATCGTGCGCAGGTAGAACTTGAGCTGCACCAGGTGGAACAGCGGGTCGTTATCCAGGTAGCCCTCCTGCTGCATCATCCGCTCGGTATAGACCGCCCAGCCTTCGGCGAACAGGCCCGAGAGCAGCACGGCGCGCAGGGTGGAGGGGAACTTGCCCGAGTGCCAGCCTTCCAGGTAATGGCCCGGCGTGCCCTCGTGGATGGAGAGCAGGTGGATCATGCGGCTGTTGTATTCGCGCAGGAACGAATCGACCTGCTCATCGTTCCATTCGTCGGGAATCGGCGAGACCGCGTAGAAGGTCTTGAGGTTCTTGTCGAGTGGGCCGGGCGAGTCGCAATAGGCCACGGCCACGCCGCGCTGGAATTCGGGCATCAGGATGATGTCCACCGGCGCGTCGGGCAGGGTCATCAGGTCCTTGCTGCGCACGAACTCGGTGGCGTGCTCGAGCGAGGCCTTGGCGTCGTCGACCACCTTGTCGCGCGCCGGCTTCTCGGCATAGGCCAGTTCCAGCGCGGCCTCGATGGCCTTCTGCTGCTGGTCGTCACTGGGCTGGTCGGGCAGGGCCGGGGCGCCGGGCTTGTCCTTGAGCACGGTCTGGGCGATCCGGTACATGTCCTGGCGCACGCGGGCCAGTTCGGCGCGGGCGCGCTCGCCGATCTCTGCGCGCGAGAGCGAGGAGTTGAGCGAGAACTTCAGCTTCTGGTCGTAGCGCTCAGCGCCGATGCGGAACTCGCCCTTGGCGTTGGGCACCAAGGTCTTGTCCAGCCATTCCTGGTAGCTGGCCACTTCGCTGCGCAGCTTTGCGATGGCGGCGTTGAGGCGCTGCTGGTCGGCGGCTTCCAGTTCGCCGATGTGCGGGACGATGAAGCTGTCGACCAGGCTGAGGATGCCGCGGTTCTGCTTGGCCACGGTTTCGGCGTGGATCTTCGGCACCCGCGCCGGGTCCAGGTTGGCGCGGGCGGCGGCGTAGACCTGCGGGATCTTCTCGATGCGCGAGATGGCCGACTTCATCCGCTCGGGCAGCGGGGCGAACTCGCGCGCCATCAGGCTGTAGATCGCGCCACCGGCCAGGCTGTTGTAGACCTGCGGGTCCCACTTCCAGGCCTGCAGGGTTTCCACGTTCCAGATATCGGACTGCAGCTGGTTGCGCAGGATGGCGGCGTCGACCTGGTTCTCGCGCGAGAGCTGGGCCACGTCGATGGCGTCCAGTTCGGCGAGCAGGGCCTTGGTCAGTTCCAGGCCCTTCTGCTGGCCGGTGGCGGACATGTCGTCGATCTCGCCGTCATAGCGGTGGTCGCCGATCTGGGTCGCGCTGGTCGGCGAGAGCTGCATCCAGGTGTCGAGCGCCTTCTGCGAGAGCTCGGCAAAGCGGGCGTCGGCCTGGCTCTGCGAGGCCGCCGCGGCGGTCGGGGTTTCGGCGGTGGGCGCCTTGTCGTTCTGGCAGCCGGCCAGGGCGGCGAGCAGGGCGGCGGCGAGCAGTTGCTTGCGCATCGGTGGTCCTGTGGTGACGGAAGGCCGCCAGCATAGGGCGTGCCCGCGATCCGGCACACATGCCGTTGGTTGGCTTAGGCTGGCCCTTTCCCAGCCAGGAGCGCGCCATGAAGTACGACGGAAGCTGCCATTGCGGAAAGATCGCCTTCACCGTGGACGCCGGCGACGCGCTCACCGAGGTCTACGACTGCAACTGCTCGATGTGCCGCCGCCGCGGCGGCCTGCTGTGGTTTGCGCCGGCCGCGGCGCTGACCCTGCATACCGACCGGGCGGACCTGGGTACCTACCAGTTCAACAGGAAACACATCGACCACCATCACTGCCCGGTGTGCGGGATCGCCCCGTTCAGCGAGGGCCGGAACCCGGGCAATGGCGAGGCAATGGTGGCGGTCAACGTGCGCTGCCTGCCGGAGCTGGACCTGGCCACGCTGACGGTCAAGCAGGTGGACGGCGCCAGCCTCTGAAGCCGCGCCGCGGGCAGGTGTTCGCCGGGGCGAACCACCTGTCGGGACGGGGCTCAGCCCTCGTCCTGTTCGAACTCGACGAACACTTCCAGCTCGCGGGCCAGGATCTCGACCGCGGTGCGCACCTTCTCGGCAGTGGCCTCGTTGCCGACTTCCACCTCGAACTCGCTCATGCCCGGGCCTTCGTCGTCGGACAGGCCGGCCGAGCTGGAATCCTCGTCGTCCAGGTGTGGCATCAGGTCGTCGGTTTCCTCGACATGCTCGACGCCGTCCAGGCTCTGCAACAGGTTGCTGATGGCGCGCGAATCGTCGTCGCTGCCGGTGATGCGGATGCGCAGGGTGGGCATGGTGGTCCTTCCATTTCTCGGGACCGGCAGGGTGGCCGAAACCCGGCAAAGGGCAGGTGAAGCGAAACCGCCGGACGCCTTGCCACGGCACCCGCTGGAACCGAATGGCCCGGCATTGCGCCGGGCCAGTGCTGCATTGCTTACTTGCTCCCCGGTGCCATGCGCACCGGCAGCGGCACGTTGCACAGGTCGATGTGGCCGGCCGGGCGCTTGTAGAAATCGTCGCGGCGATTGCGGCGGGCTTCGGTGGCGTCGGCGAAGGTCTTCGAATCGGTGCGCAGCACCTGCAGCGGGATGCGCTCGGCCGCCGGAACCTCGCTGGCCAGGCGGATGGCGCGGATCGGCGTGCGCTGCGCCGGGTCCTCGTAGAAGCCCATCGGCTCGGGACCGCGCGGGATCACGCTCAGCAGCTCCATGCCCTTCACCACGCGGCCGACCACGGTGATGTTGCGGTCCAGCTGGCGCGGCGACTGGCCGGTGACCACGTACAGCTCGGCGCCGATGCTGCTGTCCTCGTCGGTATTGCGGCCGGCCCCGAGCGCACCGTAGCAGTGGGCCAGCCAGGTGGTGCCGTCCTTCGGGTCGCGGCCGACCGGGAAGCCATCGACGAAACCGACTTCATCGGCCCAGCCGTCGGAATCGGGCAGGGCGGTGAAGTCCAGGCCCTTGGACGGGCGCTGGAACTCGGCCGGCAGTTTGGTCTTCGCCTTGCCCAGCGAGCGCGCCTTGGCCGGTTCCTCGCCGTCGGGATCGCCGAACTGCACGACGAAGTTGTCCTGCGAGCGGTAGATGTTGAGCCCGTCCCAGAAGCCGCCGCGGGCCAGGGTGCGGATGTTGTCCACGTGCTCCGGGGCGAACGCGGGCGCCAGCTCGATCACCACCGTGCCGCCTTCCAGGTCCATGTACAGGGTGTTGGCCGGGTCGAGCGTGCGCCAGTCGCTGGCCGGTGACTGCGCCAGGATTTCCTGGGCGCTGCGGTACTTCTCCGCCGCCGGCGCGGTGGTCGACAGGGTGGCCAGGGCGAGGGCGCAGGCAAGCAGGGCAGGGCGGAGGGTCATCGGGCGCTTCCGGATGGGTGAAGCGCCCGATTCTGCGCGATCGGCTCCCCAACGGGCCAGTTATGGAGGGGCATGACTAACAGCACATCCGCTATACCGAACTCAACACTAGTATTGCCTTCAATCTAGCCCGGGAGTGGGGCGATGACCGATATCGAAGCCCATCTGAAGAAGTTCCAGAAGGAGTTGAGCGCCGGGACGGTGTCGCTGGTGCTGCTGGCGGTGCTGGCCAAGGCCAAGGAGCCGCTGTACGGCTACCTCATCGCCAAGGAACTCGAGCGCATCGGCGGCGGGGTACTCAGCGGCAAGCAGAGCGCGCTGTACCCGGTGCTGCGCAACCTGGAGGCCGCGGCGCTGCTGTCCAGCCACGTCGGGCCATCCGATGCCGGCCCGCCGCGGCGCTATTACGAGATCACTGGCGCCGGGCACGAAGCCCTGCGCGAATGGGCTGCCGCCTGGCGTGCGACCCGCGACTCGATCGATACCGTCCTGGAGGGGACCCCATGATGAACACCCTGCCTCGCACCATCCCCGAGTACCTCGAGCAGTTGCGGCGCGCACTGGCCGGCGCCGACCCGGCGATGATCCAGGACGCGCTCTACGACGCCGAGGAATACCTGCGCTCCGAACTCGCGGAGAACCCCGGCAAGTCGGAAGCCGAGGTCATCGCCACCGTCGCGTCAAGCTACGGCGCGCCCGACGAGGTCGCCGACATCTATCGCGACACCGAGGTGACGGTGCAGACCGCGCTGCGCGCGCCGGCGCCGCCGCGACGCGCCTCGGCGCTGGGC